>JAVHPS010000114.1:0-2402 GCA_036170715.1 Rhodoferax sp. | reverse complement strand
GCCTGGGTAGCGTTGATTTCTTCTTGCGCCATGTCGGCCATGTCGGCATCGTCAGCAGAAGCTTTGAGCAGGTCTTGCGCGGCGCTCAAATCGGCTTCACGTTGCTGGTAGCGTAACCAGCGCCCGGCCACGGCGGCCACGTCGGTGTGCTCGCGCGAGAGTTTCAAGAACTGCGCCATGTCGCTCATGATGTCGGGGCGTGAGAGCAAAAACTCCAGTTCTCCCAGGCGGTCGGCGTAACGGGCGAGTTGTTGGCGAAGAAAGGGTTTCATGGTGGTAACTGGCGCAATAGATCGGTGGTGAAGGCCGTGGGTGACGCGGGGTTGATGGCTTGGAGCCAGCGGCAATGGCGGTGTTGGGCGCACTGGCGGCAAAGTTGACAACCAGAGTGGGACAGTTTGGCCGCCATGCCCAAGGGGCTGATCAGGCAGTGCAGCTAACGCTCTTTGCGCAAAAAGAAATGGTGCGCGGCCTCTGAGGCGCGTTCCCGGCTGGCCACATCGCCGCCACGCAGCTCGGCCATGGCGCCGTGCAGCATTTTTTGCGTCAGGCCCTTGCTCAGGGCTTCCAGCACGCTGTCCACGTCCGTGCCTTTGGCCAGCAGCTTGCGGGCACGGGCAATTTCAGCCGCACGCCACTCGTCGGCCTGGGCGTTGAGTTGCTGAATCAACGGCACCGTGGCGCGCTGCTCAATCCAGTGCAAAAAGCTTTGCACGCCGGCATCCACAATGGCTTCGGCCTGTGCCACTGCGGCTTGGCGGTTGGCTTGCGCGGTTTGCACCACGCCGGCCAGGTCATCCACGGTGTACAGGTACACGTCTTCCAGGGCTTTGACTTCAATTTCAATGTCGCGTGGCACAGCCAGATCGACCATGAACATCGGGCGGCGACGGCGTTGTTTCAGGGCGCGCTCGACCGCACCCAGGCCAATCAGCGGCAAGCTGCTGGCGGTGCAGCTCACCACCGCATCAAATTCGTGCAGCCGCTCAGGCAGGTCGGCCAGGCGCATCACTTCGGCCCCAAATTGACCGGCCAGGGCTTCGCCGTTGGCCAGCGTGCGGTTGGCAATGGTGATGCTCTTGGGGCTTTTGGCGGCAAAGTGGGTGGCGCACAGTTCGATCATTTCGCCTGCGCCTACAAACAAAATATTGACCTCGCTCAGGTCTTCAAACAGCTGCCCTGCCAGGCGCACGGCGGCGGCGGCCATGCTGATGGAATGCGCGCCAATTTCGGTCGAGCTGCGCACTTCTTTGGCCACGGCAAACGAGCGCTGAAACAGTTGGCTGAGGGTGTTGCCCAGCGAACCAGCGGCTTCAGCGGCGCGGATGGCATTTTTGATTTGACCCAAAATCTGGGTTTCGCCCAGCACCATGGAATCCAGTCCGCTGGCAACCCGAAACGCGTGGCGGGCGGCTAAGCCATCGCTCAGGGTGTAGGCGTGGGCGCGCAGCAGTTCGGGCGATACGTCACCGGTTTTGGCCAGCCAGGCCAAGGTGTGTTCGAGTTGTGGCAGCTCACCGGCGCAGTAAATTTCAGTGCGGTTGCAGGTGGAAATAAGTGCCGCTTCAGGTTCCCTGCTGAGCGCATGGCGCAGGGCGTGCAGGGTCGGTTCAACCTGATCGATGGCGAACGCGAACCGGCCGCGCAGATCGAGCGGTGCTGTTTTGTGATTTATGCCTAAGGCCCAAACTGCCATGGTCGAATTATAAAATCACCCAGGTGGTGCTTTGACACACATCATTTTTTCTTTTACTTTTGCGGGGTGTGGATGGAACCAGTGGCACTGTTTAACCATGGCATTAACCTGCTCGCACCGGCGTTATGGATGGCTGTGTGGATGCCGATGCTCAGTTGGTTATTTGTAAGAAATAAGCACGCAGCCCAGGTATATGTTCGGCAAGTAGCTATGCATTTTGTAGTGTGTAGCCTGGTGCTGGTGGCCGGTTTGGCAATCTTTGGGCGCGACGGCAAGATGCTGACTTACGTGGCCATTGTGGCTGCAAGTGCCAGCACCCAGTGGCTGTTGGTCAAAGGCTGGCGGGGCTGAACAGGTCGACCCGGTCGGTGATGATGCCGTCCAAGCCCATGCCCAACAGTTTGTGCGCCGCGTCATGCTCATTGACGGTGTAGCTCAGGGTGCGCAGACTGGCACTTCTGGCTTGGCGCAAGCTGGCATCGTTCCACAGATTTTGGTTACAAATCACGGTCACGCATTCGAGCCGCAGCGCGGTCTCCAGCCACCCGGTCCACAGGGTATCGAGCAACAGGCCGCGTGGCAATTCGGGTTGGGCTTGTTGCGCCGCTTCCAGCGATGCCACGTCAAATGAGCTCAACAGTGGTGGCACGGATTTATCTAAGGGAATCGCGCCCCCGGTATAGCCTGTGCCACCACCACGTGGGAT
>JAVHPS010000113.1:0-2411 GCA_036170715.1 Rhodoferax sp. | reverse complement strand
CGCGCGCCTTTGGCTCCAAAGCCCGGTCACCTGACCCAATCACCCTGCCCGAACTGTGTGAGCTATCAAAAAGTTTAGGGAAAATTGCCCTGGAGCCCCTGCGCGGTATGCGGTAGCAGCTATTCAATTTAAAGCGGTTTGCCAAAGTTGGCTTGATTAAGCAACCATCAAATCATCTCCGGCGCTGGACAGTCCTGTTCGACATCCATTGGCCAAATCTTCCCTTTGTATTTGTATTCATCTGTCGTTCCAGCAGCTTCTCGGGCGTGGTGATTGGGCCAGGCGACCGGGCTTTGGGGTGCAAGGCGCGCGCACAAGAAGCTGGCATCCAAGTATCCGAGCCCCGCGCGTTGATTGCAACCCAAAACCGCATGCGCCTGACCCAGTCGCCGCGCCCTATGTGGATGACCTCTGGGCAACGCCCCGAACAGGCTTTCGATGCCATTCCACCAGCCCTACGCCATCACCCGCAACCCCAACATAGAGCCATTTACACTACAGACTTTCACGTTTCACGTGAAACACGTTTCCAATCCCGATTCCATCCATCCACCCGGTACGCATCGCATGGCCAAAATTTTCTGTATTGCCAATCAAAAAGGTGGCGTGGGCAAAACCACCACCACGGTCAATCTGGCGGCTGGTTTGGCCAAAGTGGGGCAGCGCGTGTTGATGGTGGACCTGGACCCGCAAGGCAACGCCACCATGGGTTCGGGCGTGGACAAGCGCAAGCTGAACCTGAGCGTTTACGACGTGCTGCTGGAGTCGGCATCGGTCAAAGAAGCACGGGTGCAAAGCCCCAAGTTGGTTGATGCGGGTTGCAGCTACGATATTTTGGCGGCTAACCGCGAACTGGCCGGCGCCGAGGTGGAAATGGTCAGCCTGGAACGGCGTGAGAAACGCCTCAAGACAGCGCTGGTCGAAGTGGACGGCGAGTACGACTTTGTGCTGATCGATTGCCCGCCCAGTTTGTCGATGCTCACACTCAACGGTCTGTGTTGCGCCCACGGCGTGATCGTGCCGATGCAGTGCGAATATTTTGCCCTTGAAGGCCTGGCCGATCTGGTCAACACCATCAAACAGGTGCATGCCAACTTGAACAAAGACCTGGCCATCATCGGCCTGTTGCGGGTCATGTTTGACCCCCGCATCACCTTGCAGCAACAGGTCAGCGACCAGCTCAAAAGCCGCTTTGGCGACAAGGTGTTTGACACCATGATTCCACGCAATGTGCGCCTGGCCGAAGCGCCCAGCTACGGCGTGCCAGGGGTGGTGTTTGACTCCAGCAGCAAAGGGGCCCAGGCTTTTGTGACGTTTGCGCAAGAGATGGTGGAGCGGGTTAAAAGCATGTAGCCAAATTGGCCTCTGGCCCTTGTGAATACAGGGGTGGTAGCTATGAAATCATTAGTATGAAATCTCAAAACGTCCTCATCCTGCCAGGCTGGCAAGGCTCCGGTGCACAGCACTGGCAAAGCCTGTGGCAGGCTCGTCACGGCTACCAGCGCGTCGACCAGCACGACTGGATGCGGCCGCTGCGTGGTGACTGGATTGCCCGGCTGGAAGACGTGGTGCTGTCTACCACTGAACCCGCCGTGCTGGTGGCGCACAGCCTGGGTTGTGTGCTGGTGGCGGCCTGGGCGGCGCACACGCGCAACGCCCACCGGGTCAAAGCGGCGCTGTTGGTGGCCCCGGGCGACGTGGAGCGTGAGGCGCTGCGCCCGGTGCTGGCGAGCTGGTCACCCATCCCGCTGCAGCCGCTGCCGTTTAACAGCACGCTGGTGGCCAGCCATGACGACCCCTACTGCAGCCTGGCGCGCGCGCAATGCTTGGCCAGCGCTTGGGGATCCAGGCTGGTGGACGCCGGCGCGGTGGGGCACATCAACGCCGACTCCGGTCTGGGCAACTGGCCCGCCGGGCAGGCGCTGCTGGACGAACTGATTCAAATTTAACCGGGATGAACACATGGTGACGAAAAAACTCAAAGGCTTGGGGCGCGGTCTGGAGGCCTTGCTCGGCCCCACCGCCGACGAAACGTTCACGCTCGACGGCGCGCCTGTGAACCTGGCCAACGGCGGCCAGCCGTCCACGCTCTCGCTCACCGACCTGGTGCCGGGTCAGTACCAGCCGCGCACCCGCATGGACGAGGGCGCGCTCTACGAGCTGGCCGAGTCGATCAAGGCGCAGGGCATCATGCAGCCGATTCTGGTGCGCCGCCTGAGCGATGCCGACGCGCAAGTCAAGCGCAATCAGATGTCCCCAGCCGGTGACAACGGTGGTGCACTGCGTCCGGTGTACGAGATCATTGCCGGCGAGCGGCGTTTTCGGGCTGCCAAACTGGCCGGCCTGGACAGCGTGCCGGTGCTGGTGCGCGACGTGCCCAACGAGGCCGCCGCCGCCATGGCGCTGATCGA
>JAVHPS010000112.1:9637-11789 GCA_036170715.1 Rhodoferax sp. | reverse complement strand
ACAATGTTGCCGTAATCTTTGCTGCGCTGGTCGGTGTTGTTGATCAGCAGGCAAATCGGCGTGCCGGTGGTTTTGCCCTCATACACGCCGCTGAGGATTTGCACCGCATCAGGCTCGTTGCGCTGGGTCACAAATTTGCTGGTACCGGGGCGGCGGCGATCCAGGTCAGGCTGGATGTCGGCCTCTGACAGCGCCAAACCCGGCGGGCAGCCGTCAATCACGCAGCCAATGGCCGGGCCGTGGGATTCACCAAAGTTGGTGACTGCGAATAGGGTTCCAAAGGTATTGCCGCTCATGGGGCGCGATTATCCCTGAGCGGCTGGCGGCGCGTGCGCCAGGGGTGCTGGCGTTACAGCTTGGGGGCTTCGGCGGGTTCCTGGCCTTCGGGCCAGTCGTGGATGTAGGCCTTGAGCATCTGGTTTTCAAAGTTCTGGCTGTCCACCACGGCACGCGCCACGTCGTGAAAGCTGATCACGCCCATGAGCATTTTTTTATTCATGACCGGCATGTAGCGGGCGTGTTTGTCCAGCATCATGCGGCGCACTTCGTCCATGTCGGTGTCCATGGTGCAGGTCAGGGGGGCATCGTCCATGGCGGCGCGCACGGTGCTGCTGGCTACATTGCCATTGTTCTTGACCAGAATCTGGGTCAGTTCACGCACCGTGACCATGCCCACCAACTCGCCGTGCTCCATCACCACCAGGGAGCCAATGTCGCGCTCGGCCATCAACCGCAGTGCCGCCATGAGGGATTCGTCGGGGGTGGCGGTGAACAATGTGCCGCCTTTGATGCGCAAAATATCGCTGACTTTCATGGTGTGCCTCTTGCTGGTTGAGCCGACAACCGTCGGTTGATGGGGTTGCAATATAGCCCACAATAGCGCGCTGCTGAATCATGATTTACACCAAGATACGCAAATTCAATCAAAAACCGAGGTGCTCGCGCGCACCCTTGAACGTGAAAGACTGCCATGCCCGGCTACGCTGACCCCGCTTTTGACACCCTGGCTCTGCACGCAGGTGCAGCCCCTGACCCCACCACGGGTGCACGCGCAGTGCCGATTCACCTCAGCACCTCATTCGTCTTTGAGTCCAGCGAACACGCCCAGTCGCTCTTTAACCTGGAGCGTGCCGGCCATGTGTACAGCCGCATCAGCAACCCCACCAATGCCGTGCTGGAGGAGCGCATCAGCGCCCTGGAGGGCGGCATTGGAGCCATCACCACCGCCAGCGGCCAGGCCGCGCTGCACCTGAGCATTGCCACCCTGATGGGCGCTGGCAGCCACATCGTGGCCAGCACCGCGCTGTATGGCGGCAGCCAGAACCTGTTGCATTACACGCTGCGCCGCTTTGGCATCGAGACCACGTTTGTGAAACCGGGCGACATCGACGGCTGGCGCGCCGCACTGCGCCCCAATACCAAACTGCTATTTGGTGAAACCGTGGGCAACCCAGGGCTGGATGTGCTGGACATTCCCACCGTCAGCGCCATTGCGCATGAGGCCGGTGTGCCGTTGCTGGTGGATTCGACACTGACCACGCCCTGGTTGATCAAACCGTTTGAGTTGGGGGCGGATCTGGTCTACCACTCGGCCACCAAATTTTTAAGCGGCCACGGCACGGTGATTGGTGGGCTGGTGGTGGACGGTGGCAGCTTTGACTGGGAGCACAGTGGCCGATTCCCGGAGCTGACGCAAGCCTACGACGGCTTTCATGGCATGGTGTTTTCAGAGGAGTCCACCGTGGGTGCTTTTTTGCTGCGCGCGCGCCGCGAGGGCCTGCGCGACTTTGGCGCGTGCCTGAGCCCGCACTCGGCCTGGCTGATTTTGCAGGGCATTGAGACCTTGCCGCTGCGCATGGCGCGGCACATGAGCAACACGCAAAAAGTGGTGGAGTTTTTGATCCGCCAGCCGCTGGTGGCGCGCGTCGGCCACCCGCTGCTGGCCGAGCACCCGAGCCACGCGCTGGCGGCCCAATTGCTGCCGCGCGGAGCCGGGTCGGTGTTCAGCTTTGACCTGCAAGGCAGCCGCGTGCAAGGCCAGGCGTTTGTTGAAGCGCTCAAAATTTTCAGCCACCTGGCCAACGTGGGCGATGCCCGCAGCCTGGTGATTCACCCGGCCAGCACCACGCATTTCCGCATGGACGATGCCGCC
>JAVHPS010000112.1:4235-9537 GCA_036170715.1 Rhodoferax sp. | reverse complement strand
ATCACCTGCCCGGTGCTCTTTTTGCTCGGCACACAAGACCAAATGACACCGCCCAAAGCCGCCCAAGGCCTGATCGCGGCTGGGCGCTCCAGCGGCCAAAGCGTGCACGTGCAGATGCTGCCGGTGGGGCATAACCAGATGACCGAAGCCCCGGATGCGACGCTGTTTGCCATCCGCGACTTCATGGCGACCTGAATGCCGCGACCGGGATGGGAAAATAGAACCGTATGACCTCAAGGAGTATTGAAATGTTTTTCAAACAACCCGGCTTGCTGCTGGTGCTGGCAGCCGTGCTGGCGGGCCAAGCCGCGTGGGCTGACGATGCCACCATTGGCTATGTGAAAACGGTGCGGGGTGATGCCGCGTTGGTGCATGCGGGCCAACGGGTTCAGGCCGTGGCCGGTCTTGCGGTGCAGGCCAGTACCGTTTTGCACACCGGCCCGCAGGCCAGCCTGGGCGTAACCCTTAAAGACAACACGCTGCTGTCCATCGGCCCTGATACCGATCTGGCACTGGATGCGTTTTTGTTTGCCCCAGCCCAGGCACAGTTCCAGCTGGACGCGAACCTGCTGCGGGGCACGCTGAACTACGTCTCGGGACTGATCGCCAAGCTCAAACCACAAGCCGTGCAGGTGCGCACCCCCACCGGCAATATTGGCGTGCGTGGTACGCACTTTGTTGCCGCCGTGCAGAAAGACTGAAAGCATGAACCTTCATTTCAAACCGCATCGGATGGCCCGTGTCCAGGGGCTGGCGCTGGCGCTGCTGGTGCTCACGCTGGTGGGCTGCGCGGGTCAGAATTATGTGGTGCTGTTGCCCGACGACGACGGCAAGCTGGGCCAGGTGGTGCTGCGCAGCCCCAAGGGGGAAACGCTGCTGCAAAACAAAAACCAGGCTGCCGTGCTGGGCGGCACAGCCGGTGAAACTTTTCAAGCCAGCGACGCGCAGGTGCAAAAAGATTTTGGCGCTGCACTGGCCGCCAGCCCGTTCAAACCGGTCAGTTATTTGCTTTATTTTGAAGCCGGTGGGGCACAGCTTGATGCCCCTTCATTGGCTGAAATTGGGCGCATTCAGGCCGACATCAAGCGGCGGCCTGGGGTCGATATTTCTGTCATTGGCCACACCGATACGGCAGGTGATGCGCAGGCCAATGCGGCACTGGGTCTGACCCGGGCCCAGGCGGTGGCACAGCTCATTGGCACAACCAGCCTGAGCGCTGAACACGTGTCCGTGGAGTCACATGGCGAGAGCAACTTGTTGGTAGCCACCCCGGATGGTGTCAATGAGCCGCGCAATCGGCGCGTGGAAGTAGTGGTGCGGTAAAGCGTACTGGTTTACTTGTCTTTGAGCTGCACCCGGTCACCGGTCTGCCCGCTGCGCAAACGGGCCAGGTGCAGCGCCACCAGCCCATCACGGGGCCGCTGCTGCGCCAGGGCTGCAAAGGCCGCTGACGCTTCGGCCTGACCAGACTGCAGCAGTGCAAAAGCGTTGAGATAGTCGGTGTCTGCAGGTGCTTGGGGACCCAGCACCTCATGCACCTGCAGCGCTTGCGTTTTGCCCTGCAGCAGCACCCACCCAACCGGACGCGTGCGCCAGCCGTTGCAACCGTCTAACGTGGCTTGTGACACGCACACGGTGGTACCGAATGGCTTGTTGGCGCTCTCCAGCCTGGCCGCAGTGTTGATTGGGTCGCCCAGGGCACGGTAGTCAAAAATGGCACTGCCGCCAAAATTGCCTACCATCACCTCGCCACTGTGCACACCCACCCGGGTCAGCCCAAAGCGCAACCCACGGGCTTGCATCCGGGCCGCGTACTGGCTGGAAAACTGGTGCAGTGCCCAGGCACAAGACAGGGCTTTTTGCTGATGATCAGGCTGAACCAGCGGCGCTGAAAAAAGAATCGCCAGGCCGTCCCCCACAATGCGCGTCAGCGTGCCCTGGTGGGCAAACACAATGGCAATCATGCCGTCCAGGTAGTCGTTGAACAGGCTCACGGCGGCAGCCGGGTCCATGGTTTCGAGCAGGGCGGTGGAATCGGCCAGATCGGTAAAGACAAAACTGCAGGTCTGGCGCTTGCCGCCCAGTTCCAGCGATTCGGGCCGCTTGATCAGGTAGGCGACCAGATTGGGCGACACATAGCGTGAAAACGCTTGCCTGATCCAGCGCTGGCGCGCCTCGCTCATCCGGTGCCGCGCCAGACTTGAAAAAACATAGCTCAACGTCACGGTGATGCAGGGCCAGACCGCGTCCAGCAGCAGGCCATAGCGGCTAAAGCCGAGCCATGCCAGCGTACCAATAGCGGCCAGCACCAGCAGCAGGAACGAAAACGAATACAGCGCCCCGAACCCGAGTGCCACCGCTCCCACCGTCAGCCCGCCAAGGGCGGCCAGTAGCAGCTGCGCCGCTGCGCCCCAGGCCGGTTGCACCAGTTGTGCACCAGAGAGCACCTGCTCCAGAAACTGGGCGTGAATCTCAACTCCTGGCAAGGCCACGCCCAAGGGTGAAAAGCGCAAATCCAGCAGGCCCGATGCAGACGTGCCAACCAGCACCAGCTTACCCGTCAGCACGCTGGGGTCAAACTGTCCCTGCAGCACTTTCCAGGCGGGAAGGGTGCGCCGGGAGTCGGGCATGGCGTAGTGCAGCCAGGCTTCACCCTGGGCAGTGCTGGGCAGGGTGATGGAGCCCACCTGGAGGTCTTGCAGCCCGGCATCGTGAGCCGCCGCGGTGCGTGTTACCAGCGTGGCGCTGCCTTGTGCCAGCCGCAGTGTTTCTGTGGCCAGCGACGGTACCAGTGCATCACCTACGCGCAGCAGCAGCGGCACTCTGCGCACCACGCCGTCGGCATCCGGCAGGAAAGTCATGGCCCCGATGCCACGGGCTGCTGCGCTCAGTTCGGGGAGTGGGTTGATGGCCCCGGAAAACGCATGCAAATAGGGCTGCGCGGCTGCACCCCGTGCGGCAAAGCGAGCCTTGACTTGCGCAGGCACACCGGCCTGGGCTTGTCGCTCCAGCGCCATGCCCAGCACAAACGGGCCGCGACCCAGGGCTTGTGCCAGCACCGCATCGTGGTCAGGCAGCGCTTGCAGTTGTTGGCGCAGCGCCGCATTGGCGGGCCACAGTTGCAGCATGGCTTGCGGTGAGGTGCGGTCAGGTTCGGCCAGCAGCACATCCAGCGTCACCACACGCGGCGCGCCTGACTGCAGCCGGGTGGCCAGCTCTGCCAGGCGCGTGCGTGGCCAGGGCCATTGACCCAGGCGGCGCAAGCTTTCGTCGTCAATATCAATCACGCGCACCGGGCTGTCGCGCACCACGCGCGGTTGCCAGCGCTGGTATTGGTCAAACAGGGCATGACGCAAAATTTGCAGTGGCAAGGGGTTCCACAGAGCCACCGCGCTGCACAGCAGCACCACCAAGGTGGGTAGCGTCAGGCGCAGCAGTTGGCGCACGCGCAACCCATGCATCAACTCTTGCAGCCATAGCCTCATTTGAAGGCGGCGACCATTTTTTCAAATTCGGCTGCGGGCACCGGGCGGGAATAAAAATAGCCCTGCGCATAGTCGCATCCGGCCGCCGCCAGCAGGTTGCGTTGCAGCTCGGTTTCAACCCCTTCGGCAATCACCTTCATGCCCAGCGCGTGCGCCATGGCGATGATGGCCTGGCACAGCACCAGGTCGGTGGAGTCGGCTACCAGGTGGCGCACAAAAGATTGGTCGATCTTGACAAAATCAATGTCAAAGCGCTGCAGATAAGACAGCGACGAATAGCCGGTGCCAAAGTCGTCCAGTGACACCTGGATGCCGTCGTCGCGCAAGCCCAGCAGTTGCGCCACCACGCCTTCGCTGGTGGAGAGCAACAGCCCTTCGGTGATTTCGACCACGATGCTCTGCCCCGGCAAACCCAGTGCGGCAAGTTGCTTCGCCCACGGGGTGTGGGCCGGGTTGGGGTTTTCAAACTGCACCGGACTTTTGTTGACGCTGATCTGAAACTGCGGGTGCAAGCGCGTGCGCCAGTCCAGCACCTGTGCCGCAGCTTGCTGAAACACCCACTCGCCAATGTCCACAATCAGACCACTGGCCTCGGCCACCGGAATGAAGGCGGCGGGACTCACCAGTCCATGGGTTGGGTGTTGCCAACGCACCAGCGCTTCGGCCTTGTGAATGCTGCCGCTGGCGAGCTCCACAATGGGCTGGTACACCACCCGGAATTCCTGGGTGACCAGTGCCGCGCGCAAATCGTGGGTGAGCTGGGCGCGCAGGTTCGCCGCTTCCTGCAACGCCAGGGTGAAAAAACTGAAACGGTTGCGCCCCGCCCCTTTGGCGACGTACAGCGCCTGGTCGGCGTTTTTGAACAGGGTCTCAATGTCGGGTCCGTCGTCCGGGTACACCGTGGCTCCGATGCTGGCCGACACAAACACCTGGTCAACCCCCAGCTGGAACGCGTTGCTCAGGGTTTTGAGCAGCTTGGGCAAGATGGTTTGCAGGTGGCTGGCATCGGTCAACTCGGACAAAATAACGGTGAATTCGTCGCCGCCCATGCGGGCCACCGTGTCCACTTCGCGCAGGCAGTCCTTGATGCGTCTGGCGGCTTCAATCAGCAGCAAATCACCATGGTCATGGCCCAGGGTGTCGTTGACTTCCTTGAAGTGGTCCAGGTCAATGAACAGTACCGCCAGGCGCAGGTTGTCACGACGGCATTGTTTCATTTCCTGTGCCAGCCGTTCTTGCATCATGCGCCGGTTGGGCAGGCCGGTAAGGGCATCAAAGTGGGCTTGTTCCCACACCAGTTCTTGTGCCTGTTTGCGCGCGGTGATGTCGGTGTGGGTACCGATCATGCGCAGTGGGTTCCCCTGGGCATCGCGGCTGATGACCATGCCGCGGCTGTGCACCCATTTCCAGCTGCCGTCTTTGCAGCGCACCCGGTGCTCGTTGCTGTACACCGGGGTGAGTCCGTCCAGGTGGGCCTGGCGGTCGTGCTGCATTTGCACCACGTCGTCCGGGTGCGTGTGCTGGTCGAGTTCGCTGCTGTGGGTGGTGAGTTCGCCCTCTTGGTAGCCGTACATGCGCAGCAGTTGGGGCGACAGGTATTCTTCGTTGGTATCGACACGCAAGTCCCAGACCCCGTCGCCTACGCTCTCAAGCGCCAATTTCCAGCGCGCTTCGGAATCGCGCAGTGCCAGTTCACTTTGCTTGCGCTGGGTGATGTCCTGCACGATGGCCTTGCGTTTGAGCGGTTGTTGTTGTTGCCAGGTGGTAGTGCCCAGCGACAGAATCCAGATCGGTCGCCCGGTGAGGGTGCGCATTTC
>JAVHPS010000112.1:2031-4135 GCA_036170715.1 Rhodoferax sp. | reverse complement strand
TGGTAGTGCCCAGCGACAGAATCCAGATCGGTCGCCCGGTGAGGGTGCGCATTTCAAGTTCAAACTCATGCTGTGTGGGGAGGCCCTGCGGGCTCAGCAGGCCACTGTAAGAAGCGCGCACCTGTTCCCAGGCTGCTGCACTGAACAAGCCGCGGGTGTTTTCCGGTGTGGGCGTAAAGGTGTCGGGCGAGGCCTCAAAAATTTGATACACACCCTCGGTCCAGGTGATGCTGTGATCAGTAAAGTCAATCTCCCAGCCGCCAATCTTGCCAATGCTTTGCACGCTGCGGTTTAAATCCACAAGCTGCTGCAGCGCCCATGCCGGGGTGCTGGCCTGGGGCGCTGCGGTTTGAGGGCTGTGGGGCGCTGGTTTCATGGTTTGTGGTGGCCAACCGGTGGGTTTGACAAGAAGGCCGTGGGCAAGGGGTTGCACTTGACACGGATGAGAGGCGCATTATTGACGCAATCAGCGTGCCGTACCATGCGGGTTTTTACGTTGCTGTGACCAGTGGCAACCACAGTTGCACGCACAGCCCGTGGGGTTGGGCAGCGTGCACCTGAGCCTGGCCGCCGTGGCGCTGGGCGATCTCGGCCACAATTGCCAACCCCAGGCCGCAGCCCCCGGGCAAGGTGCTGGCACGCCAGAAGCGCTCAAATACATGTGGCAAATCTTCTGCTGCCAGGCCAGGGCCGTTGTCAGCCACTTCCAGTAACACCTGTGCGTTTTTCAGTGCCACCCGCAGCGTCACTTCAGTGCCCGCGCCAGCATAGGTCAGGGCGTTGTCAATCAGGTTGCTCAAGGCTTCACGCAGCAGCAGTGGTTCGCCGTTCATGCGCAGGTGGTCAGCGCCTTCAAACCCCAGGTCGACACCGGCCTTGAGGGCGCGCGGTGTCCATTCGCGCGCCACCTCACGGGCCAGCGCAGCCACGTCCAGCGGCTGCAGCTTGACCTCCACCTCATGGCGTGCCAGCGACAGCAATTGGTGCACCAGGTGGGCACTGCGTTGTGCCCCTGACAGCACTTTGGTCAAGCGCTCGCGCAGGGCTTGCGGGTCGTTTTCGCCCAGCGCCAGTTCGGTCTGGCTGATCAGACCGGCCAGAGGGGTGCGCAACTGGTGCGCGGCATCGTTCAGAAAACGTTTTTCTTGCCCCAGGCTGCGCCGCACCGTGGCCAGCAACTGGTTCAACGCGCCGGCCAGGGCATGCACTTCTTGGGGGGCCTGGGTGAGTTCAATCGGCGACAGGTCTGACAGCACCTGTTTGTGCCGGTCGCCCAGTTGAGCCTGTAGCCGGGTCAAGGGCTGCAGGCCACGGGAAATGCCGCCGTAGACCAACACGCTCAAGACCATGCCCAGCAGCAGCAAGGGAGCCAGCATGTCGGCAATCAGTTCGGTAGTCAGGCGTTCCTGCACCGCCAGGCTTTTGGCCAGTTGCACGCGCAGGCGCTGGGGAGCCTGGGCTTCGCCGTAGTCCACTTCGAGCAGGGCAATACGCATGGGCTTGCCGTCCACCTGGGCGTTGTAGAGCCAGGTTTCATTGGGTTGAATCAGGCTGGTGTGCTGCGGCGCGGGCAACTTGCCGTTGCCAATCAAAAAACTGCCCGGTGGACTTGACACCATGTAGCTGACCCGGTCCTTAGGGTCTTGCTCAATGATGTCTTGCGCCGCTCTGGGAAAGTCTACCAGCAGCCCGGAGCCAATCGGTTTGACTTGCCGTGCCAGTGAGCGCACCGACTGGGTGAGCGACTGGTCAATGGCTTTTTCAGCGTAGCTCAGGGCAATGCGGTAGGCCAGTGCGCCCCCCACCAGAAACAGCACCAGTTGCGGCAGCAGCAGCCACAGCAAGAGCTGGCGCTTGAGCGACAGGCCACGCTTGAGCTGGGTCATGCCCCGGTGTGCTCCAGCATGTAACCCAAGCCGCGTACGTTGCGGATATTGAGGCCAGAGTCGGTGAGTTTGCGGCGCAGGCGGTGGATGTAGACCTCAAGCGCATTGGAGGCCACGCCACCGCTCTCCACAGGATCACTTTGCCAGGTTTCCATCACGTCTTCGCGGCTGACCACGCGTCCGGCGTGGGTTACGAGCAGCGACAGCAGCGCCCATTC
>JAVHPS010000112.1:0-1931 GCA_036170715.1 Rhodoferax sp. | reverse complement strand
ATCAGCACCGGCAGCGCCGGCAGGCGTTTGCGCGCCCAGCGCAGCACCTCCATGCCGCTGATTTTGGGCAGCCCCAGGTCAAGTACCACGCCGTCAAAGCGCTGGGTTTCAAGCAGTTGTTGGGCGGCTTCGCCGTCTGCGGCCGAGGTCACACTGTGACCGGCCTGGGTCAGTTGCGCGCACAGGCCGTCGCGCAGCAATTCGTCGTCTTCAATGATGAGTAAGCTGGACATGGCTGAAGCATACCCGACGGCTTGTGGGGCTGAACCTCACACCCCTAGCGCAGCCTGCACCGCGGTCACTCGCGCGGCATGAATAAGTTTGCCAACTTCTGGGCCGGTAGCCCTTGTATTCATTGCTTTAGTAGCTATTGAATGTGTAGCTACACTTTGCGCCGCAGCCAACACCTTGAGCAAGTGGGGGCGCTGTGGGTAAGGGGCATCGGCAAAGCCGAGGCGGCCACGGGCATCGCATTCGCAGGCCAGCAGCAGGTCAGCAAAACGCGCCGGCTTGCGCAGCGCGTCGCAGCGCTCCAGCAGACGCATCAGGGCACTGGCGTTGAGCGTCAGACAGCGGTGGATGTTGCTGTGTTCACGCGCCACGGCGAGGGCCAGTTCACGGCAGTCGGTGGGCACACGCAGGCGTTCGCACACGGTTTGGAGCAGTTCGGCGCTGCGGCCTTCGTGACCCAGATGGCGCGGCAACACATCCGCCGGGGTGTTGCCTTTGCCCAGGTCGTGCCCCAGGCAGGCCAAGCGCACCGGCAGGGAGGCTTGCAATTGGGCTGCCATGTCCAGCACCAGCATCACATGCACGCCGGTGTCGACCTCGGGGTGGTAGTCGGCGCGCTGCGCCACGCCCCACAGGCGGTTCAGTTCGGGCAGCAGCCGCGCCAGTGCGCCACAGTCGCGCAGCACGGCAAACATGCGGGAGGGGTGGGGCTCCATCAGGCCTTTGGCTAGCTCTTGCCAGACGCGCTCGGCCACCAGGTGATCGACTTCGCCCGAGTCCACCATCTCGCGCATCAACGCCCCGGTTTCAGGCGCTACGGTGAAGTCGGCAAAGCGGGCCGCAAAGCGCGCCAGCCGCAGGATGCGCACCGGGTCTTCACGAAACGCCGGGCTGACGTGGCGAAACACCTTGGCGGCCAGATCGTGCACGCCGCCGTAGGGGTCTACCAGGGTCTCTGAATTTATAACAAATTGGCCTATAGCCCTTGTATATTCTTGGCTTATTGCTATTGAATTGATAGTTATATCGCGCCGTGCCAGGTCTTCTTCAAGCGTCACGTCGGGGGCAGCGTGGACGGCAAAGCCATGGTAGCCGGGCGCGGTTTTGCGCTCAGTGCGCGCCAAGGCGTACTCCTCATGCGTGTCGGGGTGCAAAAACACCGGGAAGTCTTTGCCCACGGGTGTGAAGCCCAGCGCCTGCATGTGCGCCGGGCTGGCACCCACCACGACCCAGTCGCGGTCTTTCACGGGCAGACCCAGCAGGGCATCGCGCACCGCACCACCGACCAGGTAAATTTGCATGGGTGTTGCTCAGCGGTGCAGCCGGTAGGGCTCTTGAAAGTCCAGAAAATCCTGCTCGGCCAGTGCGCCGTTGATCCAGGCTTGCACGCCGGGCAGGGCGCAGACGCGCTGCACGTAAGCGGCGATGTCGTCAGGCAGTGGCAGGGCGTAGGTGCCCAGCCGCGTGCAAATCGGTGCAAAGTAAGCATCCGCCACACTGAAGTTACCAAACAGCAGGGGGCCTGCGCTTTTTTGCAGGCAGTCACGCCACAGCGTCACCAGCCGAGCCACGTCGGTACGCACGCCTGCGTTGTCGCGCCAGATCAATGCCCCGGCCTCTGGCAGGTGGGCCTCGATGTTCATCGGGCAGGCGCTGCGCAGGGCGGTAAAGCTGCTGTGCATTTCGGCGCAGACGCTGCG
>JAVHPS010000111.1:0-11812 GCA_036170715.1 Rhodoferax sp. | reverse complement strand
TAGTTCGATGAAGAATTTTTGCGTGAATGCGGCGCGAATTTGCTGCTCGTTGCGCTGGCGAATGGCACCACTGCGAATGGCTTGTGCCCAGTCGGTGAGCAATTGCTGGTGCGCCGCTGGCGTGGCCTCCTGCGACACCGAGCGTTTGATCAGCCGGGCGTTGAACAGGGGGGTGTGGTCTAGCGGGGTTTGAGCCATGTTCAGATTATCGATGCAGCGATTTGGTGCTTGTGTGCGCCGCCGAACAGACCTCGTCTGCCCACGCCATTACTGTCGCAGGCTTCCACTACACCGAGGAGTTCACCATGCTGTATTACGCCGCCGTCTTTTTTGTCATCGCCGTGATTGCTGGCGTGCTGGGCTTTGGCGGCATCGCCGCAGGAGCCGTGAGCATCGCCAAGATCCTGTTTTTCGTCTTCATCGTGCTAGCGATCGTCAGCGTGGTTTTCGGATCAGTCAAAGGTTTTTAACCCGTTCATAAGGAACATTCATGTCTAACACACCCACCACCGGCACCTCTGCCAGCCTGGTTGAACAAGCCTCCCTGTCAGCAGACCACGCCATCCTGGCCAGCCAACAAGCGGCCAACGATGCCCTGAAAAGCCTCGCGGCCGCCATGCAGGACTTGCGCCACCAAGCCACCCCAATGCTGGAACGCGCCAGCGATCAAGTCAGCTCGCTGGCGCGCCACGGCGTGGACAGCGCGCGTGAAACCTCGCACCAGCTTCGTTTAAAAGCCGAGCGTGCCTCTGAAAGCACGGTGGCCTACATCCGGCACGAGCCCGTCAAGTCGGTACTGATTGCCGCTGCCACTGGCGCTGCCCTGATGGCGCTGATCAGCCTGGTGGCAAGCTCGCGCAGCCACCACTGAGCCACTGGCGCGCCCATGACCCCGTTGCTGACCCTGCTGGCCACCGCTTTTTGTTGCTTCAGTGTGGCGGCAATATTGGCGGGTGCGTCGGCGCTGCTGTGGGCAGCCACGGCCAGCCTGCCGGGGCGCGAGCTGTGGGTGTTCTGGGTCGCGCCGCTGGTGCCGCTCATTTTGGCGGCAGCCTGCCTGATGCTGGCTCGCCAGAGCGCAGGCCACGAGAGTTTTGCCAACTTGGCGCGCCAACTCAGTGCTGACATGGCTCTGTTGCGCACGGCGGTTACCCCATGAGCAGCATCCA
This sequence comes from Rhodoferax sp., assembly GCA_036170715.1. Lineage (GTDB taxonomy): Bacteria > Pseudomonadota > Gammaproteobacteria > Burkholderiales > Burkholderiaceae_C > Rhodoferax. The sequence goes on along the minus strand of JAVHPS010000111.1, from coordinate 10,643 downwards.
GCCTGACGGTTGTGAACGCTTGGCTCAGTCGCGCGAGCGCCTGCGTCAGGCACTGGCGCAGGTAGCCCCACGCGCACCAGCCGAGCTGCATGGCACACCGGGTTCACCCGCCCTGCCCTGGCTCAGCCACCTGAAAACCACGACGGAGACCCGTTTTCTGGTTGATCTGATGCAAGCCTGGTGGCAAAAACAACCCTTGGGGCTGGCCATGACGCTAGTGGTACCAGCCGTCAGCGCCATGCTGCAACCCACAGCGCAGCGCCATCCTTATCGACTGGTGGCGGGTGCTGCAGCGGTGGGAGCCGTACTGGTGCTGGTGCGCCCCTGGCGCTGGTTGTCCACCTCTACCGTGCTGACGGCACTGGCCGCTGCCCGATGGGTGGCCCCGCCCAAATCATGATGCAACCACCCGCACCGCGCCCCACCCCTGCGGAACCAATTCCGCCCGGCTTGAAGTTGTCATGGCGACGCGACAACCGGGCGCTACCTGCCATGCTGGTGGTGGTATCGCTGGCGCTGGCCGCGGTCTTGCTACCGTTTTACGGTGCCATTCTGTGGGGCAGCATTCTGGCGCTGCTGTTTTCGCCGCTCTATCGCTGGCTGCTGCCACAGCTTGGCCAGCGGCGCAATACAGCGGCGCTCGTCACGCTGTTGGCTGCTCTGGTGATGGTCGTGCTGCCGCTGGCGCTGGTGTCGGCCTTGCTGGTGCAGGAGGCTGCCGTGCTCTACCAGCAGTTGCTAACCGGGGAAATCGACCCTGCCAAATACTTTCGCGGGATATTCAATGCACTGCCCGAGGGCATCACCGCCGTGCTAGACCGGTTTGGCCTGGTCAGCTTCAACACACTGCAGCGCCGCCTGACCGCAGCCCTGACCCAGGGCACGCAAGCCATTGCCACGCAAACCTTCAACGCCGGACAAAACGCCTTTGAATGGGTGGCCAGTCTGTTCATCATGATTTACCTGTCGTTTTTTCTGATCCGCGATGGCCACGCCCTGCTCAGGACAGTGGGCAAAGCCCTGCCGCTGGCACCTGACTACCAGCAGGCACTGCTGGCCGAGTTCAGCACGGTGGTCAGCGCCACTGTCAAGGGCAACCTGCTGGTCGCCTTGATTCAGGGTGCCTTGGGCGGGCTGGGTTTTTGGGCATTGGGTGTGGCACCTGCCTTGTTGTGGGCCGTGTTAATGGCGCTCCTGTCGCTGTTGCCTGCTGTCGGTGCTGGGCTGGTCTGGTTACCGGTGGCGCTGTTTTTCCTGCTCAGTGGAGCTGTGCTGAAGGGCTTGCTTTTGATCGCTTACGGTGTGCTGGTGATCGGACTGGTGGACAACCTGCTGCGCCCGATTCTGGTGGGCAAGGCCACCCGCTTGCCCGACTATCTGGTGATGCTCTCCACACTGGGTGGGATGGCGGTCTTTGGCATCAACGGCTTTGTGCTCGGGCCGGTGATTGCAGCCATGTTCATCGCCGTCTGGCACATCCGTGCCTCGCTGGCCAAGCATGATTTGACACACTGAGTGCGCCAGCGCACCGACGCGCAACCGCACGCCTTCTACAGTTCAATCATCAACTGGGACTACCCCGGTTTATCGCCCAAAGGTGGTGGGGCTTTCACCATCAAACTGCTCTGGAGTCACTTATGAATATGAAACTTGCCCTTGCCGCCGCCATGACCGCCGCTGCCCTGCTCACCGCCACCGGCTGCGCGGTCAGCCGTGGCCAACAAACCGTGGGAGCCTATGTGGATGATGCCGGCATCACCACCCTGGTGAAATCACGCATGGCCGAGAGCAAACTGGTCAGCGCCTCTTCCATCAGTGTTGAAACACTCAATGGTGTGGTGATGTTGTCGGGCTTTGCCAAAAGCAACGTCGAAAAGTCTGAGGCCGAACGCATTGCCCGCGGTGTGAACAACGTCACCTCGGTCAAAAACGAAATCGCTGTGCGGCCTTGATCAGACCTGCATAGGCCTTGCAACGCTCAGACAAGGGGGTTCAAACAACCAGTGCCCTTTGACCTGCGCCTGAGCTTGGCCCCAACAGCTTGTCGCCCCGCCGTTTGCCTATCAGACACCGGGGCGTCTTCACGTCTGAGCGCCGTCTTTGCACAGGTAGGTCAACTCGTAAATGTCTTCTATGTCGCGCGAGGCCTTGAACACCAGCGCCTCAAAACCGGGGGCGATCCTGGTGTCCAGCTCATGGCTCAAGGACGCGGCGCGGGTCACCAGCTCCTGCGGGTCAGAAATGTCGGCCGGGGTGATCTGGTTCACGACCTCGGCAGCGGTGTAGCCCAGCATGCGCTCAGCCCCCACGTTGAAAATCTGAATCACGCCCTTGGCATCGGTGGCAATACTGGAAAAGTTGGCGCTGTTGAAGATGGCGTTTTTCAGCGTGCTGACCTGGCGCAGCGCCTGCTGGGCGGCGTATTCCTCTGTGACATCGCGAAACACCAGCACCGCTTGATTGGCCAGACCCTGCGAGGTGCCATGCGCCAGCGTGGCGATCACGGGCATCAGGGCAGTCTGGCGGGTAAGCTTGTTGATAATCTTGAATACGTCGTCCACCGGCTGCCCCAGGGCTTGCGCCAGCGTCCAACCGGTGAGTTTTTACGCCACCGGGTTGAGCAGCGCCATCAGCCCCAGCGCCTCGATGCTTGGGTGATCTGCCCAGAAGTCGAAATATGTGCTGATGCCAGCCAACAACAGCGCAACGGCCAGCCTGATCAAGGGTTTGGAGGGAAGTTTCAAAGGGTTCCCCAAGTGAAGCCAGCCGATAGTGGCCTGCTGTGGTTGTGCTTGCAGCATAGCGGCCAACGCCCGTGGGCTGTGTGCGTTGGCGCAACATTACACCCACTTATCCATGAAAATGATCTGTATCCCTTATATTTAAATGGTTATAAGCTATTTTATTAATAGCATTTATTTTGCAAGCCATCAGCTGCCTTATTCGCCACTGTGTACGCAGACGCACAGACGCACGCCGTACCTGCCATCCACAATCATCTTTCGCCCGTGACCGCCCCCTAGCGCTCACGATTGAACTTTTGAAGTTTGTCTGGAGACATTCACCATGAACCACACTCCCCGTTTTTATGCCGCCGTTTCGGCTGCACTGTTGGCCGCCACCTTCGCTTTGGGTGGCTGTGCCGGTATGACGCATCAAGAAAAGGGCACCGCCACCGGTGCCGTGATTGGTGGCGTGGCTGGCAATGTGCTGTGCGGGGGGCTGGCCTGCACCGGCATCGGTGCTGCTGTGGGCGGCGTGGTCGGCCACGAAGTCAGCAAATAACTGGCCAAGCGCCAACAGCCCGCACCATCCAGCGATGGGCGGGCTGTTTTTTTTGCGCCTGCCAGCGACGCGGTTAGGGCAAAGGGAACTAAACCTGCGACTTGAAGTAGCTGAACGAGTGCACAAAGGCATCGCGCACCTTGTCCATCTCGGCCACCATGCCGTCCCAGGCGCTCTCGGTGCTGGCCTGCATGTCGGCCAATTTGGTTTTGGCCAGCGCGGACTGCGCACGCAGCTTTTGCATTTCAGTCTGATAGGTGTCGCGCAGGTCGTCACGCGCTTCTTGTGCATGGGCTTCGAGCTTGCCCATTTGCAGGTTCAACTCGTCGAGTTGGAGTTTCATTTTGGTGATGTAGATGTTGCGGGTGCTCATGATGTGTGTTCCTGGTGAGTGCTGAAAAAAGCCGTAAGGCCTCTGAAGTGATACAAATACCATAGCTATAAACCCTTATTCAATAAGGATTTATAGTCAATTTTTACCTTAACGGGCGATGATCTTGCCTTGTGCGTCCGACAGGACAATTTCCACGCGGCGGTTCAACTGGCGGTTGGACGGCGTGTCGTTGGCTGCCACCGGGAACGACTCACCGTAACCGCGCATCGCCACCCGGCCCGTTGCTACACCGAGTTGCTGCAACGCGTTTTGCACGGCCGTGGCACGGCGCTCAGACAGGCCCTGGTTGTAGTCCGCAGCACCAGTGCTGTCGGTAAAACCTTCGATCAGCACGTTGCGCTGCGGGTTGTCTTGCAGGAGGGTAGCAAGCTTTTGCGCAGTGGCCATGCCGGCGCTGTTCAGACGTGACAAATCGGTTCCAAACAACACGTCACCCAGGGTGATGACCGTGCCACGATCGGTCTTTTTGGCGGCCAAATCCGCCAACTGCGCTTCCAGTTGGGCATTGCGTTGCAGGGCTGCGGCGGCTTCGTCCTGGGCCAGCGCGGTCTGTTGCTTGGCATGGGCAGCGTCGGTTTGCGCGATCACCGCAGCCTGATTGGCCGCGTTGGCACGAATCTGGGCGGCGTTGGCTTCGTTGGTGCGCTGGTCCAGCACCAACTGGTCACGCTGTTTGCCCGCGTTGGCCACCTCGGCCTCGGCCAGCTTGCGTTGGGTGACTTCTTGCGTCAGGGCAATTTTCTGCCGCGCCAGATAAGCCAGCTTGTCGATGTCGGCATCGCTGTTGCCCTCGGCGGCGCTGGCATCAGCCTTGGCCATGGCATCGCTGGCTTGTTTCATCTCCAGCGGGGCGTAGGTTGCAACGTTCGGGCTGGCTTGCGCCATGCGGTATTCAACGCGGGTTTGGTCCAGCAAGGAGGTGGCTCTGGGCGTGGAGCCACAGGCTGCCAACAGCGCGGCCACAGCCAGAACGATGGGAGTGAGATAGTTGTTTTTCATGGGAAATTCCAGTGTTTGCAGGGGGTTTATCAGGCGGTTCAATTGTTGCGTTCAAGCTCTTCGCGGAGCACGCGAATGTCGTCTTGCAGTGCATCGGCAGCGGCTTGAGCCTTGGCTGAATTGGCTTTGCCCTGCGCCAGCTTGGCATCTGCCTGAGCCTGGGCAGCCAGGTCACGCGCTAATCTGTAGTCTTTGTCAGCCATGGCCTTGTTGGCCAGCGCCATCTTGTCGCGGGCAGCGGTCATCTCAACTGGCGCGTATTGCACGCCGCCGGCACCGGCCGCGTTGTCCACGGCCGCTTTGGAAACCGCAACATCAGCGGTTGCCGGTGTTTTCAAACTGCTGCAGCCCACAGCCAATAGGGCAGCGACACCAAACATGGCTGTGAGCCAGCGTCTTGAATTTATCGTCATCATTGATCTCCTGTAAGTCCGTCAAGCGCAGGATCACACTTGATTACAGGGTTATAGGTGGTGGCAGGAAACGCGTCTGTTCGCTGGCACACGATGCAACCAGGCGGACTGACTACAAGGTTCTGCAGCGCGTCAATGGGTGAGTGATCGAAACAGCGATTCAGACGTGCGGAGGGCTGTCCCGCAAAATCAAACAGCCAACATCCAACAATGTGTTGGGGACAGAGCAAATTTGCTGCGCAAATCTTGGGCTGTCCCGCAAAATCAAACAGCCAACATCCAATAATGTGTTGGGGACAGAGCAAATTTGCTGCGCAAATCTTGGTCTGTCCCGCAAAATCTCACAATGCTTTTCGTAGCGAGGCCGTGGCGATGCGCAGGCCTTCGCGGTATTTGGCCACGGTGCGGCGGGCGCATTCAATGCCTTGCTCTTTGAGCATGTCGGCCAACTGGTTGTCGCTGAGCGGTTTCTTCGGGTTTTCGGCGGCCACAAACTGCTTGATGAGCGCGCGCACTGCGGTGCTGGAGGCGTTACCGCCCGATTCGGTGCCCAGGCCGGAGCCAAAAAAGTATTTCAGCTCAAAGGTACCAAACGGTGTCGCCATGTACTTGGCGGTGGTGACGCGGCTGATGGTGGATTCGTGCAGCCCCAACTCATCCGCAATTTCGCGCAGCACCAGGGGACGCATGGCCAGCTCGCCGTGCGTCAGAAAGCCCTTCTGCCGTTCCACAATGGCGGTGCTGACGCGCAGGATGGTGTCAAAGCGCTGCTGGATGTTTTTGATGAACCAGCGCGCCTCCGTTAGCCGCTGTTGCAAGGCGGCAAAGTTGGCCGCGTCATTGCCGCCGGCCTTGTGGCCCTTGAGTGCGTTGGCATAAATGTCATGCACCCGCAGGCGCGGCATCACGTCGGGATTCAGGCGCACTTGAAACCGGGTCAGGCCAGCCTGCACAACGGGTACCACCAGCACATCAGGCAGCACCACGTTGCGCTCCACGTCCACAAAACGCCGCCCCGGCTTGGGCTCCAGGCGACCAATCAGGGTGATGGCAGCACGCACTTGCGCGTCGCTGGCGTCACACAACGGCATCAGGTGCTTGATGTCACGCCGAGCCAGCAAGTCCATCGGCTGGGCGCACAGGCGCAAGCCGACCCGAACGATGTCGGGCGCACATTCAGGCCCGCTTGGCAAGGCTTTAAGTTGCAGGCTCAGGCACTCGGCCAGGTTGCGCGCCCCAACCCCGGTCGGCTCCAGGGTGTGCAGCAGGTGCAAGGCCACGGTGAAATGGTGCAGCATTTGCTCCTGAGCTTGCGGGTCGTCACCGGTCAGGCCCTGAGCCAAGGCCTGCAGTTCGTCCTCCAGGTAACCGTCGTCGTTGAGCGACTCAATTAAAAATCGCAGCGCAGCGTTGTCTTCAGGGCTCAAGCGCAACGCCAAGACCTGGCGGTGCAAGAAACTTTGCAGCGATTCTTGGTTGCGTGCCAGTTCGGTCGCATCCATGCCGTCGTCGTCGCTGAGGTTGTTGCCACGGGCTTGCGCTTCGCCGCCCCATTCGCCGTCATCGGGGCTGAAACTGACCGTGCCGTCACCTTCCCAACTCGGCTCGTCAGCGCTAGTTGCCGTATTTTCTTCTAAGCCATTTTCGGCTGTAGCCCTTGAAGAATATGACTCTTGAACTCCAGAATATATAGCGTTTTCTTGCTCGCGCTGATCGGGGCTGACGGCAGTGTCGGCCTGTGCCAAACCGAACGCTTCACGCTCAGCCTCTTCAACGGAGCGCTCCAGAAACGGGTTGTCGTCGAGCATCTGGTTGACCTCGCTGCCAAGCTCCAGCGTGGAGAGTTGCAGCAGCCGGATCGACTGCTGCAATTGCGGCGTGAGCGCCAGGTGCTGCGAGGTGCGAAGCGAAAGGCCTTGCTTCATGGCAGCGCCGTGTGCACAGTGACCAGCGTGGGGGTCATATTCACATGCGGAAGTGTTCGCCCAGATAGACCCGGCGCACCTCAACGTTGTCAATGATCTCGGCAGGCGTGCCTTGCGCCAGCACGCTGCCGTCGCTGATGATGTAGGCGTGGTCACAGATGCCCAGGGTTTCGCGCACGTTGTGGTCGGTGATGAGCACGCCAATGCCCCGGGTTTTCAAAAAATTGATGATGCGCTGGATTTCAATCACGGCAATCGGGTCGATACCGGCAAAGGGCTCGTCAAGCAAAATAAAGCGCGGTTGCGTGGCCAGGGCGCGGGCAATTTCAACCCGGCGGCGCTCACCGCCCGAGAGCGACAAGGCACTGGAATCGCGCAAATGGTCAACCCGTAAGTCTTGCAGCAGCTCTGTCAGGCGCTGTTCAATTTCAGCTTGGCCCAGCGGCTTGCCGTGGGCATTGAGCTGCAGTTCAAGCACCGCGCGCACGTTGTCCTCCACATTGAGCTTGCGAAAGATCGAGGCTTCTTGCGGCAGGTAGCTCAAGCCCAGACGGGAACGGCGGTGAATCGGCATGTGCTCAATGGACTGGCCGTCAATGGTGATGTCGCCCGCGCTGGCCCGCACCAAACCGACGATCATGTAGAACGACGTGGTCTTGCCCGCACCGTTGGGGCCGAGCAAGCCCACCACTTCACCCTTGCGCACCCGCAGCGATACGTCTTTGACAACCTTACGGCTGCCGTAAAACTTTTCCAGGTGGTGCGCTTCGAGACAACTCACGTTGCCCGGGACGGCAGGCGCAGCGGCCTTGCGTGCATTCATCAGCGCTTGCCCTCACCCAGTTGGGTGCTGGGCAACAGCGCTGCAGCGGGGGCTGAGGCGGCGGCTTCTTTTTGCGGTGTCAGCATGGCACGCACCCGCCCGGCCGGGGCTCCTGGGCGACCGGCACTGCCGCTGGCCCCGGCCACGGGCGCGCCGTCCAGGGTAAAGACCTCGGTGGTGTTGTTGTACACAATCACGCCGCCGTTGAATTCGTCGCCCAGCACGCTGCCACGGTAACGCCGCAATTGGGCTTTGGTAATGAACTTGACCGTGTCGGCACGGCCGTCGTAGTCAATCAGTTCGCCCTCGCCCTCAATGAACTCGTCCAGGCCCTCGCGCTTTTGGCGAAAAAACGCCAGTTGCCCTGGCACTGCCGTGACCAAGCCAAACTGGTTGCCCTGCGGGTCTTGATGCACCTCAACCTTGCCACCCCGGATCAGGATGGTGCCCTTGGTCAGCACCACATTGCCTGTGAACACGCTGGTTTGCTTGAGGTCGTCATAGCGTAAGGCATCGGCCTCGACGTTCATGGGTTTGTCGCGGTCGGCTTTTTCAGCCAGCGCGCTGGGCACGGACAAGACCAACGCACTGAGCACAAGCCACGGGACAAGAAGAGTTTTCATAGAGGCACGAAACTTGCGTTAAAAGAGTGGCGCATTGTAACGAGGCAAGACACGCCGCCACCACGGATCCCAGTGACCCGTTAACGTCCGCTGCGGGCTTCGGCCACCAAAAAATCAACCACTTGCAAGGCACGTTCCATGTTTTTGGTCAGATCCCCGTCGGTGTAGTAACGCCCGGCCACGCCCAGGGCTGGCACGCCCTCGACCCGGTAGGCGTTTTGCAACTGTTTGGCCCGGGTGGCTTTGGTGGAAACCGTGAAGGAGTTGAACTGCTCGACAAATTTGGCTTTGTCCACGCCTTGCTTGGCCACCCATTCAACGATGGCTTCCGCCTTGCTCAGATTCTGTTTTTCAGCATGCACGGCTGCAAACACCTTGGCATGCAGCTTATCAACCAGGCCCATGGCCTCCAACGCATAGTACAGGCGCTGCTGCGGCACAAAACTGTCCTGGAACGCAATCGGCACACGCCTGAATGCCACGTCTTTCGGAAGTTTTTTGACCCACGCTGCCAGCGTCGGCTCAAAGGCGTTGCAATGCGGGCAGTTGTACCAAAAGAACTCCACCACTTCGACTTTGCCGACCACGGCTTCGACCGGTGCTGACTGCCCCAGCCGCATGAAGTCTTTGCCTTCGCGCATGGCTGCAGCCTGCGCCAGCCCCCATGACGGGGTCAAGAGTGAGGCCCCCACCGTGACCGTGCCCAGCGTTGTCAATAATTCACGTCGTTGCATTGTTCAAATCTCCACAGAATAAAAAGTGAGGCCTATCAGAGGCGGTTGCGGCGCAAAAGTTCAACGCTGCACGCGCACCAGGGCGGTTTCCAGCCCCAGGCCATCGAGCTTGGCCTTGGCTTTGTCGGCCTCGTCACGCGAACCGTACGGGCCGGTGCGCACCCGGTACACCGTGCGTCCGGCTTGCTCGCGCTCAGACACTTTGGTCTCGATACCCGCCAGTGACAATTTGGCGCGCTGGCTCTCGGCATCGTCGGTGGTACGGAACGCGCCCACTTGGACAAAATAATAAAACGGCTCGTCTGCTGCGGGCGACACCACCTTGCCGGCCGCACGCGCATTGGCCAAGTCGCCCAACGGGTCGGCCGTGACCGCCGGTTTGAGCTCTGGCTTGCTATCTGGCTTGGCCGCAGCGGAGGCAGGCAGCGTCACTTCACCCGCCACAGGCGGTTTGACCGGGTTTTTGCCGTAGAGCGGGGCGTTGGGGTCCCAGTCCTTGTTTTTCTTGAGTTCGGTGGCCTCCTGGTCTGCGGGCCGCCCTACCCCGCGATCCAAAAACGGCACGGGCACTTTGGTAACGTACACCGCCACGGCCAGCGCCGTGCCTAGCCCCACCACCAAGCCGGCCACAAAACCAATGAAGGTTCCACCGTGTTGCTGTTTCATGCTGCGCAGGTTCATTGCATCTCCCTGGTTCATTTTTTTCACATTGATCCGTTTTCAACGGATGGCATTACATCTTTTGCGGCGCACTCACACCCAGCACCGCCAGACCGTTGCGCAGCACCTGGGCCGTGGCCGCCACCAGTGCCAGCCGCGCCAGCTTGACGGCCTCGTCCTCCACCAGAATGCGCTCGGCATCGTAGTAGCTGTGGTAGCTGGCGGCGAGTTCGCGCAAGTAAAAGGTCACATCATGCGGGGCAAAACCTTCGGCGGCAGCGCTGAGCATGTCGGGGTATTTGGCCAACAACAGCATCAGGCTTTGCGCCGGTGCAGAGTCAAGCGGACTCAAGTCGGTGTCGGCCAGCGCAGCCGCATTCCCGCCCCAAGCGGCCAGCACCGAGCAAATGCGGGCGTGGGCGTATTGCACGTAGTAGACCGGGTTGTCGTTGTTCTTGGCCACGGCCAAATCCACATCAAAGGTGTATTCGGTGTCGGGCTTGCGGCTGAGCAAGAAGAAACGCACCGCGTCCTTGCTGGTCCACTCAATCAGGTCGCGCAGCGTGACATAGCTGCCCGCACGCTTGCTGATCTTGACCTCCTCGCCGCCCCGCACCACGCGCACCATGGTGTGCAGCACATAGTCCGGGAAACCCTGCGGGATGCCGACGTTGGCCGCCTGCAGCCCGGCGCGCACCCGGGCAATGGTGCCGTGGTGGTCGGTGCCCTGGATGTTGATGACCTTGGCAAAACCGCGTTCCCACTTGGTGATGTGGTAGGCCACGTC
>JAVHPS010000110.1:0-2432 GCA_036170715.1 Rhodoferax sp. | reverse complement strand
TTTGGCTTTGTAAGCGATTTTTGCGCCGGCTTGGCCGGGGGCTGCGTAGATCATGCGTGTCTCCTGATTTTTTGCAATGAATGGATAAAAATTCCCTTGCGGGCTATGTCATGAGTCAAGATGCGTGCCAACGCTGCCAGACCCGTTCAACGCATTGATTTCAAACAACTTCTTTTTGTGTGTTCACAATCTGTCCGGGCATGGCCTGTCAAGCGTTGGAACACCTGTCCATTTTTGTGACAGTGTTGGGCTGGCTGCGTTATGCATGGCGTTTCATATCGTCAGATCAAGGCTTCGTGACTACCATGACGGCAACAAAAACATGAGCGGATCACCCCGCTGTACAGGAGACACCCCATTGCGCACCCCGCCCAATGCCCCGGCTTTGCGCCAGGCCCGATTGCATTTTCTTGAACACGGCATTTGCCCGCCTGAGGGTCTTGATGCAGGTGTGGCGCGCTCCTGGCAGCGCAGTCTGGCTGCGGGGCTGCTGCCGGATGGACCGGCGCGTGACACGGTGCACGCCAGCGCCGCCGAACTGAGCCGCATCATGGCCAGCCAGCACGAGCTGCTGGTGCACTCGCGTCCGGTGATGGAAGTGCTGTTTGAACAAGTGCAGGACAGCCAGAGCATGGTGATTCTGGCCAATGCGCAAGGCATTCTGATGCATACCCTGGGGCGCACTGATTTTTTGCAACGCGCGCAGCAAGTGGCGTTGTCAAACGGTGCGTCGTGGCATGAACACCACCGCGGCACCAATGCCATTGGCACGGCGCTGGCCGAGCGCAGCCAGATTGAGATTCACGGGGGTGAACACTTTTTTGAACGCAATGATTTTTTGACGTGTACCGCCGCACCGATTGTGTCGGCCACAGGCCAACTCATGGGCGTGCTGGACATCTCGGGTGACTACCGCGGCGGGCATCCACACACCTATGGCCTGGTCAGCATGGCGGCACGGCTGATTGAAAACCGCTTGATGGGGGCCACTTGCCGCCAGCACGTCCGGCTGCATTTGCACACCCAGCGCGAAGGCATTGGCACTGTGGCTGAGGGCATTTTGGCGCTGTCTGGCGACGGCTGGGTGGTGGGGGCGAACCGCGCCGCGCTGCTGCAATTGGGTTTGACCCCCGTCGATCTGGGGGCTGTGCCAGTCAAGACCTTGTTGGATGTGTCACTGGACGCGCTGCTGCTGCACCACCAGCGCCGCCCGGGTCAGCCCCTGCAGGTGCATCGGCGTGATGGCTCGGCTCTGTTTGCACTGGTGCAGCACGATGCAGCGACGCTGGGTGGGCATGGCCGCGCCATGCGACAAACCGTTGCCGTCGGCGTGGCCGGGCTGGAGCCAACGGTCGATGCGCTGGCACAGTTGGACACAGGAGACCTGCGCTGGCGCAGCGCCGCTGACAAGGCCCGGCGCGTGGCCGACAAACCTATACCGCTGCTGATCCAGGGCGAGTCAGGCGTTGGCAAGGAGTTGTTTGCCAGGGCCGTGCACGACAGCGGCCCACGCCGCGCCCAAGCGTTTGTGGCCATCAATTGTGCTGCCGTGCCTGAGCATCTGATTGAAGCCGAGCTGTTTGGCTACGCGCCTGGCGCGTTTACCGGTGCGCGGCGCGACGGCAGCCCGGGTCGCCTGCGTGAAGCCCACGGTGGCACGCTGTTTCTGGATGAAATTGGTGACATGCCCTTGCCCCTGCAAGCGCGCTTGTTGCGCGTGCTGCAAGAGCGCGAAGTCAGCCCGCTGGGCGGTGGCCCGGCCGTGGCGGTCGACTTTGCCTTGACGTGTGCCACGCACTGCAAGCTGCGCGAAGCGGCGGAGCAAGGGCGTTTTCGCAGTGACCTGTATTACCGCATCAACGGCTTGACGGTGCAGCTGCCGCCCTTGCGTGAGCGCACCGATTTTGCGGTGCTGACGCAGCGTTTGCTGGCTGATCTGAATCCGGGGCGCAGTCTGCAGGTGGACCCGGCGCTGCTGCTGCGCTTGTGTCAACACCCCTGGCCGGGCAACCTGCGGCAGTACGCCAACGCCTTGCGCACGGCCAGCGCCATGCTGGAGCCGCATGAGGACTGTATTGACTGGGCCCATTTGTCGGACGACTTGCTGGAAGACCTGACAGTACCGTCTGAGTCAACTCAGTTGCCGAATGCCAGATCGTGTGCGCTCACCACCCCTGATTTACCGCAAAGCCTGGCGCAGCTGTCGCAAGCGGCCATGCACCAGACCCTGAAGAACTGTGCTGGCAACATGTCACAAGCGGCTCGGCAGCTGGGCATCAGCCGACAGACGCTGTATCGCAGGCTTCAAAGTGGCTTTTAAATGCTATTTAAATAATAGCTTTATGTCTTTGTTTTTAAAGGGCTTGAAGCCAATTTTGCTTAATGTTTTAGGACGTCAGCGCGGCGTTGCGCAGCAGCACATACAGCGCCGT
>JAVHPS010000109.1:0-2442 GCA_036170715.1 Rhodoferax sp. | reverse complement strand
GGTGCGCACCGGCAATTTGCCGCACACCCGGCGCTGTGGCACACCGAACCGTTTGAGGCCATCATCGACACCGAACTGGAGCCGGGCGACATTTTGTACATTCCGCCGGGTTTTCCGCACGACGGTGTGTCGCTGACCGAGTCGATGAGTTACTCGGTCGGCTTTCGCGCAAAATCAGGCTGCGACATGCTCAGCGGCCTGGCCGACTACCTGATCGACAAGGACCTGGGCAAGACCCTGCTGAGCGACCCCAAACGCCCCATTGCCGAGCACCAGGGCCAGATCGATGCCAGTGACTTCACCCTGATTCGCGCCAACCTGCAGAGCTTGCTGGACAACGACACGCTGATGGCTGATTTTGCCGGCAGCTATTTCTCAAAAACCAAATGCGCACTGGATTTGCAGGCCTTGGACGAGCCGCTTGAAGTGGCGGATGTGGCCGCCATGCTGCAACACCAACCGCTGCATCGCACTGGCGGCCTGCGCTGCTTTTACGTGGATGCCACCGCAGCGCAAGGCGTGTGCTACGTGGACGGTGAACGCTATGACTTCGGTGCTGCACTGCAAGCCGTGGTACGGGCGCTGTGTGACCACGATGCGCTCACCCATACACAGCTGGCAACGGCGCTGCAACACCCGGTATGGGCCTGCCAGCTCACCGACTGGGTCAACGCTGGCTACTGGTACTTCAGGGATTAATTGACGGCGGAAACTTCGATCACCGCGCGCCCCAGCTGGCGCTCAATCTGGGTGATCGAAATCACGCCACGAATGCGGGCCGGGCCCTGGGCCGTGGCGGTCTGCACCACCAGCAAATGGGTGTGACCCACTTTTTTGAAAGTGGCAATCACCTCGCCCACCGTGGCATTTTTCAGCTCGTTGTAATCCAGCGCATCAAGCTGACTCAACCGGGTCATGACATCGGCCACGCTCAAATCCTGTCGTTCAATGTGGCGTTGGTTAACCAGCCGCATGGGTTTTTCCCCCATCAGGTCAGCCGCCGTCACCAAGCCTTCCACACAGGGAAATTCGCTCACCACAAACAGTGAACGCACGCCCTGCTGAATCATGGCCTGCTCGGCCTTGTCCAACATGGTTTCGGGGTCAATGGTGGCGGCCCGAATTTGGGCCAGGTCAGTCATTACGTCCAGCGCTGGTGACGCAAACGTCACACCCACCGCGGTTTTCGGCTGCGCCTGCGGAATGCAGGTGTTCTCTGGAAAGCGGAAGGTGGTCAGGGCGAGTTCACTCATGGGTCATCTCCTGGGTTAATGGTCAGCACCGGGCTGAAGTTCAATTCAGTTTAGCCCGGCTCTCTTAACCCTACCTGAAACAGCCCATGTGAAATGGTGAGGAATTGTTACCCCCGCATCAGCGTGCTTTTGCCAAACAGGCTCTCCACCAAATCCACGGCCAGCTCGGCGGTCTGGTTGTGCACGTCCAGCGCCGGGTTCAGTTCCACAATGTCCAGCGAGGCCAGGCGGCCGGTGTCGGCAATCATTTCCATGCACAACTGCGCCTCGCGGTAGGTGGGGCCGCCGCGCACCGTGGTGCCGACGCCGGGGGCGATGGTGGGGTCTAAAAAGTCTACATCCAGACTCACATGCAAGTGGGTGTTGGCATCCACCAAAGCCAGCGCCAGCTCCATGGCGTGGCGCATGCCCATCTCGTCAATAAAGCGCATATCAAACACTTCAATACCCATGTCGTGCACCAGGCGTTTCTCGCCAGCATCGACACTGCGAATGCCAATTTGCCGAATCGACTTCGGGCTCAGGGCGGGTGCATGGCCACCAATGCCAGTCAGCTCTTTCGGGCCCTGGCCACACAGGCAAGCCACCGGCATGCCGTGGATGTTGCCACTGGGCGTGAGCGTGGCGGTGTTGAAGTCGGCATGGGCATCAAACCACAGCACGCGCAATTTTTTGCCTTGATCACGGCAATGACGCGCCACCGCGCTGATCGAGCCGATGGCCAGGCAATGATCGCCGCCGAGCATGATCGGCATGCGCCCGGCCTGCAGTTCAGCGTAGCTGGCATCATGCAGCAACTGGTTCCACTGCACCACCTCGGGCAAATGGCGAAAGCCGTTGACCGCCGCCTGCCAGGGGTTGGCCGGGCCGCTCAGGTTGCCACAGTCTTTGACGTTGATGCCAAATTGGGCAATGGCTTGCGCCAGACCCGCCACACGCAGGGCTTCAGGCCCCATGCGAGCGCCCAGTGTGCCAGCGCCCACGTCGGTGGGCACGCCGATCAAACTGACATGGCGTAAAACGGGTGCGCAAAGGGGTGCTGTAGTCATGCTGTCAAAACCAGTTCGTCGATGTTGGCACTAACTTTACGCTGGTTTTGTACGGCACTGCTGGCGCTGGGTACGGACACCGGACGCAGCATGCCAAACAGGTCTTTCGGGTTGCTCAACTCGGGAATCAAGGCCACGCG
>JAVHPS010000108.1:0-2444 GCA_036170715.1 Rhodoferax sp. | reverse complement strand
AGCTGGCCTACATCACCCGCGCCGGGGTCGAGATTGGCGTGGCCAGCACCAAAGCGTTCACGGCGCAATTGGCAGGCCTGTTTTTGCTCACCCTTGCGTTGGCGCAGTCACGCGGCTTGCTGAGTGCGGCAGAGGAATCGCGCCACATCAGCGCCATGCGCCACTTGCCTGCGGCACTTCAAGCGGTGCTGGCGCTGGAGCCGCAAGTGATCGCCTGGGCGCAAGACTTTGCCGCCAAGGAAAACGCCTTGTTTTTGGGCCGTGGCCTGCATTACCCCATTGCATTGGAAGGTGCGCTAAAGCTGAAAGAAATCAGCTACATCCATGCCGAAGCTTACCCGGCCGGGGAGCTCAAGCACGGCCCGCTGGCGCTGGTGACCAGTGCCATGCCGGTGGTGACCGTTGCGCCCAACGACGCGCTCTTGGAAAAACTTAAAAGCAACATGCACGAGGTGCGCGCCCGTGGTGGCGTGCTGTATGTGTTGGCCGATGCCGACAGCCAGATCGAGAGCAGCGAAGGCGTGCACGTGATCCGCATGCCGGAGCACTACGGCGAGCTGTCGCCGATGCTGCACGTGGTACCGCTGCAGTTGCTGGCGTATCACACCGCCTGCGCACGGGGTACTGATGTGGATAAGCCGCGCAACTTGGCCAAGAGCGTGACGGTGGAGTGATCAAAAAAGCAAACTGCGCTGGCTTTTGAATTGGCGCTGCACAGCGCTCACTGGGTCTATAAAAAGCAGTTCTTTGGCCAGCAGTTGCAGCGGCTGGGCGTAGTCCACCTGGCCCTCGGGGGTGAGCACCGGGTAAAGCCCGTCGTTGAGCAAGGGCAGACCCAGAGCCAGCATGTGCACGCGCAGCTGGTGACGTTGTCCCGTGACCGGTTGGAGCTGGTAGCGCGCCAGGTTGCCGCGCACTTCGAGCACGTCGATCCGGGTGATGGCGTTGATGGGGCCTGCCACCTCGTGTTGCAGCATGAAGTGCCCGGCCTCTTTGATGCGGCTTTGGCGCGTCAAGGGAAACTGCAGGTCTGCACGCCAGGGGGCAATGGCCTCGTAGGTTTTTTGTACCGCGTGCTGGCTGAACAAGGCGCAATAGGCGGCGCGGGTGTGGGGTTGTTTGGAAAACAGCACCAGTCCAGCGGTGTCGCGGTCAATGCGGTGCACGGGCACCAGGTCATCCAAGCCCAGTTTGCGCTTGAGGCGCACCAGTACCGTTTCGCTCAGATACGCCCCAGAGGGCACAACCGGTAAAAAATGCGGTTTGTCCACCACCAGCAGGTGAGCGTCTTCAAACAGCACCACTTCGTCAAACGGGATGTGCGGCTCATGGGGCACGTCGCGGTAGTAGTACAGGCGCTGGTGTGGCTGGTAAGGCGGGTTGCCCGTGATGGGAGTCCCGTGCGCGTCGATCACGTCGCCACGGCTGATGCGCTGCTGCCATACCGTGCGCCCGACGGCCGTAAAACGTGCCGTTAAAAAGTCCAGCAACGTCGGCCACACGCCCGGCGGCAAGGCGACGCAGCTCGGGCCCACGCCGTTGCGGCTGGGGGGACGAAACGGACTATGCGACCCGTTCAAATACCACGTCCCAGACACCGTGACCGAGTTTGATGCCCCGGTTTTCAAACTTGGTCAGCGGGCGGTAGTGCGGCTTGGGGGCGTAGCCCAGCAGTTCAGGGTGGGTGACCGCGGCGGTGTTTCTCAGCAGCGGCTCGGCGCTTAAAACTTCCAATATCTGCTCGGCGTAGGGCTGCCAGTCGGTGGCGCAGTGGAGGTAGCCGCCTGGCTTCAGGCGCGCGGCCAGCTTGGCCACCAGCGGGGCTTGAATCAGGCGGCGCTTGTTGTGTTTCTTTTTATGCCACGGGTCGGGAAAGAAGATGTGCACGCCGTCCAGACTTTGCAACGGCAGCATGTGGTCAATGACTTCTACCGCGTCGTGGGCGCAGATGCGGATGTTGTGCAGTTGCTGCTCGCCGATGCGTTTGAGCAACGCGCCGATGCCGGGTTCATGCACCTCACAACACAAGAAATTGGTGTCGGGCAAGAGCGCGGCAATGTGAGCCGTGGCCTCGCCCATGCCAAAGCCGATTTCCAGCACGATAGGCGAATCTTTTGAGTCATTTTGGCCTCTAGCCGCTGTCGCTTCTCGATACGACACTACAAAATCAATAGCATGTGGTTGGTACGGCAGCAGGTAGGTGGAGCCCAGTTCTGCAAACGCTTTGGTCTGCCCCGTGGTCACCCGACCGGCGCGGCGCACAAAGCTTTTGATGGTTTTGGGGTAGGCCACCTCAGCCAGCGTTTGTGGCCGGATGCGGGGTGCGCGTGCGGGGTCTGACATGGTGGACGGGCGTGATGAGCAGGGGTGTGACAGGGTGGGTAAGCCGTGGTACCACCGACGGGAATCGAACCCATATCTGAGACTTAGGAGGTCCCCGTTCT
>JAVHPS010000107.1:0-2474 GCA_036170715.1 Rhodoferax sp. | reverse complement strand
GCTTGCCAGCGCCCTGTCGATGGCAGCACAAGATGCCCCGCAACGCACACTGGTGATCAGTGAACGCAGCAATTTCCCCACTGACCTGTATCTGGCGCAGGCGCTGTGCCAAGAGCGTGGTTTTGAGTTGCGCTTGGTGGAGCCGCAGGCGCTTGCGTCGGCGCTGACCGATCAGGTGGCGGTGCTGCTGCTGACCCATGTGAACTACCGCACCGGGGCCATGCACGACTTGGCCGCGCTGACCCGTGCGGCGCATGCCGCTGGTGTTCTGACGGTGTGGGACTTGGCGCACAGCGCGGGTGCCGTGCCCGTGGCATTAAAGGCTGACGACGCAGATTTTGCGATTGGCTGCGGCTACAAATACCTCAATGGCGGCCCCGGTGCACCGGCTTTTGTGTGGGTTCACCCCCGACACACCGATCGTTTCTGGCAGCCCCTGGCAGGGTGGTGGGGGCACGCCACACCGTTCGAGTTTTCCCCCGACTACCGCCCTGCCCCCGGCATCAACCGCTACCTGTGTGGCACGCAGCCTATGTTGAGCCTGGCGGCGCTGGAGTGTGGGCTAGACGTGTTTGACGCGGCTCAAGCACTGGGCGGCATGGAGGCACTGCGAGCTAAATCGTTGGCACTGACGGACACGTTCATTGCGTTGGTCGCGCAACGCTGCGCCGGCCATGGGTTGGAGTTGGTGACACCACGCGTCCACGCCCAGCGTGGTTCACAGGTGAGTTTGTCCTGCCGTGCAGGCGCTTACGCCATCGTTCAGGCGCTGATTGCCCGGGGTGTAATTGGCGACTTTCGCGCCGGTGACGGTGGCGCGCACCCCGACATCTTGCGCTTTGGTTTCACACCGCTGTACATCGGGTTTGAAGAGGTCTGGCACGCGGTGGAGCACCTGCGCCAGGTGTTGGAAACGCAGGAATGGCGGCTACCCGCTTTCAGCCAAAAACAGATCGTAACCTGAAAATATATAGGAAATAAGCTTATAGCCCTTGATATCAAAGGGCAAGATGCTATCTTAACTATAGCTATTTAACGGGCTACGCAATCGGCAAAATAACAGATCTGGCCATCGGCATCGGGCTCTTCGACCAGGCCGTGAATATCGGTTTCAAAGCCTGGGCACTGGGTGTTGAATTCACGCGAGAACTTCAGGTAATCGACAATTTTCCGGTTGAACACCTCCCCGGGGATCAGCAGCGGAATACCCGGCGGGTAAGGCGTGACCAAGCCCACGGTGATGCGCCCTTCCAGGTCATCAATGGCCACTCGCTCGGTTTTGCGCATGGCAATGTGGGCATAGGCATCGCTGGGTTTCATGGCCGGGGTCAGGTCGCTCAAATACATATCGGTGGTCAGCCGGGCAATGTCGTATTTGGCGTAAAGCTGGTGAATGTGCTGGCACAAATCGGCCAGACCCATGTTTTCATAGCGCGGGTTTTTCTGGCAAAACTCGGGCAGGATGCGCCACATCGGCTGGTTCTTGGCGTAGTCGTCCTTGAACTGCTGCAAAGCCGTCAGCATGCTGTTCCAGCGGCCTTTGGTGATGCCAATGGTGAACATGATGAAGAAGCTGTACAGACCGGTTTTTTCAACCACCACACCATGCTCGGCCAAGAACTTGGTCACGATGCTGGCCGGAATGCCGGTCTTGGCAAACTTGCCGTTCAAATCCATACCCGGCGTGACCACGGTGGATTTGATCGGGTCTAACATATTGAAACCGGCGGCCATTTTGCCAAAACCATGCCAGTTCACACCCGCTTTGTTGGTGCGCGATTCACCTTTGATGATCCAGTCATCCGCACGGCCAATGCCTTCATCCACCAGCTTGTCGGGCCCCCAGACCTTGAACCACCAGTCGTCGCCATAGTCGTCATCAATCTTGCGCATGGCACGGCGAAAATCCAGCGCCTCGGCAATGCTTTCCTCAACCAACGCGGTACCGCCGGGGGGCTCCATCATGGCAGCGGCCACGTCACAACTGGCAATGATGCTGTACTGCGGACTGGTGCTGGTGTGCATCAAGTAGGCATCATTGAACAGGTGCTTGTCGAGTTTGACGGTTTGTGAATCTTGCACCAGCACGTGGCTGGCCTGGCTGATACCGGCCAGCAGTTTGTGGATGGATTGGGTGGCAAACACCATGGCGTGCTTGGGGCGGGCGCGGCTTTTCCCCATCGAATGGTACGTGCCATAGAAAGGGTGAAAGGCCGCGTGCGGCAGCCAGGCTTCATCAAAATGGATGTTGTCCACATAGCCATCCAGCATGCCCTTCACGGTTTCGGTGTTGTACAGCACGCCGTCGTATGTGGATTGCGTCAGCGTCAGCACGCGCGGCTTGATCTGGTTCACATTGATGTCGGGCAAATGCTCTTTGATCAGCGGATTGGCCTTGATTTTGGCCTTGATGGTGGCCGGTTCAAACTCGCTTTTGGGAATCGGGCCAATGATGCCAAAGTGGTTGCGCGTGG
>JAVHPS010000106.1:0-2474 GCA_036170715.1 Rhodoferax sp. | reverse complement strand
GAAGACCTGGCGCGTGCCGGTCTGCCCACGGTGTGGGTGTTTGAAGGTGGCTATGCGGTGGCCGAGGTGGGCGTGAATGCGGTGAATGTGTTGCAGGGGTTTCATGGTGCATAAGGAGCTATACAAAATATAGCTGTAGATACTTTAAAACAAGGGGCGGCAGCCTTGTTTAGTTATCAAGGTGGTAGTGCACCCGCAAGTACTGTTTGAATTGCCTGACGATGTTCAGCGCGTCTTTGAGTTGGTCGCGGTCGAGTGTGCCCAAGGTGTCGAGCTCCAGCAGGTTGTTGATGGGTTGGCCCAGGGCGCGTTGGCGCAGGTTGTTGCGCAATTTCATGGCCATCAGCAGATGCAGGGTTTCGGTCAGGTCACGTGCCAGCGCAGCAGGCAGCACCTGCAGGCGTGCCAGGTCCTGCAGCCGGTCGGTGGTGGCCAGGGACTCCAGCCGGTATTCCAGCGCCAGAGCCCGCGTGCCATGCACGATCGGGAACGTGCCAATTTTTTTCAGGTCAAAGGTCTCTGGCTCACGTCCATGTCCGGTCAAACGCGTCCACCAGCCGACACTGGGTTCGGCAAACTGGTCAATGGCGCTGGCCATGCGCGCAATGAAGGTGTTGCTGCCTATGGCCAGGTTCAGGGCGTGCTGGCGTGCATCAGCCAGCAAGCGGGTGTCGCCCGACACGGCACGGGCATCCATGAAGATGGCCAGATTCATCTTGCCTTCGGGGTTGTCGCCAAACAGCCACTGGCCGATGGTGGCGCGGAAAGCGGCCGCACTCTGACACCACAACGGGTTGGTGACCATGATGTTGCCGGGGCAAGGTGGGTAGCCAAAGGTCAGTAACGCGGCGTTGAACTGTTGCGTGAAGCTGGCCAGCTCCGCATGGGTGTAGCCGTCACGGATCAGCAGCGCGTTGTCCTGGTCAGTTTTCAGAATTTGTTCACTGCGGCCTTCACTGCCCATCACCAGCAAGCAACTGGCTTGCAGCAGATCAGGCGGTGCAATCAGCGCCCAGAGCTTGGCGAAAATCTGGGCGTTGAGCTCGCTCACCAGTTTGGAAATGATCTCTATGCGCACGCCACCGCGTTGCAGTAGGGTGATGGTGTCGTCCACCTGCAGGGCGGCCGCTCGCAATTCGTCCACGCTGCTGGCCTGCGCCACTTGCAGCGCAATCAGGTGCGAGTGGTTGGACATGAAGCTCATCAAATCGAGCTGTGACAAAACACCCAGAATGGAGTCACCGTCCTGCACCAGTACCCGGTGCACACGGTGGCGCAGCATGATGAGCAGGGCATCAAACAGCTCGGCATCGGGTGCGATGGATATCAGGTTAAAACGGGCTACAGCCCTTACAGGCAATTGATTCGGCGCTATTGAATTTAATAGCGCATCACGCAGGTCGGTGGTCGTGAACATGCCAACGTGCACCACGCCGTTGCGTTGGTCACGCACCAGGGCGTTGGTTAATTTCCGCTCTGACAGCAGACGGCAGACGGACACCAAATCTTGATCACCGTCGACATAGAACGGTTTTTGCAGGTAGGCATCTTTCACGCGCACCAGCAGCAGCGAGGTGAGCTCGCGTTGGTGGTCCAGTTGTTGGGCCTGTGCCAGCTGGTATGACAAAGCGGCATACACGCGCGCGCCAAAGCGCGGGTTGTCGGCCAGCAGGTGCAGCAGGGTGTCGCGCGGAATTTGCCAGGCTTGCACGTCATCCAGAGCGATCAGACGAGCGCGAGTATGGCCGGTCATTACTGCGTTCCAGTTGACCACAGCTCCAGCCCCCAAGACTTGCACTGGCCCGTCTGCTTCTTGTTGAATATGTCCGCTGCGTATGACCCACAGATAGGGCAGGGCGTTGCCGGGCATTTGCAATGCATCCGTGGCACTGACGCGCACCTGCAGCGCCACCTGCCGAATCAGTGCTTGCTCGCTGGCGTTGAGTTCGTCAAACGGTGAAACTTCAAACCGAAAATCAGTTAACACGGTAGCTTTCCATAAAAAAAGGACTGCCAGCTTAACGCCAGCAGTCCTGCGGGGCGTGCACCCGGCCAAAAAGGCCGGGCAACACAGTCAGTTTAGTGGCCGCCGGAAGTGGCCGCACCAATGCCGGTTTCAGAACGCACTTCTTGCGCCGGGTAGGCAGCACGCTCTTTGGCAGCTTGTGCACTGCGGTCAAACAGTGACACCAGCCAGATGGTGATGAACGCAGCCGGAATCGAGAAGATGGCGGCCGAGTTGTACGGGAACCAGGCCGAGCCCTTGGGGTAATGCATCACGGCTTCCCAGACGCTGGCGGAACCAATGGTTAGCGCCACCGCCATGATCAGGCCAACAAAGCCGCCCGTCACGGCACCCTTGGTGGTGCAGTCTTTCCACAGCACGCTCATGAACAGCACCGGGAAGTTGGCCGAAGCGGCAATCACAAAAGCCAGCATCACCATGTAGGCCACGTTTTCTTTCTCAAACGCAA
>JAVHPS010000105.1:0-2479 GCA_036170715.1 Rhodoferax sp. | reverse complement strand
GGGCACACGCCCCCGGTCACGCCAGCGCCAACGTCTTCCAGCATACGCAAACGTTACCGCAGTGGTTCTGGAATGGCCACACCCGCATGGCCTGCCTGGCGCACGCCATCGGCCAAACGCTGGACACGGCTTACGCGCACCATATTCAGCGCCTGATGGTGATTGGCAACTTTGCCCTGCTGGCCGGGCTGAACCCGGCTGAGGTGGATGCCTGGTATTTGGGCGTGTACGTGGACGCGTTTGAATGGGTGCAGCAGCCCAACACGCGCGGCATGAGCCAGTGGGCCGATGGCGGCCTGCTGGCTACCAAGCCGTATGTGAGCAGTGCCGCTTACATTGACCGCATGAGCGATTACTGCAAGGGCTGCGCCTACGACAAAAAACAGCGCTTGGGCCAGCAGGCTTGCCCGTTCAACGCGCTGTACTGGGACTTTTTCTTGCGCTACGAGGCACTGCTGGCGCGCAACCCGCGCATTGGCATGGCCTACCGGCAACTGGCCACTATGCCGCAGGTCGAGCGCGAAGCCATTCAGGCGCGTGCACAGGCGCTGCGTGACGGGATCAACACGCTGTAATCAAGAGCTTGCAAAGCAACCAACCTATGAACCATTCAACTTCCCCTGTGGCTCTTGATCTATCGTCTTTTCCGCAGGGCTTTCGTGCCCTGGTCATTGGTGCCAGCGGTGGCATCGGGCAGGCGCTGTTGCAATGCTTGCAGGCGCACCCGGGCTGCGCACAGGCCACCGGGCTGCACCGCCACTCTGACCCTGCCATTGACTTTGACGATGAGATCAGCGTGGCACACGCGGCGCAGGCGCTGCAAGGGCAGGGGCCGTTCCACTTGATCATCAACGCTGCGGGCGTGCTGCACACGGTGCAGTTCATGCCCGAAAAAAAGCTGGGTGATTTGAACTTGGCGCAGTTGCAGGCCACGTTTCGCGTCAACACCTTCGGCCCGGCCCTGGTGCTGCGCCACTTTGCGCCGCTGCTGGACGCACAGCGCGGTGTGTTGGCCTGTCTGTCGGCGCGTGTGGGCAGCATGGGTGACAACCGGTTGGGCGGCTGGTACAGCTACCGCGCGTCCAAGGCGGCGCTGAACATGTTGGTGAAAACGGCCGCCATCGAGCTGGCGCGTAGCAAACCGCACACGGTGCTGGCCAGCGTGCACCCGGGAACCGTGTCCACCACGCTATCCAAGCCCTTCAAGGGCGAGCAGATCGGCCGCCCACCGCAGCAAGCCGCGCGAGAGATTTTGCAGACGCTCAACCAGCTGCAGCCTGCAGACTCGGGCTGCTTTGTGGCCTACGACGGCCAGCGCCTGCCGTGGTGATGTAATGCAGGCTTGCTGACCATCAGAACCCAACGAAACATGTCCAACACCCGCCCCTTCATTGAAGTTGCCGTGATCATGCAGCGCGTGCTCAACACGGGCCCCGGCGCGCGCTGGCAGCCGTGGCGCTGGGAACTGGCCGACGTGGTGCTGCACGAACCCGGTTTTGGCACTGAGCCCCGCTTGTTATATGAAAATGAGAGCATTCAGCGATGGATACACGGAGGCTTGCGGGTTGAATTGTTCAAGGACGATGCCGAGGGCTACTACCTCAACGCGAGTACTGACGTGCCCAGCTGGTTTGTGCTGTGGCGCATGGAAGACGAGCCCAGCGTGGCCACTGAGCCGATCGCCCGCCCGCTGATTGCCACCCTGAGCTACTACGACGCGGGTCGCTGGCTGGACGCGCAGGAAACCGTGGAACAAGTGCCTGCGCCGCCTGAGGTGCTGGCGTGGCTGGGCGCGTTTGTGGAAGACCATTACGTGGTGGAGCCCAAAAAACGCAAACGCCCTGATAGCTTCAAGTCGCTCACCGACCGCTTTGGCAACCCGGTGTCAATCAGCACGCTGAAGACGTTTGGTGGTAGCGAGGGGGGTGGCGAAGGCAAAGGTGCGCACGGCGGTGGTGAGGGCAAAGGTGTGCAGGCGGCTGGCGCTAGCGGCATAGACTCGGCTAGCCCACGGGGTGGCGGCCAGGCGCGCGACGGAGGTCATCGTGGCTGAGGGCTTTTTGAGCCGCTGGTCGCAGCGCAAGCAAGCCGTGCGTGCGGGTCAACCCGTGGTTGAAGTTGTTAAGCAAAATACGCCTCTAGCCCTTGAAAATACTGGGCTAGTAGCTACACATTCAGTATCAAAATTGTCACCTGCCGGTGCACTGGTTTCAACACCACCACAGACAAACGTTACTGCTGCTGTGGCCGCGTCGGCATCGGAAAGCGGCCTTGGCGCAAGCCGGTCAACCGGTACGCACAGCGAAGCCCCATTGCCCACGCTCGACGACGTGCAAGCACTGCAGCCCGCCGACAGTTTTGCCCGCTTTGTGGCGCGTGACGTGTCGCCCGACGTGCGCAACGCGGCCATGAAAAAGCTGTTTGCCGACCCGCACTACAACGTGATGGATGGGCTCGATATTTACATTGACGACTATTC
>JAVHPS010000104.1:0-2481 GCA_036170715.1 Rhodoferax sp. | reverse complement strand
GGTTTTCCGGGTATGCGGGTGCTGCAGTTTGCCTTCTCTGGCGATGCCCAGCACCCGTTCTTGCCACACAACTACACGCCCAACACCGTGGTTTACACCGGCACCCATGACAACGACACCGTGCCCGGCTGGTGGGCGACTTGCAGTGCGCATGAACGGGCTTTTGCGGCGCAGTACCTGGGCCTTGACACGCAGCCAGGCCAGCACGTGCAGTGGGCCATGCTGCGCGCGGCCAGCTTGTCGGTGGCGCGTTTGGCGCTGTGCCAGTTTCAGGATGTGCTGGGGCTCGATAGCCGCCACCGCATGAACACGCCTGGCACCATGGGCTGCTGGAGCTGGCGCTTCAAATGGGACTGGGTCGGGCCGCAGGTGGCGCAGCAACTGGCCCGGCTCACGGCAGCCAGTGGCCGGTGCGGGTTTGAGCGTTTAGCCGGATGAGTCGATTCTTTGCTGCAGGAAGCCAAGATCAACGAGAAAACCGCTGATTGGCAAAAAGAAGGCGTGCAAATATGCTGCAAGCGTATCCCTGAGTAGGTCAAAGACCATGTGCCGTTGAATCAGTTCATGTGAAATGTTTTTTTGGTAAAACGTCTGTAATATCAGACCTTATCAACATTAGGGCTTATATTACGGACATGAAATACCGTGAATCTCCACTGATTTCGGCCAGCCGACTGGTTGAGGCTGCAGGCATTGGTGTCAAGCTCACGCGCCTGCGTACAGCGCGCAAACTGCGCCAGTTGGATGTTGCGGCCCGCGCTGGGTTATCACGCTCCACGGTCGCACTGATTGAAAAAGGTGACCCTGGCCGCACCGTGGCACAGATTCTTCGGTATTTGGAAGCCATTGCACCCGGGCTCTCCCTGTTGGCGTTGTTGCAGGAAACCGACCCGTCCTTGAAAGCGCTGGCACAGCAGGAAGCCACCCAGCGCGTGCGGCCCTTGTCTGCTGTTGAACTGCAAAAGCTGGACTTCTGATGGCGCAGCGCCCGCTTTATGTGTTTGCACACCTGGCTGAAGGCTGGGCACCCGCAGGGCGCTTGTCCATCATGCAAGAGCACGAGGTGCTGGCATCCAGTTTTGCCTATGGCACCCGCTACATTGATCGACCTGATGCGTTTGAGATCGACCCGGTCAGCCTGAGCCTGGCCGACAAACCACGCGTCCGTGGTACCGAGCTGTTCCCCGCCAATCAGCTCACCCAATTTGGTGGCATCCGAGATGCCGCGCCCGATGCCTGGGGCCGTCGCGTGATTGAGGCGCAGCGCCGGGTGCCAGCCAACAGCCTTACAGAAGCCGACTACCTGCTGGGCGCAGGCGGCGACCGCGTGGGTGCGCTGGACGTGCGCCGCTCTTTAAGCAGCCCGGTGCAAGTCGGAGCCACCCCCATTCAATCTTTGCCCTACATGCTCGAAGCCGCTGAGCGCATAGAGCAAGGGCTACCCATCCCCTCCACGTTGATCGATTTTTTTGGCTCAGCACCCGGCGCAGGGGGGGCTCGGCCCAAAGCATCGGTGCGGGATGACACCGGCTTGCTCTGGCTGGCCAAGTTCCCCGCCGTGGGTGACAGTTTTGACGTGGCGCAGGCCGAATGCTGCACCTTGAAACTGGCCCAGCGCTGCGGCCTGACCGTGCCCCAAGTCCAGGTGCGGGACATCGGTGGCAAATCGGTATTGCTGATTCGCCGGTTCGATCGCTTTTGGCAAGTGCCCGGTGCGGCCATCGCATCTGAAACCACGCTGCATGACACCCTGCCGGGCATCGGCTTGATCGAGCAACGCTTGCCCTTTGTCAGCGGTCTGACCTTGGTGGCTTGTGATGAGTGTGAGTCGCGACTCAAAAGCTATGCAAACTTGGCGATGGCCATACGTGACCATGCCCATCCCAGCTTGAGCCGCAACAACACCGAAGAGCTGTTTGCCCGCATGGTGTTCAACATCTTTGTCAGCAATGACGATGACCACCTGCGCAACCACGGCTTTGTGCGCGACCCACGCCTGCCCGGCTGGCGCCTGAGTCCGCTGTATGACGTGGTGCCGCGCCCCAGCATCGCGTCTGAGCGCCAGCTTCACCTGCAGGTGGGCAGCCAGGGCAAGCTGGCCACGCTGGACAACGCCATGTCGGCCTACAGCGCCTTCACCCCGCAGCGCAGCACGGCCACCGCCATCATTCGCCGGGTCTGGGGTCAATTGCGCCAATGGCGTACCGCCTTTGAGGGCATGGGGGTCAATGGCCGCCTGATTGACCAACTGGCTCCCTCCATGCGTGACCTGTGCGACATTGCGTCGCCCGCATTACAAGCCGAGATACGCAAACCAGATTCTGGAAGAACCCGCTGAATGCTT
Source organism: Rhodoferax sp. (assembly GCA_036170715.1). Taxonomy (GTDB): domain Bacteria; phylum Pseudomonadota; class Gammaproteobacteria; order Burkholderiales; family Burkholderiaceae_C; genus Rhodoferax. The sequence goes on along the minus strand of JAVHPS010000104.1, from coordinate 137 downwards.
GACTCCAACACCCGCGAACTCCGCCGCCGCTTTGAGGCGAAAATCAAGACCACCATTGACCGTGTTTGGAGTGCCACATGACATCCTCTGTTTTTCTGACCCGCGTGGTCTTGCGCAATTACAAAAGCATTGGTGCC
>JAVHPS010000103.1:0-2487 GCA_036170715.1 Rhodoferax sp. | reverse complement strand
GCACCGCTGATCCACCACTTGCGCCCGTTGATGACGTAGTGGTTGCCATCGCGCTCAATCAGGGTTTCGATGTTGGTCGCATCACTGGAAGCCACGTCGGGTTCGGTCATCGAAAATGCCGATCGGATTTTCCCTTCCAACAGCGGCTTGAGCCATTGCTGTTGGTGCGCTGGCGAACCGTAGCGGGCAATGGTTTCCATGTTGCCGGTGTCCGGGGCCGAGCAATTGAAGACTTCGCTGCTCCACAGTACCCGGCCCATGATCTCGGCCAAGGGCGCGTATTCCTGGTTGGTCAGGCCTGCGCCAGCCTCAATGCCACCGGCCTGGGCGCTGTCGACCGGGTAAAACAGGTTCCAAAGGCCTTGCGCTTGGGCTTTGACTTTCAAGGTTTCAATGGTTTGCAGCGGTGTCCAGCGCTTGCCGGCTGCCGTGTTGGCCGCCACCTCGGCATGGTGAGCACCTTCGGCCGGGTAGACGTAGTCGTCCATGAACCGGAGCAACTTGGTTTGCAATTCTTTGGTTTTAGGGGAGTAGTCGAAGTCCATGGTGGCCTTATGTGGGTGGTGAGGGTGGATGAAAATAATTTATAACAAATTAGGCTGTAGCCCTTGTATATAAAGCGGTAGTAGCTATTTAATTTGTATCAGGCGCGTTGTGCAAATTGCCACGCCAATTGCGCCAGTGGCCGCGCGCCAGCCGCCGCGCTGACGGCTTGGGCGCTGGCGGCGGTGCCGGCCTGGATGCGTTTGCCAATGCCTTGCAAAATGGCCGCCAGACGAAACAGGTTGTAGGCCAGGTAAAAGCTCCAGTCTTGGGCCAACTGCTCGGCGCTGGCCAGGCCGGTGCGGTCGCAGTATTGGCGAATGTAGTCTGCCTCTGCGGGTATGCCCAGCGCTGCTATATCCAGCCCGCCGATGCCACGAAACGCACCGGGTGGAATGTGCCAACCCATGCAGTGGTAGCTGAAGTCGGCCAATGGATGCCCCAGGGTGGAGAGTTCCCAGTCCAGCACCGCGATCACGCGTGGCTCGGTGGGGTGGAACACCAGGTTGTCCAGGCGGTAGTCACCGTGCACGATGCTGACCATGGTGTCATCGCGCGCCATGGCCGGAATGTGCGTCGGCAACCAGGCCATGAGCTGGTCCATCTCGGGGATCGGATCGATGCTGGAGGCTAAGTACTGCTTGCTCCAGCGGCTGATCTGTCGCTCAAAGTAGTTGCCCGGCTTGCCATAAGCCGCCAACCCGCGTGCGGCGAAATCAACCCGGTGCAGAGCGGCCAGCACGCGGTTCATTTCGTCGTAAATTTGCCCGCGCTGGGTGCGTGTCATGTCTGGCAGGGACTGGTCCCACAAAATGCGCCCACTCTTGAATTCCATCAAATAGAAGGCACGGCCAATCACCGACTCGTCCTCACACAGGCACAGCATTTGGGGCACGGGCACGTCAGAGCCTGCCAAGCCGTTCATCACCGCGTATTCGCGCTCAATGGCATGCGCCGATGGCAGCAGCTTGGCCACCGGGCCGGGTTTGCTGCGCATCACATAACACTGGTTGGGGGTGATGAGCTTGTAAGTGGGGTTGGACTGGCCGCCCTTGAACGATTCCACCGTCAATGGGCCTTTAAAACCTTCCAGGTGCGCGCACAGCCAGCGTTCCAGTGCAGCGGTGTCAAAGGCTTGTGCGGTGGGCACGTCGCGAGTGCCGATGAATTGGTCAAAGTCAGTCATGGGGCGTTAGGTGAAACAACCGATAGGAGGTAGATAGGTTTCTGTGTAGGGTCGACTTCAGTCGACCATGGTGGGCTGAAGCCCACCCTACAGGGTGAACTTTTGAAGTTGATAACGTGACCATACAAGTTAACTCTCTGCTTCGGTGATGCGCATCAGGGCTTCGCGGCTGCGCACCACCAGGCCACCCGGTTCGATGCGAATAGTGTCCTCGCGCTCCATGGCTTTGAGTTCCTGGTTGACACGCTGGCGCGATGCCCCCAGCAGTTGTGCCAGTTCTTCCTGCGCCAGTTGCAGACCAATACGCACCTCGGAACCGTCGCTCAGACTCGGCACGCCGTAGCTGCGTACCAGATGCAGCAATTGCTTGGCCAGTCGGGCGCGCAGGGGCAGGGTGTTGAGGTCTTCTACCAGTCCGTAAAGTTGGCGAATGCGTCGCGCGTGCAGGCGCAGCAGGGCTTCGTAAAGCTCGGTGTGCAGGTCGAGGATTTTTTTGAAATCGGCCCGTGCTACACACAAGATGGTGGTGTCGCCGTGGGCGTAGGCATCGTGGGTGCGACGGTCGCCGTCGAAAATCGCCACATCGCCAAACCAGATGCCTGGCTCGACATAGGTCAGTGTGATCTGTTTGCCCGAGATTGAGGTGGAGCTGACCCGCACTGCACCCTTGGCACAGGCAATCCATTCCTGCGGCGATTCGCCCCGGGCGGTGATCAGGTCGCCGTCTTGGTAACGTTTGACGTAAGCGCATCGAAGTA
>JAVHPS010000102.1:0-2498 GCA_036170715.1 Rhodoferax sp. | reverse complement strand
TGGCCATGGCGCTCAATGAGTTTGAAGGCACGGTGATGCTGGTCAGCCATGACCGCGCCTTGTTGCGCGCGGTGTGTGACGAGTTCTGGATGGTGTCACGCGGTGGTGTCGACCCCTTTGATGGTGACCTGGACGACTACCAGCGTTACCTGCTGGACGAAGCCAAGCGCCAGCGCGAGGCCATTCGCGAGGCCAGCAGCGCGGCAGCCAAGGCCGAGCGCAAGGCACAGGCCGAGGCGCTGGCTGCGGCAGCCAAAGCCAAATCCAAGCCCGCCCCCACCGGCTCCCAAAAACGCAAGCTGCAAGAGGTGGAAGCCCGCATGGCAACGCTGCAAGCAGAGGGCACCGACCTGGAACGCCATTTGTGCCAGTCCCCTCCCCCGGCTGACTTTGCCAACCAGGGTAAACGGCTCAAGGCGGTCAACGAAGAGCTGCAAGGCCTGGAGGAGCAGTGGCTGGAGCTGTCTCAACAAATAGAATCTGCAACCGCCTGAGTTCAGGCGCTTTTACAGGGAACTCCATATGATCTTCGTTACAGGCGGTGCTGGCTTTATCGGTGCCAATTTTGTCCTCGACTGGCTGGCGCAACACGACGAGCCGGTCATTAACCTCGACAAACTCACCTACGCGGGCAACCCAGAAACGCTGCAAAGCCTGCAAGGCGACCCACGCCACACCCTGGTGCAAGGTGACATTGGTGACCACGAACTGGTGGCCCAACTGCTTGCCACCCACCAGCCCCGTGCCGTGATCAACTTTGCTGCCGAGAGTCATGTGGATCGCTCGATCCACGGCCCGGGTGAATTCATCCAGACCAACATCGTTGGAACTTTCAAGCTTTTAGAGGCGGTACGCGGCTACTGGTCTGCGCTAGCCGCTCCAGAAAAAGCAGCATTTCGTTTTCTGCACGTCTCCACCGATGAGGTGTATGGCAGTCTGGCGAAAGATGACCCCGCTTTCACCGAAACCAACCACATCGAACCCAACAGCCCGTACAGTGCCAGCAAAGCCGCCAGCGACCACCTGGTCCGCGCCTGGCATCACACCTACGGCCTGCCGGTACTCACCACCAACTGCTCCAACAACTACGGGCCTTACCACTTTCCTGAGAAACTCATTCCGCTGATGATCGTCAATGCGCTGGCGGGCAAAGCCTTGCCGGTGTATGGGGACGGCCAGCAAATCCGCGACTGGCTTTACGTCAAAGACCACTGCAGCGCCGTCCGCCGCGTGCTCGAAGCGGGTCGCCTGGGGGAAACCTACAACGTGGGTGGCTGGAACGAAAAAGCCAATCTGGAGATCGTGCACACCGTCTGCAGCCTGCTGGACGAATTACGTCCACGTGTCGATGGCAAACCCTACAAGGAACAAATCACCTACGTCACTGACCGCCCCGGCCACGACCGCCGCTACGCCATTGATGCCCGCAAGCTGGAACGCGAACTCGGCTGGAAACCAGCGGAGACCTTCGAGACCGGCATCCGCAAAACCGTGCAGTGGTACCTGGACAACCCCGAGTGGGTGACGCATGTGCAAAGCGGCGCTTACCGGGATTGGGTGCAAAAGCAGTACACCTGAAGACCCTCATGCGACTCACACCAGATCAACTCAACGCGATCCGATCTGCCAGCATTGCGGCGTTCAGCTCAAACGTGGGGGTTTGGTTGTTCGGATCCCGCGTGCATGACGATAAAAAGGGTGGTGATATCGACCTGCTGGTGCGACCCGATCAGGCAGCGGGTGATGGTCTTTTCTCGAGAAAAATACGCTTTCTCACCGAGCTGGAACGCCGTTTGGGCGAGCGCAAAATTGACGTTGTGATTGAAACCCCAAACGACACGCGCCCGATTGTCAACGTGGCTCACACCACAGGCTTGCGAATCGTATGAAAGACTCTCCCAACATGCTGGCTTTAAGCCAAAGCCTGGAGCAGTGCCAGCGGCATGCAGATGCCCTCAATGAAGCGCTGGATGACATCCGCTTGCATGTGTTCACCCCAGACACCATGGAGAACTTGTCCAAACTCGACCGGCGCTTGCTCGATCAGTTTGCTTACCGATACACCCGCTTGCAAGACGACATGGGTGCGCGCTTGATGCCTGCTGTCCTGCGTGCGCTGGGCGAAGAAGTTGCTGCCATGCCAGCCATTGATCGCTTTGCGCGACTGGAGCAACTTGACTATTTGGCCAGTGCAGATGAGTGGAACGCCATGCGTCAAATTCGCAACCAATTTGCCCACGACTACCCGGATTCAACGCAGGAGCGTTTTGAACGGCTGATGGCCGCCATCGGTGCAGCCAAACAGGTCGTTGCAACGCTGGAACACATAGCGGCAAAACTCAAACACCGTTTTGGAAAATGATGAAACCAAAAATCCTCCTCCTCGGCAAAAACGGCCAAGTCGGCTGGGAATTGCAACGCAGCTTGGCGCCTTTGGGCGAACTCATTGCGCTTGATCGCCACAGCACCGCATATTGCGGCGACCTGAGCAATTTGGC
>JAVHPS010000101.1:0-2503 GCA_036170715.1 Rhodoferax sp. | reverse complement strand
GCATGCTCGAAATAGGCGCTGTTGTACATGCCGGGCGTGAGCACCACCACGGTTGGCTCGGCGGTGGTGGCCGGGCTGCTTTGGCGCAAAGTCTCCAGCAACAAGTCAGGGTAGTGCGCGATGGGGGCCACGCGGTGCATGGCAAACAGGTCGGGAAACAGCCGCATCATCATCTTGCGGTCTTCCAGCATGTAGCTCACGCCACTGGGCACGCGCAGGTTGTCTTCCAGCACGTAATACTCACCCTTGCCCTGGGCATCCGGGGCGCGCACGATGTCGATGCCCGAGATTTGCGAATACACGCTGTTGGGCAGGTCAACACCCATCATTTCCGGGCGGAACTGGGCGTTGTGCTCGATCTGCTCACGCGGAATCAGACCGGCTTTGAGAATCTCCTGGTCGTGGTAGATGTCATGCAAAAAACGGTTCAGGGCCGTGACACGTTGCGTTAACCCAAGCGCCATGCTGCGCCACTCGAGCGCGGGAATGATGCGCGGAATCAGGTCAAACGGAATCAGCCGCTCGGTGCCCGCGCCGTCTTCGTCCTTTTCGCCGTAAACGGCAAAGGTGATGCCGACACGGCGAAAGATCACTTCAGCCTCTACCCGGCGCTTGGCCATGGTGTCGCCCGGCTGACGTGCCAGCCATTCGTCGTAGATTTTGTAATGCTCCCGAATCTGTGCCCCCTGGGTGAAAAATTCATAGGGCAGCCGGGCGTACATCTCGTCGAATTTTTGCATCATCTTTTACTCCTGCAGTGAGCTTAGCAAGCTTTACGCCAGTTTCTGTTTTGTACAAAATAATGGGGGGTCAGATTCCCATTGTTTTTGCTTTCGCTTCAAGGCACGAGGTGCTGCCAGTACCTGCGCTGCACCACCCGCTCACAGCGCACCTGCTCGGGCTGCCACGACTGCCAGGTGGCTGCACCACAATGAGGCGAATCAATGACCGTGCTGTGGCGCTGCGCATAACGCACCAAAACCGGGCTTGCCGGGTGACCAAAGCGGTTGCGGTAACCGGCTTGCACCAATGCTATGCGCGGTTGCACGGCATCCAGAAACGCGGCGCTGCTTGAAGTTTTGCTGCCGTGGTGCGGCACCAACAACACATCGGCGCGCAAACCGCTCGCGCTGGGGGGTGGCACAGCCGCAACCGCAGAACCCGTGGCCGTGCTGGCAACAGTTGCACCGTTGGCGGCACGGGCCACCAGCTGTGCCTCTTGCGCCGCCTCAATATCACCCGCCAGCAACGCCGTTTGCGTGCCGTTGGCGATGCGCAGCGTGCAGCTCATGGCATTGGTTTTGTGCACATCGCCATAGTCACTGGCTTGGGGGTGCAACACGTCAAAGACCACACCATCCCACTGCCAACGCTGGCCGGCCACACAACGCCGCGCCGGGCGCAGCGCCTGCAAGCTGTGGTCAAGCTCAATGGAACTGAGCAATTGGGCCTGGGGCTGCATTTGCAACACGGCCTGTGCGCCACCGGTGTGGTCGCTGTCGCGGTGACTCAGCACCAAGGTGTCCAGCGGCTGATCAAGGGCGCGCAGCAACGGCACCAGCACGCGGTGACCGGCATCGCTCTCGCGGCTGAAACGCGGGCCGGCATCAAACAGCAGCGCGTGCTGCGCGGTGCGCACCAAAACGGCATTGCCCTGACCAATGTCGGCCGCCAACAGTTCAAACTGCCCCATGGCGGGGCGCGGGGCCTGCCAGCACAACACCGGCAGCAGCAGTGGCACACCCAGCGCACGCCAGCTCCAGGGCAAGCGCAAGGCCAATAAGCCACCGCCCAAGATGCCCGCCATTCCTGCCCAAACCGGGGCTTGAGCGGCCGAAAAGGTAGCAAATGGTAATGATGCCAGCCACGCCAAAACGCTTCCCATCAGCGCCACCGCCCAGGCCGCCACGTCCCAGCACAGCGGCCACAACGCCCCCAACATGGCCAGCGGTGTCACCAGCAGCGTGACCCACGGAATCGCCAGCGCATTGGCCAGCAAGCCCACCACCGAAACCTGGCCAAACAGCAGCAGCGTCAAAGGGGTGAGCGCCAGGGTGATCACCCCTTGCTCGCGCATCAAGGCAATAAATTGGCTTACGACCCATGTATTACCTTGCTTAACAGCTCCCATATCTGTAGCAAATAGGATGCCAACCGCAACAAAACTGAGCCAAAAGCCAGCCTGCATCAGCGCCCATGGGTCGACCAGCAACACCACCGCACAGGCCAGCAGCCAAACCTGTGGCCAAGGCCAGCGTACCCCGGCCAAACGCAACAGGCCCACAGTAGCCAGCATCCACAGCGTGCGTTGCGCGGGCACGCCCCAGCCGCTGAACAGCGCGTAGCCCGCCGCCAGCGCCATGCCGCCCACCAAGGCCGCACTGGGTGCGCCCACCCGCAGGCACAAGCCGCTGGAGCGCCGCCACAGCCCGCCCACCAACAGTGCCGCGCCCCAGGCAAACATGGTCACGTGCAGGCCCGAGATGCTCATCAAATGCGCCAC
>JAVHPS010000100.1:0-2506 GCA_036170715.1 Rhodoferax sp. | reverse complement strand
ACCACGGTGTCTCGTGCTTCTAAAAAGCCGCCAAAAATTCGGACTTTTGCTGATTATCTTGAATCAAAATAAATTAAATGGTGGCCAATCATTCAGTGGCATTTTCATTGACAAAGTGGTTCAATTTATTAAAATAAATTTGGATTATCTTAAATCAAAACATGCGACCAAGAATCGAATCTGCCAGAGATATTTTGCCCACGTTGTTGCGCCGCAATCCAGGTGTGCGTGCGGTGCAACTCGCAACACTTGCCAAGGTCAGTTCCGCCACCATGGTGCGTATCCTGCGTGATGCGCGCTCGGATGTCATCCGCATAGGGAATACCTCAAGGACTCGCTACTTTCTGCGTCGTCCATTGCGCGGCACAAGCGCTGAGTTGCCCGTTTACGCAGTGGATCGACAAGGTCAGGCAAAGCAAGTGGGTGAGTTGAATTTGACTGAGCCCGCTGGAACGCTATTGGATATGGCCGCAATGGGCTGGGCTGTCGATAAGGAATTTGCCCAAGGTGTATGGCCTGACGGTTTGCCTTATTGCCTGCAAGACATGCGTCCACAAGGCTTTCTGGGACGCCAATTCGCCTTTGCGGAGTCAGCATCATTGAACGTTCCTCCAAATTCCAAAGATTGGGATGACGACACCGTGGTGCATGTGCTGCTTCAGCGTGGGGTAGATACCAGTGGTAATCTCATTTTGGGCGATGTGGCATTGCAGCGCTGGTTGCAGTTGAAAGCGGCTGTAGCAAATCCCCTAGATGAAACTCAGATCGAAACGGGTTACATGACATTAGCCAATCAGGCCAGTGCCCGAGGCATCGCAGGCTCCAGTGCGGCAGGTGAGTTTCCCAAATTCACCGCCCTGCGACAGCTTGAAGGTGCAAGCACTGAGCACGTCATAGTCAAATACACCGCACCTGACCAGTCCGATACCGTTCAGCGTTGGTCTGACCTCTTGGTATGCGAGCATTTGGCTCTGAAAGCGTTGAACAGTGTTGGGGAAATTGTCTGCGCAAGCAGTCGCATTTTGCAAATGCAAGGGCGCACTTTCATAGAGGTGGAGCGATTTGACCGCCACGGCCTGTTTGGTCGCAGTCCTCTGTGCAGTTTGGAAGCCATTGAAGCGGCCTTGCTCAACGCCACCAGTCGGAATTGGCCAGATGCTGCAGCGATGATGCAGGCTCAAGGCTGGCTTACCCCGGATGCGGTATTGCAGGTTCAGGTTATTTGGTGGTTTGGACGCCTCATTGGAAATTCCGACATGCACCGCGGCAATTTGAGTTTTGTGCCAACACCCACGATGCAGGTGGCACCTGTCTACGACATGCTGCCCATGATGTTTGCGCCTTTGCAGGGTGGTGAAATACCTAACGTTGCATTTGTCCCGGATTTGCCCATGCCCGCGCAGGCATTAGCCTGGAAGAAGGCCAGTATGGCGGCGCAAGCGTTCTGGCAAACTGCTGCCCAAGATAGCCGCATCAGCCAAGCCTTCAGAGACCGCTGCGCTCAAAATCTGGAAACTTTGAATCGGCTGATGGTCATTCAAGATCCATGCGCATAAGTCAACATCGGCATGATTTGCCAATCACGGATACAAAGAAATCCGATGCCAACACGTAACGTGGTTTGACTGACCCACCTTCAACGTGCACCATACCTCACACAGCAATGCTTGCCAGAACATCATGCAGAGTTACACCAAATTGGAAGGTGGCTCAAATTCAAGCAGCGCTGGCAACCAGCTGTGCCGGGTCATGATGCGTCCATGATCAAGCGACGTCTGACAGACGCCAACCGGCAAAATCACGAGCTGCCAATGGTGGGTATTGCATATCGGCATAGCAGTTAGTAGCTTATGCGCGTTGCAAGGGTAGAGACGGTTGCTGACAATGCAGTTAACACAGTTTTCACCCACGCACAAACGAATGAGCAACCCCACACTTGGTAATGCCACACCCAGTACAACCTTCTCCAAGACCCATGGTTGGCTGGACTGGTACGCTGACCCCAGCAAGCCACGCTTTCAGCTTCCCGCCGATGCGGTCGATGCCCATTGCCACGTGTTTGGCCCAGGTGCTGAATTTCCCTATGCGCCAGAGCGCAAATACACGCCGTGTGATGCCAGCAAACAGCAGCTGTTTGCGCTGCGCGACCACCTGGGCTTTGCCAAAAATGTCATCGTGCAGGCCACTTGCCACGGTGCCGACAATCGTGCCTTGGTGGATGCACTCAAAAGCAGCAATGGCAAGGCACGTGGCGTGGCTACCGTGAAGCGCAGCGTGACGGACGAAGATATCCAGACCCTGCACGACGCCGGTGTGCGCGGTGTCCGCTTCAACTTTGTCAAACGTCTGGTTGACTTCACACCCAAGGACGAATTGATGGCGATTGCCGCGCGCATCAAGGCCTGGGGCTGGCATGTGGTGATTTACTTTGAGGCAGTGGACTTGCCCGAACTGTGGGACTTTTTTACCGCGCTGCCGACCACCGTGGTGGTCGATCACATGGGTC
>JAVHPS010000099.1:0-2512 GCA_036170715.1 Rhodoferax sp. | reverse complement strand
TTGATCTACCGGCGCACAAAAAACTTGCGTGCAGTGCAACTGCTGCTTGGCCACACAAAATTGGAGAGCACCGTGCGCTACCTGGGTATCGAGGTCGATGACGCTTTGGAAATGGCCGAGCAGACCGAGATTTGATTGGCCAGCAGCTTTAAGCCGCGACCGAATGCGCAGACAGGCTGACCTGTAGCCGTTCGCGCACTGCTCGAAAAATGGCCGCCAGGTTGTCCATGCTGGGATTGCCCGTGGGCGACAACATCCGATGCAAACTCTTGCTCGGCTTGGCGGTCAGCGTTGCGAGTTGCTCGAAACCGATGGTGGCGTTCACCAAGTCACGCAAAATCAGTCGGGCTGTTTCCGGCTCACCATTGAGAAATAGTGTCGCAGCCTCATCAAGCAGCGCCTGCGCAAATGACGCATCGCTCTGCACACGCTGGATGACGGTTTCTTTGAAATTTCTGGTCAATGCCATACTGCTACCCCTTGTGCTTGCTGCCTGATTTGGTGGTTATCGCCTTTTTGCGAGCCTTGTACTCAACCAACAATGCCTTGGCTTTGTCGATGTCCCGCTGCTGGCCACGTTTGGTGCCACCACCAAACAGGACGATGAGTGTGTCGCCGTCCTTGGCGAGGTAGATCCGATAACCTGGACCCCAGTCGATGACGTATTCACCCATGCCGTCAAACCACTTGATACTCGACGTATTGCCCAATTCCATTCGGAGTTTGGCAACGGTCACTTTGGCTGCAGCCTGCGCTGACAAGCTGTCAAACCATTGCTTGTACGGGTTGGATGCATCCTCACGGATGTACTCTTCGACTTTGATAGCCATGGCTTATGGTAACACAAGTGTTACTTATAATGCGTTTAAGCTTGTTTCAAATGGGTTCACATGATGTGCCTATACGGTCAGACTGGACTTCCCGGAACCGCTGCATTGGAGCCGCTCAACTGGCAACTCTGTGCGTTTCTGCGGCTGCACCAGTTGCCATCAATGTCAGGTGCAAGCTTCTGCAAACAATCCGTCAAACGCTATATTTAGCGTAGCATTGAATGCTTATGGCATAAGGGTCATGAGCCAAAAAGTATCACATCCATCACCCTGCCAATTTCCCCCACTTCAGCGCATGAAAATCAAAACCTGCCGCGATCGTGGGGTTGACCACCTGGCGGTACGGTGACACGGCAAAGTCGCGTGGTGCAACAGGCTGTGGCGGTGCACCAGCAGCACATGTTTAATACGCGCCGCCGTGGGCAACGCTGAGCCATTGCATCAGTGGGTCAATTGATGCGTGATGCGTTAACATCACGCATCAATCAGGAGTAACAATGCGAACCACACTTGACATTGCCGATGACATTCTGTTCGCAGCGAAGGAACTTGCGCAACGTGAAAAAAAGTCGGTTGGGCAAGTAATCAGCGAGCTGGCGCGGCGCGCTTTTGCTGCGCCTGGCGTACCTTATCCCTCCGCTGGCTCTGCCCCTATGCCACAGGTCTCAGAACGTCTGGCCGCTTACGGCATTCACCCGCTGCCAAAGCGCGGCGGCATCGTGACCAATGAACTGATCGACCGCCTGCGTGACGCAGAGGGCATCTGATGCGTGCGCTGCTGGATGTCAATGTGCTCATTGCGTTACACGACGCAGACCATGTGCACCACACCCGCGCCGGAGAATGGCTTGAGGCGAACAACCGCAGCGGCTGGGCCAGCACACCGCTGACGCAAAACGGCTGCCTGCGCATCATGGGTCAAGCGGGCTACAGCAACCCGCAGCCCTTGAACCAACTGGTGCAGATGCTGCAACGCTCAACCACTGCACCCATGCACGCGCTGTGGCCGGACGACATCAGCCTGCTGGACAGCCAACTCTTCCGGCACACGCATATCCACAGCGTAAAACAACTCACGGATTTGTATTTGTTGGCTCTGGCCATCAAGCACCAAGGTCGTTTTGTCACCTTTGATCAGCGCATTCCTTTGAACGCAGTGCATGGTGCAAAACCAGAGCATTTGGTCGTCCTGTGAAGTGACTCATTGAACACCATCGACATGATCAATGCGCCGACGCTTTCCCGGCGGGGCGTTCAGGCGCAGCGCCGGGCGATCCAGTGGTCGATGGACACTTTGCCCGGCCCGTGCACCAGCAACAGCAGCAACACCGCAGCCCAGGTGCCATGGGTGGGGTAGGCATCGGGGTACACAAACAGCTGAATCGTCAGCGTCATGCCCAACAGCGCCAGTGCTGAAAAGCGGGTGGCCAGGCCCAGCATCAGCAGAACCGGGAAGGTGTGTTCGGCCGTTGCGGCCAGCGTGGCGGCGATCTCGGGCGGGAGCAACGGCAGCTTGTACTCGTCGCGAAACAGATCGACCACCGAATCCGACAGGCGCGGCCAGCCCCACACAAATTGACCATTGACCAGGTCGATGGCAAAACCCTGCACCTTGGTTTGGCCAGATTTCCAGAACACGGCGGCGATGGAAAAGCGCGCCAGCAGGGCCACCAGCGTGTGCG
>JAVHPS010000098.1:1564-12223 GCA_036170715.1 Rhodoferax sp. | reverse complement strand
CATCCAGCGGCGGCATGGTGCGCCTGGAGCGCCTGGATGCACGCCACTGGGCAGCGCAAAACCCACGCTTCAAACGGCCTTGATTTTTTAAGTAAAAATGACCTGTAGCGCTTGTCAATAAAGCGTAAGTAGCTCTCTTTTTTGAATCATTGGCGCCCGCTGAAATGACCTGAACCCGCCCGCGCCCGCACCATGTCATGCCACCCACTCTTGCGACAAGTGTGGATGACGCATGCATGGCATTGCATGACAAAAGTGTCATGATGTTGTGAGACTCGTGTTGTTTTGCAGCAAGAAAATGTGCCTAACGAATCAACTTTCACCGAGCATTTCACCGAGCACATGACATGATGAAAAAACTGTTTTTTGGCCTGCTGGCTGTGTCCATTTTGTCGGGTTGCGCCAGTTCTGGCGTTGCGCCAATGGCCATGGGCAGCATTGCATCTGCCACGCAGCTGCCCCATCTGATTGCGGGCCAGCAATGGACTTACAAGCGTGTTGACCTCTGGAAAAACGTAGAAACCGAGCGTTTTTCACAAACGTTCATGGAGCAGACCAATGGCAAATGGCGCGTGGACTGGACTATTTTGAGCTCAACCGACAGCGCGCGTGTGGGCACGACCCCTGAGCAATTTGATGCCTTCACCCATGGATTTGCCGACCCCCTGCTGACAGGTCAGCACCAGCCCTTGAAATTTCCGCTGAGCGTTGGCAAGCGCTGGACGTTCAGTTACCAGTACCAAAGCAAGCCCGATACGCGGGTGGACGTGACCCAAACCGCGCAGGTCACGCAATGGGAAACCGTGACCGTGCCTGCCGGTACTTTCAAAGCCCTGCGGGTGGAGCATGCGGGTCGTTACACCGCCACCCAAGCCAATCAACACTGGAGCGGGCGTATTACCGAAACCTATTGGTATGCCCCCGAGGTAGGGCGGGTGGTGGCAAGCGAGTACAAAGACACCACCGGTCGAGGTACCACCTGGGACCAGCGCCGAGATGAACTGGTGGCGATTCGGCGCTAGCGTTTGCCGCCGCGTGCCAGGTTAAGCCTTAGGGCACCCAACGACCCAAAAGGGCGACTCACAGCGTCGCATGTTGGCCAAGAAGACCATTCAGGACTGGTACTACACCTGGCGCAAACAAGGCATTGCCGGGCTGACAGCTTATTTAAAGCTGCCGGCACCCCAGCGCCGGCTGATTCGCGAAACCATTTTGACTTTTGCCAAGGTGCATGCGGAGTCGGCGCTGCCACCAAGTTAAACCCAAAGCCACACCGTTTGAATTGCAGCAGGGCGGCAATATCATCAAATAATGTAAGGTAAAATAGCATTACTTTTTACATCCATCAGGACTCTTTCATGACCGCATTGACCATCACCGCCAAAGGCCAAATCACGCTGCGCCGCGAGTTGTTGCAGTTTCTCGGTATTGCGCCGGGACAGCACGTCGAGGTGCATAAGTTGGCAAATGGGGTGCTGGCGTTACAGGCGGTAGCGCCCCAGGGGCTTGAAGCCTTTGCTGGCTGTTTGCCGCCACCCAACAAAGCGTTGAGCGTGGAAGAAATGAACACGGTCATTGCCAAAGGCTGGGCTGGGCAAGAATGAAAGTCACGCTCGATACCAATGTGCTGGTGCGGCTTGCCACGCAGGACGACCCGGCGCAGGCAGCCTTGGCACTGCGCGTTTTGCAAAAAGCCAGCCTGATTGCCGTACCCACTCCTGCACTGTGCGAAATGGTGTGGGTGCTGCTGCGTGGCTACCGCTACACCCCGGTGCAAGTGGCACACGCCCTGCGTTCACTGCTGCAAGTGCGCCAAGTGGTTTGCCACACGCCAGCGGTGCTGGCCGGTTTGACGCTGCTGGATTCAGGGGGCGATTTTGCCGATGGCGTGATTGCTTTTGAGGGCAATTTGCTCGGTGGCACTGAATTCATGTCGTTTGATCAGCAAGCCGTCAAGCTGCTTAAAGCCCAGAAACGCAAGGCTCGGCTGTTGGTGGCGTGAATGTTGATGCTGATCCAAGCACGTTAAGCCAGCGGCAGCAACAAAACAAACTCAACCGACTGCCCACTTTGGGCTTTCAGCATGAGGTCACCACCATGGGCGCGGGCTATTTCGCGCGACAGGCTCAAGCCCAGACCCACCCCCTCGACCTGCCGACTGTGTGCTGTGTCAGCGCGGTAAAAGCGCTCAAACAGTTTGCCTTCGTCGGCCACTGGAATGCCCGCTGAGGCGTTCGAGACACAGACTTCAATGCGGTTTTCAAGTCTGTGCGTCACCAGGTGAATCCAGCCTTCAGGCAGGTTGTATTTGATGGCGTTGCTGATCAGGTTGTGCAGCACCTGACGGATCAAACTGCTGTCGGCGGCCATCGTTAGACCCGCATCAATGGTGCTGGTGATTTTTAGATGCGGGGCAAGCATCTGGGTGTCTTCCATCACGTCTTGCAGCGCTGAAGTCAGGTCAAACGGCGCCTTGAAAATTCGCATGCGCCCGGCATCGGCTTGCGAGAGCAGCAGCAGTTTGCGCGAAATGGTGGACAAGCGTCGCACCTCATCCAGAATGCTGGTCAGGTCGCGCTGCAGCGCAGGGCGGTTTTCGGCTTGCTGGATGGCGCGCTCCAGCTGACCTTGCAAAATGGCCAGTGGGGTTTTGAGTTCGTGCGCGGCATCGGCCGAGAACCGGTTGGCCTGCTGAAAGCTGCGCTCCAGCCGCTCCAGCATGCTGTTGAACACGCCAATCAGCTCGGCAAATTCCAGGTCTTCGCCCATGCTGGACAGGCGTTGATCCAGCCCTTTGGCGGTCACTTGGCGGGTGGCTTTAGAGAGTTTTTTCAGCGGGCGCAAGGCGCGGCTGGACAGCACCCACGCCCCTGCGCCAATCATCAGCAGTGCCAATGGAATGGCTACCAAAAAAGCATTGCGCACGCTGGTCATTTCGCCGTCTATCACGGCTGCATTCACGGCAATCAACACGTGGGCGCGCTCGGTGCTGGCCAGGCCAATACGCCATGGCTGTCCGGCGATTTCGCGAAAGATCACTTTGGACGCTGGCCGTGGCCCGGTGGGTGGCATGTCCGCAGCCATACCGAGTGGCATGTCCATGCGCGGGCGCGCTGTATCGGGCGGCCGCCCTGATGGGGCATCTTTGGGTGGTGTCCATTGCCCTTCACGCGGCAAACCGCGCGGCCCGTCTGGCGGCGGTGGTCGCAACAATTGAATCCAGGGGCCGGGTTGGGGCGCGTCCTGCTGGCTGGGCCAGGGCACGCGGGCGGTGTCAAAGTTGCTTGGCCAGTGGGGTGAGCGGTACAACTCCTGGCCGGCTGCATCTTGCGCCAACAGCAGCAAATCCCTGGATTGACGCAGACCAAAGTTGGTCAACACATCGGCTTCAAAACGCTGCCAGGCAAAGGCACTGCGCAGGCGGCCGACTTCACGCTCGGCGTGGGCGCGCACCTCGGCATCCAGCCGCTCAATTTGGATGCCCTGAATCAGCCACCACGAGCCCGCGCCAAATGCCATCAGAGCCAGGCCGCTGACCACGACCGAGAGCCAGATCAGCCGGGTTCTGAACGACTTGATCATGCGAGTTTGCGAAAACGGTAGCCGACGCCGCGCACGCTCTCAATGGGCGAGGCACCATCGCCAGCCACCCCAATAGAGGTCATTTTTTTGCGAATGCGCTGGATGCACACGTCGATGATGTTGGTGCTGGGGTCAAAGTCGTAGTCCCACACGTGTTCCAAAATTTGCGTGCGGGTAAAGACGCGGCCAGGCGAGCGCATCAGGTATTCCACCAGGTTGAATTCGCGCCCGGTCAAGTCCACGGTTTCGCCGCACCAGGTGACTTCGCGGCTGATGCGGTCAAGCTTGAGCTCACCCACCGTCAATATGTTTTGCCGTTCACCCGATACCCGGCGCAGCAAAGCCTGAATACGAGCCACCAGTTCTTCAACAAAAAAGGGTTTGGCCAGGTAGTCGTCAGCGCCCAGACTCAGACCCTCAATGCGGTCATCGAGCTCGTTGCGAGCGGTCAGCAAAATGACCGGGGTGGTGCTGCCTGCCTTGCGCAGCCCCTTGAGGATTGACAAGCCATCGCGCCCGGGCAGCATGATGTCGAGCACGATGACATCAAAGCTGCCCGTGCTGGCGCGGTCAAACCCGTCAATGCCGTTGCCGCAGTGTTCGCAGGCAAAACCCTGCTCTTTGAAACCGGCGCAGACAAAGTCGGCAATCTTTTTTTCGTCTTCAATCAGCAGTATTTTCATGATGAATGTTCTCGGCCTGGAAGCTTACGACAACACAACGTCTGTGGAATTACAAAACTGTCATGCACACAGTGCGCTAAACGTTAGTTGGCTGTTTCAAAATTTGCCCATCGAGCATTTCAACCCCTTGTTCAATTCACAGAAAGCCTTGCACCATGAAACTTTATCCCTTGATCGCCAGCCTGGCCACCGGCCTGATTTTGATGACCAGCACGGCCAGCGCACAAGAAGCCGCATGGCAAAACTCTTACCAGCTGGAAGCCGCAGGCAAATACACCGAAGCGCTGGCCGCCATAGACGGCGTGCCGGCCAATGGCCCCGATGCCGAGCTCAAAGCCTTGCGCCGCGGTTGGCTGTATTACCTGCCGGGCCGCTTTGATGAATCGATTCGCGAGTACCGTTTGGCGATTGAGCGCAACCCCAAGTCGGTGGATGCTCGCCTGGGCTTGACGCTGCCGCTGCTGGCTGCCAAGCGCTGGCGTGATGCCGAGCAAAGCGCCCAGGCCGCCTTGAATCTGGCACCCAACAACTACACCGCCCTGCTGCGTTTGGTGATTGCACTGGAAGCGCAAAAAGACTGGGCCATCATGGCCAAAGTGGCCGCCAATATGGTCAGCAGTTACCCCACAGATGCAAGCGCCTATGTCTATCTGGCACGCGCCAACGCCTGGCTTGGCAAGCGTGATGAGGCGGTGGCGGCCTACACCGCAGCGCTGTCGCGCTACCCCGGTCACGTGGAAGCCAAAGCCTATCTGGCACAAAAATAAGCACGACCTTGCAGCGAGCCCAGCGCCATGACTTCTTTTGATTTGAAACAGCAGCGTGAGGCGCTGTGGCAAGCGTTGCATGTAGCCTTGGCACAGTCCGAGCCTGCGGTGGCTGACCTGGCGCCCACCTTGCAAGCGCTGGCCGCCATGGACCGCTTTTGGACCTACCCAGGCACTGGGGTCATGCTGCGTTTGCAGCAGTATCTGGCACAAGGCCAGTTCTCGCTGATGCGCCAACTGGTGGCCAACTGTTGCTATCAATTGCAAGGGCAGCGTTATCGGCAGCAAAGCTTTAGCCCGTTTCAAACCAACCTGGAACGCCTTGACCGGCCCATGCTGCACGAAGATGCCCAGCTGGGTGCCGTGCCCATTGACCCGCTCAAGCCTTATTTTGAGGTGCTGATTGTTCACCCCTGTCCCGCCGACTACGAGATGCTGTACCGCCAGCAGCTGGCCAGCTTCAAGACGGCGTTTGATGAATTTGTGTATGACATCGTGCTGGTTGACTGCGCTGAAGACGCTTTGACAGCCGTGCTGGCCAACACCGAACTTCAGGCTTGTGTGTATTTGAACCATGTGCCGGTGAGCACGGTGAACTCTGCCGCGCTGTACCAGCAGTTCAGCCAGGCGTTGTTGGCCACCACCGGGCCGGTGCAGTGGCTGGATGCCGTTGAAGTGAACTTGTGCCGCAGCATTCGCAGCGTGCGCCCCGAGCTGAACCACTTCTTGATCAGCGAGCAGTCGCCACTGGACATGAGCGACTACCAGCGCGCCCAGTTTGACCGGGTGCTGTTTCACGTCAACCCGTTTCAAGACTTGCACGCGGCCATCTTGAATGGCGTGCGGCAACGCTTTTCAACGCCGTTTTTTGATGCGCTGCAAGCCTACAGCCGCCAGCCCAAGGGGGTGTTTCATGCGCTGCCACTGTCGCGCGGGGCGTCGGTGAAAGACTCGCCGTGGATTCATGACATGCTGGACTTTTACGGCGACAACATTTTTCTGGCTGAAACTTCGTCCACCCAGGGCGGCCTGGATTCACTGCTGGACCCCACCGGGGCCATTTTGCAGGCGCACCTCAAAGCCGCTGAGACCTTTGGTGCCGACAGCAGTTACTTTGTCACCAATGGCACCTCCACCTCCAACAAAATTGTGCTGCAGGCCAATTTGCAGCCCGGTGACCTTGTTTTGATCTCGTCAGACTGCCACAAGTCGATTCCCTATTCGGTGATGCTGACGGGCGCTTACCCGATTTTTTTGGAAACCTATCCGCTGGTCGACTACGACTTGTATGGCGGCATTGACCTGGCCCAAATCAAGGCAGTGATGCTCGACCTGAAAGCCCATGGCCGGCTGCATTTGCTCAAGCAAATCACCCTGACCAACTCCACTTTTGACGGGCTGATCTACCACGCCGAGCACTTCATGATGGAGCTGCTGGCCATCAAGCCCGATGTGATTTTTCATTGGGATGAGGCCTGGTTTGCGTTTTCGCACTTTCACCCGCTGTACCACAGCCGCACCGCCATGAGTGCGGTGCACAAAATCCGCCAGCGCATGGCCGACCCGGCCTACGCAGCGTTTTATGCCCAGTGGAAAGCGGCTTTTGATGCCAATGCCGATGAAGCTAAATGGCAGCAGCCCTTGTACCCCGACCCGGCTTTGGTGCAGGTGCGCGTGTATGCCACCCAGTCCACGCACAAAACGCTTTCCGCCTTTCGGCAAGCGTCGATGATTCATGTGGCCGATGCGTGCTTTGACCAGAGCCATTTTCTGGAGGCGTTTCGCATTCACACCTCCACCTCCCCCAACTACCAGATCATTGCGTCGCTGGACATTGCGCGCCGCCAGGCTGCGCTGGAGGGTTTTCACAAAGTGCGTGAGTGCATCTTGCTGGCCATGCAATTGCGCCAGCGCATAGGGCAGTCCAAGGCGCTGGCGCCCTATTTTTCGGTGCTGGGCGACGACGAGATGATTCCGGCGTGTGATCGCCCACTGGCTGCGCCGGGCGTGGCCACTGATCTGGCGGATTTGAGTGCGCGTTGGGGCACGTCTGACTTTGTGATTGACCCGACCCGGGTGACGCTCGATGTCAGCCGCACCGGCATCAACGGCAGCAGCTTTAGGCAACTGTTGATGACGCGCTACGACATTCAGGTCAACAAGACCTCGCGCCACACGGTGCTGTTTTTGATCAACATCGGGGCCACGCAGGCCAGCATTGACTACCTGGTGCAGGTGCTCGGTGACATGGCCGCCAAGTTTGAAGACGAGCGCCGCCATCACACGGTGCTGGCCATGGAGCCGTCCATGGCCTTGCCTGCGCGGCGGCTCTACCACCCGGCGTTCATGCCGTTTGCCGATGGGGTTTACCAGGCCTGCGACGTGCGCGCCGCCCACTACCAGGGCGAAGTGGCTGAACACGTGGCCTACGTGCCCTTGTCATCAGACACGCTGGCCCAGGTGCAAGCCGGAAAAGTCTGGGTGTCGGCCACCTTTGTCACGCCTTATCCGCCCGGATTCCCGGTGCTGGTGCCCGGCCAAATCATCACGCCCGAGGTCTTGCACTTTTTTGCGCACATCAAGGTGAAGGAGATTCACGGTTTTCACTTTGAGCGCGGCTTTAGGGTGTTCAGCGACGCGTACCTGAGCCAGCGAGAAGAGAGCACTTTGGCAACCGAAACATCCGTTTGAAGCATCATGAACCACAAAACCACCTTGCACACCCTCGCCGACATCAAGGCCCACTTTGCCAACAACACCCGGCCGCTGTTTTTTATCAGCGCCAGCAATTTCAATATGCTGGGGCTGCATGAGTGGGTCAAGGGCTGGCACAACATCAATTTGCTGGACTGCTTTGACGGTCAGCACCCCTGCGCGCTGGTGGTGCCCGATGACCATGCCCAGGTGTTTGAGGGCATTGAAGACGTCAATCGTTACCTGTTGGCCAGCCCCCAAACGCGTGCGCTGGTGGCGCAGGTGCAAGCCAGCGCTGATCAGCCTTGCCAGGCGCTGTTTTTGTTTTTTGACGAGCAGACAGAAGCCATTTGCCAGGCGCTTGGGCTTGAGATTGTGTTACCCAAAAATGCCTTGGTGCGTGAGATTGACAGCAAGATCGTCACCACCGAGATCGGCAACGCCGCCGGTGTGGCCAGCGTGCCCAATGTGCTGGCGCATGTGGGCTCGTTTGCCGAGCTGCAGCAACTCGCCCAACAGGCTGGGTTGGGCGAGCGCTGGGTGGTGCAAACCGCTTATGGCGACTCTGGCAAGACTACATTTTTTATAGCTAGTCACGCAGACTACACAAGCGTAGCAAGCCAAATTGAGTCACAAGATCAGGTCAAGGTGATGCGCTGGGTGAATTGTGTTGGCACGGCGGTAGAGGCTTGCGCCACGCGCTGGGGTACCTTTGTTGGGCCACTGCTGTCAGAGATGATTGGCCTTGACGCGCTGACACCTTACCAGGGTGGTTGGTGTGGCAATGAAAATTACACCGCCGCGTTCTCCAACGCGATTCGTGCCCAGGTGCAGCACAAGACCCAGGCCATGGGCGATGCGCTCTACCAGCGCGGTTACCGGGGTTATTTTGAGCTGGATTTTTTGATTGACCAGGACAGTGGTGAAGTCTATTTGGGCGAACTCAACGCCCGCATCAGCGGGGTCAGTGCGCTGACCAATTTGTCGGACTTTTGCGCTGACAACATTCCGCTGTTTTTGTTTCACCTGCTGGAGTACGACCCAAGTGTTGAGCTGACGCTGGATGTTGCAGCTTTCAACCAGGCCATGCTGCACCACGGTGCCGATGGCGTGAGCGCCCAGGTGATTTTGAAACACACCGAAGCATCGCTCAAAGTGGTCACGCAAGCGCCGGTGTCGGGGGTTTACAAGCTGGGGGACGATGGCCAACTGGTGCTGCAACACGCCAGCGTCAATCGGCGCGAGGCGCTGGCGCCAGACCAAGCCTATGTGCTGCGCATCATGGCCGAGGGGGAGTACGCCTACAAAGGGGCTGACCTGGCCATCATGTTTGTCAACCAGGTGATTCGCACGCCGCAAGGCCAGCTCAACGCGCCGGGCGTGCGCTGGGTCAACGCCTTGCAGGGTCAGTTTGCCATGCGCCAACTCAACCAGCAAGAACGCGCCTTGATCGAGCTGGCGCACAACCCTGCCAACGTCAAAAGTGGGCGGACGCAGTGATGGCCAGCCTGCGCAAATGTTTTACCGCCGTGCAAGAGGCACGTCCTGCCGAGCAGTGGCTGGCGCACTGTCAGGCGGCACTGCCCGGCTATCGGCGCTGGTTTGCCAGCGAAGGCGAGTTAAAGCGCCCCAGCCTGGCCCAATGCCAGCAGGCCATGCAAACCCACATGCCAGAACTGGTGCCGATGTGGGAGCACCTCATTGCCCTGACGAACGCCGACGAACAAGATGCCCGGCTGCTGAGTTTTTACTGCCCCGCGCCCGTCTTGTCGGGCTGCTCGCAAGCGGTGTGGACACGCTACACCCCCACGCTGGTGCGCAATTACGACTATTCGCCCGCGCTGTGTGAGGGCCGCATCCTGAAAACCCACTGGTTTGACACCCCCGTGATTGCCAGCACCGATTGTTTGTGGGGTGTGCTCGACGGCATGAACCAGCATGGCCTGAGTGTTTCGCTGGCCTATGGCGGCAAAGACACCGTGGGCGAGGGCTTTGGCATTGCCATCATCTTGCGCTATGTGCTGGAGTTTTGCAGCAGCGTGGACGAGGCCGTCAAAGTGCTGTGCCGGGTGCCCGCGCACATGGCTTACAACGTGACGCTGCTCGACGCCTATGGTCAGGTGCGCACGGTAGAGCTGTGCCCCTACACCCCCCCCAACGTCACCTACAAGCCGCTGGCCGTCAACCACCAAGGCGACTTTGAGCTGACCGATTACGCCATGTTTTCGCACTCGTACGAGCGTCAGCAAACCCTGCTGGCCAAGCTGTACGACCCCTTGAGCACGGTGGAATCGTTTGTCAACACGTTTGAGGTCAGTCCCTTGCGCGCGGCCAACTACACGCAAGGATTTGGCACGCTCTACACTGCCATTTACAACCCGCAACTGCGCGCCATGGAGTACCGCTGGCCCAACCGCGTGCGGATGTACCAGTCGTTTGCGTACTTCGAGGCCTGCACCCTGTGGGTCGATTTGGCCTGAAAAAAATGAACTCTTTATGCTGTTAATCGTGCGCCGTTTTTTGCAAGGCCTGCTTGAAGAAGTGGCGCTGGGTTATGCCTGGATTGGCTTGTTGCCGTCCTGGCGCGCCGGGTTGGTGTTGGCGCTGCTCACCTTTTTAGACCCCGCCGCCGGGGCCATGGGGCTGCTGGCTGCGCTGTGTGCCTGGGGTGCCGGGCATATTGCCGGGGCCGATGCCGGTGAGCGCCCGGTGTGCGTGTTCAATGGTTTGCTCAGTGGCTTGTTTGTGGCGCATGTCTGGACTTTTGGCAGCAGTGTGGTGGCGCTGGCGCTGTTAGGGGGCGTGTTTTCAGGCTGGCTCACAGTGGTGTCAGGGCGACTGACCTGGTCGCTGGTGCGACTGCCGGTGTTGAGCTTGCCTTTTGCCGTGAGTGCCATGCTCACCATGGCGGCGGGGGGCAGCTTGTCAACCCT
>JAVHPS010000098.1:0-1464 GCA_036170715.1 Rhodoferax sp. | reverse complement strand
GCCATTTTGGCCGCCTTGTTGGTGGGCGGCTTGTTTGCCTCGCCCTCGCTGTTGACCGCTGGCTTGGGTCTGCTGTCAGCCGTGTTGGCGGCCTGGTTGGCGTTAGCGCTGGGGCGCATTCTGGAGGTGGCGCATTTGGTGGCGTTCTCAGCGCCGTTTGTGCTGGCCAGCTGGCTGGTGTTGTATGCCGCCGTGCGCAACACCCGCATGGCCAGCAGTTTTAATTTGCTGCTGCCAGATTTTCCTGAGGCCTCTTATGTGCGTTCGCACATCAGCCGAGCGCGCATGGGCGAGCCGGGCAGCGTGCCTTTGGGTCTGCCCTTTATGGGGGTTTGGAGCGTGTCGCAGGGCTTCTCTGGGGCGCATACGCACCGCGGTCCCTGGCGCCACGCGCTGGACTTTATGGTGATGAAAGCGGGCAAAAGCTTTGCCAACAAAGGCAACCGCCTGGATGATTTTTATGCCTACAACCTGCCGGTGTTGTCCCCCGCGTATGGGCAGGTGTGGCGTGTGGTGAACGATGTGCCCGACAACACCCCTGGCACCACCAACGTGGCGGCCAATTGGGGCAATTGCGTGGTGATCAAGCTCTATGAGGGGCGCTATGCGCTGATGGCGCACCTTAAACCCGGATCCATTACCGTGGCGGCGGGTGCCTGGGTCAAGCCGGGCGACTTGCTGGGCCATTGCGGCAATTCGGGGCGTTCGCCGCAACCGCACATCCACATGCATGTGCAAATCACCGATGAGCCAGGTTCCCCCACTGCGCCGTTTCATTTGGCCAGCGTGATGCTGACCGAGCCGGGTCAAGAGGCACGCTATGAGCTGGCGGTGGTGCCCCCTGAGTCCGCCACGCTGGTCAGCGCGTTGGAGGGGCATGCCAGGCCCCTGTATTTGCTGGCTGGCCGAGGCCTGCGGTTTGCCGTGGCGCGCAACGAGCGCACGCAAGACTGGACGCTGCATTGCGAGGTGGATGTGCAGGGCCGCATGGCGCTGGTGTCGAGCCTGGGCGCACGCTGCGTGGCCGAGTCCACCTGGGCAGTTTTCTCTTGTTACGAGCGCAGTGACGTGGCCGACCCGTTTTTTGACCTGTGGTTGCTGGCGTGCGGCTACGTACCGGCATCGATTCACGTGCAGCACTGGCAAGACCGCTGTGCATCAGCCCGTTTGCTGCCCATGGCCAGTGCGCGCTGGATGGCGCGCTTGCTGTGGCCCTGGGCAACTTTTGCCACCAGCGAACACCAACGCCATTGGGACGAAGCCTTGCAGTGCTGGCAGCAAGAAGCCCAGCACACCCAGGCTTTTACCGGACTGACCGTGTCAACACAGGCACGCATTGCACCCCAGGTGGGCTGCACCTATTTAAGCGCCCAGGTCGGGCCAGACCGCTACACCTTGCAAGCCACCCGCATTTTTCAAAAGGCAGATATGGGGGTGCCGGCCTGGGAGACGGCACTGGTTTAG
>JAVHPS010000097.1:0-2540 GCA_036170715.1 Rhodoferax sp. | reverse complement strand
CGAGTAACTTCGTGGGGGTTCGAGTCCCTTCCTGGGCACCAATATAAATGAATTCCGGTTCATTTTGATGTTTGATACCGGATGTTTTTGAATTAAAAGCCGCTGCACTTGCAGCGGCTTTTTTATTGCCCTGGCATTGCGCATTGGCGACCTTGTAATGCCTTCAACTCAGGCCTCTCAAAATGGCTGCGCCACCAAATCGTGGCCCTGCGCCGCCACAATCCGGGCTTTGGTGAACTCACCCACACGCAAGGTTTTGCTGATTTTTTCTGGCGGCAGCAGCTGCACCACACCATCAATTTCAGGGGCATCCGCATACGACCGCCCCAGGCCACCTTTCTTACCCAAACCAGGGGCCGAATCCACCAAAATTTGCATCGTGGCCCCAACGCGCTGTTGCAGCTTGGCAATAGAAACTTCTTCGGCCACGGCCATGAAGCGGGATCTGCGCGCTTCGCGCACCGACTCCGGCAACATGCCTGCCAGTTCATTGGCGGCAGCCCCTTGCACCGGGCTGTAGGCGAAACAACCGGCACGGTCAATTTGTGCCTCGCGCACAAAGTCCAGCAAATGCTCAAATTCGGACTCGGTCTCGCCTGGAAATCCGGCAATGAAAGTGCTGCGCACCACCATGTTCGGACACGCGTCACGCCAGCGCAGGATGCGTTCGATATTTTTCTCGCCACTGGCCGGACGCTTCATGCGTTTGAGCACCTCCGGGTGACTGTGCTGAAACGGCACGTCCAGATACGGCAGCACCAGCCCACTGGCCATCAAGGGGAGCATATCGTCCACACTCGGGTAGGGGTAGACGTAGTGCAAACGCACCCATGCACCGTAATGTTGCGCCATCTCACCCAACGCTTGCGCCAATTCAAACAAACGGGTTTTGATCGGTTTTCCATTCCAGAAACCGGTACGGTATTTCACATCCACCCCATAGGCTGACGTGTCCTGACTGATCACCAGCAATTCTTTGACACCCCCCTCAAACAGAGCCTGGGCTTCTTTGAGCACATCGCCAATCGGGCGCGACACCAAATCGCCGCGCATGGATGGAATGATGCAAAACGTGCACCGGTGGTTGCAACCTTCGCTGATCTTGATGTAAGCGTAATGCTTGGGGGTCAACTTGATGCCAGCTGTGCCAAACGCGTTGGGCACAAGATCTACAAAGGGATCATGCGGCTTAGGCAAATGAGCATGCACCGCATCCATCACCGCTTGCGTCGCTTGCGGCCCGGTGACCGCCAGCACACTGGGGTGCATTTGCCGCACCAGGTTATCGCCACCCTCACCCGCCTTGGCTCCCAGGCAACCGGTCACAATCACTTTCCCGTTTTCAGCCAGTGCTTCACCAATGGTGTCCAGGCTTTCCTTCACGGCATCGTCAATGAAGCCGCAGGTATTCACAATCACCAGATCAGCACCGGCAAAGGTCTTCACCGTTTGATAACCCTCAGCACTGAGTTGGGTCAAGATCAATTCAGAGTCGGTCAGGGCCTTGGCGCAGCCCAAACTGACAAACCCAACCTTCGGAGTGGAGGAACTTGGCGCGTTCACAGACAGTACGTTATGCATACGTTGCTTGGTATAAATGTTTCAGGAACCGCTCTTGATGCCAAAAGCCCCTAGCATCTGGCCGGCCTGCTTTTGCATTTGCTCCTGCAACTGCGTCAACATGGCTTTGGATTGCTCTATGCTGCCGCCCATCATGGCTTGGAGCACCGGGGGCTGCATGGCCACATATTGCGACCACATTTCAGGACTAAGCCCTTTGGACTGCTCGGCAAACCGGGTCTGCACCTCTATCAAAGACTGAATATTTTTTTCCAGGTAACCACCCAAGAAACCTTGCATGGCATGTCCGTAAAAACGAATCAAACTCTCCAACACCGGCGCGGTGAACATGGGTGAGCCATTGGCCTCTTCTTCCAAAATGATCTGCAACAAAATACTGCGCGTGATGTCTTCACCCGTTTTTGCATCGCGCACTTCAAACGCCTCACGGGTCATCACCAACTGCTTCACCTCAGACAGAGTGATATAGGCCGAACTGGCAGTGTCATACAAGCGCCGGTTGGGATACTTTTTGATGATGCGTTGTGGCGCATCGGCTTGCGCAGCTGTGGTATTTTTCATGTGAAATTTTGGAGCTCGTGTGGTATCCGATGTGGCGTTACCGGGTCATTTTGCGTGACAACCCATTGTAGAGATGCAAGCCGACCTGACCACAACATGCAAACTGCTTGCAACACAGGCCGCCAGCGGCACGAACTGCACAACACCATGTTGACAGAACGATAAAAAAACAAAAGAAGGAAATCCGAGGTTTTTGAAATCTGAATCTGGCATCATTCAGAAAACCTTGGTAGGCGCGATTGGACTCGAACCAACGACCCCCACCATGTCAAGGTGGTGCTCTAACCAGCTGAGCTACGCGCCTAAGGGTATTCGAGAAGCCGAGAGTATAGCTGCAATCTGGGGCGCAGCTGAAGCTGATCCTAATAAATATCCATTCCAGGCCTTGCGCCATAATT
>JAVHPS010000096.1:0-12417 GCA_036170715.1 Rhodoferax sp. | reverse complement strand
TGGGGTGGTGGGCAAAGTCGTCATACACCCGGATACTGCCGCTGGCGGTGTTGACCGTGCCGCGCAGTTCCATGCGGCGTTTGACGTTCTCAAAACTGCCCAGAGCCTGCGCCGCTACCTGGGGTGCAACTCCCACATGTTCAGCCGCCGCAATGGCAGCCAAGGCATTGAGCTGGTTGTGGATGCCGCTTAAGCCCCAGCTGACATGCCCCACTGCTTGGCCCTGTTGCAAGACCTCAAAATCATGGGCTTCACCTTGGGCGGTGAAGTCGCTCACGGCTGCGCCAAAGCTACGCACCTCGCTCCAGCAGCCCTGGTGCAGGACGCGCGCCAGGCTTTGTTCCAGGCCATTGACCACCACACGGCCGCTGCCGTGCGCCCCTGCGCCGGGCACGGTGCGCACCAAGTGATGAAATTGACGCTCGATGGCAGCCAGATCATCAAAGATGTCCGCATGATCGAACTCCAGGTTGTTCAACACGGCGGTGCGTGGGCGGTAGTGCACAAACTTGCTGCGTTTGTCGAAAAACGCGGTGTCGTATTCGTCGGCCTCAATCACAAAAGTCTTGCCTTGCCCCAGGCGCGCCGACACACCAAAGTTCAACGGCACGCCGCCCACCAGAAAACCGGGCTGCAGACCGGCCTGCTCCAAAATCCAGCTGGTCATGGCCGTGGTGGTGGTTTTGCCGTGGGTGCCGGCAATGGCGATCACATGGCGGCCTTGCAACACGTGCTCAGACAGCCATTGCGGCCCACTGGTGTAGGGCAAGCCCGCGTCCAAAATGGCTTCCATCAGCGGAAATTTGGGGCTGCCGTCGCTCAGGTGCGCGCGGCTGACCACATTGCCGACCACAAACACGTCGGGCTTGAGCGCCAGCTGATCGGCTCCGAAACCTTCAATCAGGTCAATACCCAAGGCGCGCAGCTGGTCGCTCATGGGTGGGTACACGCCAGCATCGCAGCCGGTCACTTTGTGGCCTGCTTCTCGCGCCAACGCGGCCAGTCCGCCCATGAAAGTGCCGCAAATACCGAGAATATGAATATGCATGCACCGATTTTAGGTGGCGCGCACCACCACACCGGACGCGGTGTGGTGGCTTGCAATGCGGGGCAAAATACATCACATGATGGATGTCTCTTTGGAAATTGCCGCACAGGCGGCACGTTGGGTGGTGGAAGATGGCCTTGAATATGGCCCGGCCAAGCAGCGTGCGGTTAAACAGTTGAGACTGCAAGGTCGCAGCGCCTTGCCTTCCAATGAGGCTCTGGAGGATGCGGTGATGGATTACATTGCCGTGTTTTGTGCCGCTACCCAAGCCCGGGAGTTAACCGCCCTGCGCCAACTGGCGCTGGTCTGGATGGATCGGCTGGCGGTGTTTCGCCCCCATTTGGGCGGTGCCGTGTGGCACGGTACAGCGACCAAAAATTCTGATATTTACCTGCAATTGTTTTGTGATGACTGCAAATCGGCAGAAATTACCCTCATCGACCAACGCGTCAACTACGTGCCACAAACGGTCACCGGATTCAACGGCCGTGCGGTTGAGGCTTTGAGTGTGCATGCATTTTGCCCCGACCTGAATGAAGAAATTGGAGTGCATTTGATGATTTATGACTTTGATGACGTGCGTGGAGCACTCAAACCCGATGCCCGCGGCCGCGCCCCGCGTGGTGACGCTGCAGCGGTGCGGCAATTGCTGGCTCAAGCCCACGTATGAAGACCACCCGTCGTGGCTGGGTCGCCGCAGCTGCAGGTCTGGCTCTGGCCGGCGTGGGGGCTGGACTGGCCTGGCGCACCTCACAGCGCCGAGCTGTAGCACTGTCAGCGGCGGAACAGCAGTTCTGGCTGCAGCAATTTGTCCAACTGGATGGCCGCACACTGGCCACCGCCAGACTCAAAGGGAAACCCCTGATGTTGAACTTCTGGGCCACCTGGTGTCCGCCCTGCATTGACGAACTGCCGTTATTGAATGCTTTTTTTACTAAAAATAAGGCTAACGGCTGGCAAGTGTTAGGTTTGGCGGTTGACCAGGCGGGGCCAGTGAACCGCTTTTTAAGCCAGTCGCCCTTGGCTTTTCCGGTGGCATTGGCTGGTTTTCCCGGCATTGAAGTCAGCAAATCACTGGGCAATCTGGCCGGCAGCCTGCCTTTTACCGTGGTCTTCAACGCTGCCGGTCAAGTGGTGCACCGTAAAATGGGGCGGCTCACGCCCGATGACCTGAACGCCTGGGCGCATCTGCCAGCCTGATTGGCACAGTTGACAACATGTAAACTAGGCTTCTTTTGGCTTGATTTGACGAAAATTATTGCACTTTGAATAAAAATAAAGTGCAATTCGGCTCATCACCCTCTTATTCCTCGTTGGAGACCTCATGGACCTTAGAAAACTCAAAACCCTGATCGACCTGGTATCCGAATCAAACGTCTCAGAGCTCGAAATCACCGAAGCAGAAGGCAAAGTCCGCATTGTCAAAGGTGGCACCATGACCATGGTGCAGCAATATGCCCCCGTTGCACAGCCACTGTCTGCCCCCGCACCAACCGCAGCCCCTGCTGCGCCCCCTGCAGCCCCGGCCGCGGCAGTTGAAACCGGCCATACGGTCAAGTCCCCCATGGTAGGCACTTTTTACCGTGCCGCTTCACCCGGTGCGAAATCGTTTGTCGAAGTGGGCGACACCGTGAAAGAAGGCGACACCCTGTGCATTATTGAGGCCATGAAAATTCTCAATGAAATTGAATCCGACAAAACCGGCACGGTGCGCAAGATTTTGTCAGACAACGGCCTTGCCGTGGAATACGGACAACCGCTGTTCATCATCGAATAAGGCCAGATACAGCCTATGTTTAAGAAAATTCTGGTTGCCAACCGGGGCGAGATCGCCTTGCGAATCCAACGCGCTTGTCGCGAGCTTGGCGTTCAGGCGGTGATGGTCTACTCTGAGGCAGACCGCGAAGCCAAGTATGTCAAGTTGGCTGAAGAAGCGGTGTGCATCGGTCCGGCGGCATCCGCGCTGAGCTATCTGAACATGCCCGCCCTGATTTCCGCCGCCGAAGTGACGGATGCCGAAGCCATTCACCCGGGTTATGGTTTTTTAAGCGAGAACGCCGACTTTGCCGAGCGGGTGGAACGCAGTGGCTTCCAGTTCATTGGTCCAACGCCCGAGTCCATCCGCATGATGGGCGACAAGGTATCGGCCAAACAGGCCATGATCAAAGCCGGTGTGCCGTGTGTGCCGGGCTCAGAGGGCGAATTACCGGATGACCCGGTGCAGATCAAACGCATCGCCAAATCCGTGGGCTACCCGGTCATCATCAAGGCGGCGGGCGGTGGCGGCGGGCGCGGTATGCGCGTGGTGCATACCGAGGCCGCGCTGGTCAATGCCGTAGCCATGACCAAGGCGGAGGCCGGTGCAGCATTTGGCAACCCGGCCGTTTACATGGAAAAGTTTTTGCAAAACCCGCGCCATGTCGAAATCCAGATTTTGGCTGACAAATACAAGAACGCGGTTTACCTGGGAGAGCGTGACTGCTCGATGCAGCGTCGGCATCAAAAAGTGATCGAAGAAGCGCCCGCACCCGGCATTCCCCGCAAATTGATCGAACGCGTGGGCGAACGTTGCGTGGCGGCGTGCAAACGCATTGGTTACCGGGGCGCAGGCACATTTGAATTTTTGTACGAAGACGGTGAGTTTTACTTCATTGAGATGAACACCCGCGTCCAGGTTGAGCACCCGGTGACCGAGCTCACCACCGGCATCGACATTGTCAAGACACAAATCATGGTGGCAGCGGGCGAGAAACTGCCGTTTACACAGCGCCAGATTGAAATCCGTGGGCACGCCATTGAGTGCCGCCTGAACGCCGAAGATGCCTACAAATTCACCCCCTCGCCCGGGCGCATCACCATGTGGCATCCACCGGGTGGCCCTGGTGTGCGGGTCGATTCGCATGTCTATACCAATTATTTTGTACCGCCCAATTACGACTCGATGATTGGCAAGATCATTGTGCACGGCGACACCCGTGAACAAGCGCTGGCACGCATGCGCACCGCCCTGGGCGAAACCGTGGTGGAAGGCATCAACACCAACCTGGCCTTGCACCGTGAATTGATGGTGGATGCCAAGTTCATGGAGGGTGGCACCAACATCCATTACCTTGAAGCTTGGTTGGCCAACCACAGCCGTTGATCGAAAGCGCCCATGTTTGAACTCCGATTGATGTGCCCTGAGCACCAGGTTGAGCCGCTGAGCGAGGCACTCGATGCACTCGATGCCCTGAGCGTCAGTGTCGAAGATGCAGATGCCCAGACCGATGCCGAGCAAGCGCTGTTTGGCGAGCCCGGCATGCCGCCACCCAAGGGCGGCTGGCAGCGTTCCAGGGTGTTGGCGTTGTTTAACACCCGTGCGCAAGCCGAGTCAGCCCTGGACTTGCTGCAAGTGCAAGATTTCTTTGTCGGGTGTGAAATGCTGGGGATTCAGAATGTGCCCGAACAAGACTGGGTTCGTTTGACCCAGTCCCAATTTGCACCGGTAGAAATCACACCAGCGTTCTGGATTGTTCCCACCTGGCATGAACCCCCAGCCCAAGCGCGCATCGTCATCCGGCTTGATCCGGGTTTGGCTTTTGGCACCGGCACCCACCCCACCACACGCATGTGCTTGCGCTGGATTGCACGCCAGGGCGAGTCGGGCAGCAAGGCCTTGGCGCGCGTGTTGGACTATGGTTGTGGTTCAGGCATTCTGGGTATTGCTGCAGCCAAGTTTGGGGCCACTGACGTTGATGCGGTTGACATTGACCCAGCCGCCGTCGAGTCCACCGTGTTGAACGCGCAGGCCAACCATGTGGCGGTGCGCTCGGGCTTGTCAGACATTGCGCAAGGAACCTACCCGACCGTATTGGCCAACATTTTGGCGACCCCGCTGAAGGTTTTGGCTCCGTTGTTATGGTCTCACGTTGCACCGGGTGGCCATTTAGTTCTGGCCGGCATTCTGGAACGCCAGGCCCTGGAGCTCCAGAAAGCTTATGCACCGTACTGCGCCTTGACCGTTACCGACACCGAGGACGGATGGATACTGATGACTGCATCGCGCTGATCTGGCCAACATCCATGCGCGCTGCACCGATGCACCCATGAGCCTGCTGACTCGCTGCCCCGCCTGCAGCACCATTTACCGCGTGGTGCCGGATCAACTTCGGATCTCTGACGGCTGGGTCAAGTGTGGGCAGTGCAGCGAAATCTTTGATGCATCCAAACAGCTGATCGAGGTTACCGATCCGACCCCGCCCTTGGTGGCATCTGAGCCGCCAGCAGACAAGCCAGAAGCCGTTGATCAGCCGCCCCCAGCGGCCGTAGAAGCGGCCGTTGCGGACGAGGCGGTCAACACGGCCGAGACCACGGCTGCACCCGTTTCGCACCCACCCGATGCCCCCCCCGCTGGCAACACCACAGTCGCGCCTCAATTGCGCTGGGACGACCCTCCAGATACGCCAAATAGCAACCCAGCACCACCAGTAGCAGCGAGCCTTGAAGGCCCCCTGCCTTCGTTTCTGGCACAGAATGCAAGCCATTCGACATGGAAAAAACCTTTAGTACGCGGCCTGCTGGTACTGACTGCAGGCGCATTGGGGCTAGCCTTGCTGGGGCAGTGGCTGTATGCCGAAAAAGATCGCCTGGCAGCTCAGTACCCGGCGCTGAAGATGAGCTTGGAGCAGTTTTGCACCCTGTCAAATTGCACACTGCAACCGTTCAGGCAAATTGAATCGTTGAGCGTGGACTCGGTCGGATTCAGCCAGCTGGGTAAAGAAACTTATCGACTCAATTTTGTTGTGAAAAATGCGTCTACCCTGCCGCTGGCGCTACCTGCCATAGAACTCACCTTGACGGATGCACAAGATGAACCGGTCTACCGCCGTGTCTTCAACAGCGCCGAACTCGCAGACAATCGTCAGCTGGTCAACGCGGGGGCCGAATGGGCGGCCAGTGTGGCGCTGAAAGTCGACCCTGACTCTGCCTCTGAACCTGTTCGAGGGTATCGTCTGCTGATTTTTTATCCTTGACCGACACGCCCATAAAAAAACCCGGTGCACAGGTGCATCGGGCTTGCATCGACGGGTGCGATGCTCAGGGTTTTGAGCCAGTAGGAAATGGCCAGGCCGCTTGGGGGCTGAGCGTGGTTTTTGCAGCAGCGGCAGGTTTTGCAGCTGGCGCGGCTTTTTTCGGCGCTGGTTTTGCAGCTGGCTTTTTCGCTGCAGGTTTGGCAGCAGGTTTCTTGGCTGCTGGTTTTTTTGCAACCACAGCTTTCTTCGCCACTGGTTTTGCCGCCGGTTTCTTAGCTGGCGCAGCTTTTTTTGCTACTGCTTTTTTTGCTACTGCTTTCTTAGCTGGCGCAGCTTTTTTAGCGGCTGGTTTCTTGGCCGGTGCAGCTTTTTTTGCTACGGGCTTTTTGGCTGGTGCAGCTTTTTTCACTGGTGCAGCCTTCTTTGCCACTACTTTTTTGGCTGGCGCAGCAGCCTTCTTGACGACCGCTGCTTTTTTAGCAGGAGCCGCTTTCTTTGCTACAGCCTTTTTAGCCGGAGCCGCTTTCTTTACCACAGCCTTTTTCGCTGGGGCCGCTTTTTTTGCGGCTGGTTTTTTTGCAGTTGCCATTGAGTTCTCCTTGATCAATTTACAAAGAGCACTTCACGCAATCAATTTGCGTCAAGTGATCCATGGTGTTGGGCGAGTTCCCAGCACCATGAACGGGGGTACACAAAGCCTGACCACTGTCGGTGGCGCTACAGGTTTGTGAAAATAAAACAGCCATGACTCGGACTTATTCCCAGGACAGCGCGCCGCCTGATTGGTACTCAATGACCCGGGTTTCAAAGAAATTACGTTCTTTCTTTAAATCGATCATTTCACTCATCCAGGGGAACGGATTTTCTTCATTGGGAAACAAGGCTTCCAGGCCAATTTGCGTCGCACGCCGATTGGCGATATAGCGCAAGTAGCCTTTGAACATGGACGCATTCATGCCCAGCACGCCACGCGGCATGGTGTCTTCTGCATACCGGTACTCAAGATCGACAGCGGTCGCAAACAAGACCTTGATCTCGGCTTTGAATTGCGGTGTCCAGAGTTGTGGGTTTTCAAGCTTCAGCTGGTTGATCAGGTCAATGCCGAAATTGCAATGCATGGACTCATCACGCAAGATGTATTGGTACTGTTCAGCCGAACCGGTCATTTTGTTTTGTCGGCCCAGCGCAAGAATCTGGGTGAAGCCAACATAGAAAAACAAACCTTCCATCAGGCACGCAAACACGATCAAGGACTTGAGCAGGGTTTGGTCTGCTTCAGGTGTGCCAGTTTTGAAGGCCGGGTTCATGATGGCTTCAATGAACGGAAGCAGGAATTCGTCTTTGTCGCGAATCGACTGCACCTCTTGGTAGGCACTGAAAATTTCACCCTCGTCAAGTCCTAAGGACTCGACGATGTACTGGTAAGCATGAGTGTGAATGGCTTCTTCAAAGGCCTGACGAAGCAGAAATTGCCGACACTCGGGGGCCGTGATGTGGCGGTAAGTGCCAAGCACAATGTTATTCGCCGCCAGCGAGTCTGCGGTGACAAAAAAACCGAGGTTGCGCTTGATGATGCGACGCTCGTCATCGCTCAAGCCGTTGGGGTCTTTCCACAAAGCGATGTCGCGCGTCATGTTGACTTCTTGCGGCATCCAGTGGTTGGCGCAGCTGGAGAGGTATTTCTCCCATGCCCATTTGTATTTAAACGGCACCAGTTGATTGACATCGGTCTTGCCGTTGATGATGCGCTTGT
Source organism: Rhodoferax sp. (assembly GCA_036170715.1). Classification (GTDB taxonomy): domain Bacteria; phylum Pseudomonadota; class Gammaproteobacteria; order Burkholderiales; family Burkholderiaceae_C; genus Rhodoferax. The sequence continues at coordinate 4,604 of JAVHPS010000096.1, read as the reverse complement.
CGGCGGCGTTGATGCGGCGCGCAGGACTGACGACCGGCGGCGAAGTGGGCGCACTTGCATGCACCGCAACTGATTCAGAAAAGTGTGCCTGCAGCCGCAGATTGAACGGGCTGGAGGTTGGCGGCAAACTGGCAGTAGGTGTGACTTCTTCGTCCCAGGACAACATAGTGATTTCCGATGGGTGGATTATGAGAGTGTGTGAAAAAAATTGAAAGCATTTGTATGTGAAATTATTCTGATGCAAACGCGAATGTGGTGATTGCGCATCGCATCAGAACCATCACACGTGATTTATTGGCATGACTCGCAGGTGGGATCATCCACACCACAGAATTTAATGTCGGTCGCGGGCACGTTGTCCATTTGCATTCGGGCCGCTGCAGCCGCTGCATCCAATGCACTCATGTGTTGTTGCGCCCCATTGTTCTCACCGGAAGAAACGGCATTGAGACGGCCCGCAGCAACGGTTGATTTTTCAGCATGCGTGGCCGACTGCGTACGCAGGTAATAGGTCGTTTTGAGCCCTCGAAGCCAAGCCAATTTGTAGGTGTCATCGAGTTTTTTACCAGAGGCACCGGCCATGTAAATGTTGAGTGATTGCGCTTGGTCAATCCACTTCTGGCGACGTGCTGCGGCTTCTACCAGCCACTTGGTCTCAACCTCAAACGCAGTTGCATACAGCGACTGAATCTCAGCCGGGATGCGGTCGATGGGTTTGAGTGAGCCATCAAAGTGTTTCAAATCCATCACCATCACATCGTCCCACAAGGCCAGGCGTTTAAGGTCACGCACCAGGTAGCTGTTGATAATGGTGAACTCACCCGATAAATTGGACTTGACCGACAGGTTGCCAAAGCAAGGTTCAATTGAGGCATCTACCCCAATGATGTTGGAGATGGTGGCTGTGGGTGCAATGGCCACACAGTTGGAGTTGCGCATGCCGTCTTGGGCAATCTTCTGGCGCAATGCGCCCCAGTCCAGCGTGCTGGAGCGATCCACCTCCACATAGCCGCCACGCGCGCTGGCCAGCATGTCCAGCGTATCCAGGGGCAGCACCCCTTGACTCCAGAGCGAGCCTGGGTAGCTGGAGTACTTGCCGCGTTCGCGCGCCAGCTCGGTCGAGGCCCAATACGCGTAATAACAAATGGCCTCCATCGATTCGTCAGCGAATTGCACCGCTGCCTCACTCGCATAGGGCATACGCATTTCATACAAGCAGTCTTGGAAACCCATCAGCCCCAGGCCCACCGGGCGGTGGCGCAAATTGGAATCACGCGCCTTTTTGACGGCGTAGTAATTGATGTCAATCACATTGTCGAGCATGCGCATGGCGGTGGTAATGGTCTTTTGCAGCTTGGCATGATCGACCTTGCCGTCTTTCAGGTGCTGCAGCAAATTGACCGAACCCAGGTTGCAAACGGCGGTTTCAGTGTTGCTGGTATTGAGGGTGATCTCAGTGCACAGGTTGCTGGAGTGCACCACGCCCGCATGTTGCTGCGGTGAACGCACATTGCACGCATCCTTGAATGTGATCCAGGGGTGACCGGTTTCAAACAGCATAGTCAGCATCTTGCGCCACAGGTCGGTGGCCTGTACCGTGCGATACGGCTTGATCTCGCCACGTGCGGCTTTGGCCTCATAAGCCACATAAGCCTGTTCAAAGTCAGCGCCAAATTTATCGTGCAGGTCAGGCACGTTGTTGGGTGAGAACAGGGTCCATTGACCCTTTTCCATCACCCGGCGCATGAACAGGTCTGGAATCCAGTTAGAGGTGTTCATGTCATGCGTGCGGCGGCGGTCATCGCCCGTGTTTTTGCGCAGCTCCAGAAACTCTTCAATGTCCAGATGCCAAGTTTCCAGATAAGTGCAGACGGCACCCTTGCGCTTGCCGCCCTGGTTGACTGCCACCGCCGTGTCATTGACCACTTTCAGAAACGGAACCACACCTTGCGATTCGCCGTTGGTGCCCTTGATGTGCGCACCCAACGCCCGCACACGACTCCAGTCGTTGCCCAAACCACCGGCGAACTTGGACAGCAGCGCGTTTTCCTTGATCGACTCATAAATGCCGTCCAGATCATCCGGCACCGTGGTCAGGTAGCAACTCGACAGCTGCGAGCGCAGCGTACCGGCGTTGAACAAGGTCGGTGTGGAGGACATGAAGTCAAAGCTTGAGAGCACTTCATAGAATTCAATGGCACGTGTTTCGCGGTCAATTTCGTTGAGCGCGAGACCCATCGCCACACGCATGAAAAAAGCCTGAGGCAATTCAATGCGCTTTTTGGCAATGTGCAGAAAGTAGCGGTCGTACAGCGTTTGCAAACCGAGGTAATCAAACTGCAAATCGCGTTGTGCTTTCAGGGCCAGGGCCAGGCGCGGCAAGTCAAATTGCAGCATGCGCTCATCAAGCAGCTCGTGTTCAACCCCGCGTTGGATGAAGTGAGGGAAGTAAGCTGCATACGCTTGCGCCATATCGGACGGGGCCACATCTTCATCCAGCACTTCTTTAGCAATGGTATGAAACAACAACCGGGCGGTCGCAAAGGTGTAGTCAGGATCTTTCTCGATCAAGGTGCGCGCCGCCAGAATGGAGGCCTTGTAGACCTCGTCCATGGGCACGCCGTCGTACAGGTTGCGCAGGGTTTCTTCCAGGATAGGCTCTGGCTTGACATCGTTGCCCAGCCCCGCGCAAGCGTTGGTGATGATGCCCCGCAAGCGCGCCAGGTCCAGCACCACACGTTGGCCATGTTCCATGGCATGCAACACCGGGTGTGCCGGTGCTTGCTCAGCTACTTGTTGCGCCCGTTCCTGTGTGCGTTTTTCGCGGTACAACACGTAGGCACGGGCAATTTCATGATGGCCACCGCGCATCAAGCCCAGTTCTACCTGGTCTTGCACATCTTCTATGTGAAAGGTACCGCCCGCAGGCCGGGAACGCATCAGGGCACGGATGACCGCATGGGTGAGTGCCTCCACGGTTTCACGCACACTTGACGAGGCTGCACCCTGAGTGCCGTGCACTGCCAGAAAAGCCTTCATCATGGCCACGGCAATTTTGTTGGGCTCAAACGGCACCACCGCACCATTGCGGCGAATGATCTGGTACTGACTCAATGCACCAGAAGCGGTGACAGACTGCTCTTGTGTACGCGTGGCCATGGACGCATGGGCGTAAGGGTCAACTGAGGCCAGGGGGGCAATGGGCATAAGATCCTCTTCTGAAACTGGTTTTTGTGAAATAAGGCTGCCGGGCCCGTGAAGATGATCAACAGCGTCCAGACAGGGCGTGGAGCTTATCACTATATCTGGTGTTCGTCGCCAAAAAAAACACTACCCCTAGTGTGTTGGGTCGGCGACTGACTTCCAAACACGAAACCACGAATGCACAAAGTGATAGCTTGAAAGTGTTGCGGTATCAGGCTGCAAGGTGATTTGGAGTGAACCCGAATCTGCGCCTTGAAGCGCCCATGAAGGTGCGTGCGTCAGCGCACCACTGCGGGTAAATACCGATCGTCCAGTCCGTTCTGATTCTGAAAAAGCAGCCAGTCAAAACCAGCACCGGGGTCTGCTTTTCGGTTCGGCGCAATGTGTTCATGGCCGGCAAAATAACAGATCGGGTAGTGTGCCATCAAGGCCGGGCAAAGAGCGGCCAGAGTTTCGTACTGTGCGGCTTCAAAGCGCTCGCCCTCCAGGCCTTCGAGCTCAATGCCAATGCTGTCGTCATTGCAGTCAGGCCGCCCGCGGTAACTGGACGCACCCGCATGCCAGGCACGCGCGTCACAACTGACAAACTGCCACAACTCACCGTTGCGGCGAATAAAAAAGTGCGCCGACACTTTCACGCCTTCGATTTGGCCAAAATAAGGATGTCCATGCCAGTCCAACTGATTGGTGAAAAATTGCTGCACTTCGGGGCCACCATACTGGCCCGGCGGCAGGCTGATGGAATGCAGCACCACCAGATCAATCTGCGCGTGTTGCGGGCGTGGGCCAAAGTTGGGGGAAGCCATGCGGGCCGCAAAACGGTACCACCCGTTGCACCACAAGGTGTCTTCAGAGCGGCCTGCGCGCGGTGGTTGGGGGTGGCAAGTCATCGGCATCATCGGGTTGCAGGGTGTCCAGGTTCAAACGGACCAGGCGATAACGCATCTGCCGCAGCGTCAGGCCCAGACGGGCCGCAGCGTCGGCACGGTCAAACCCGCTCGACTCCAGGGCCCGATTCAACAGGTCGCGCTCGAGTTGATCCAGGTACAGGCGCAAATCCACAGGCGCAGCATCAGCTGGCAGCGGCTTCGCCGACGACAACGCATGCGGCGCGGGCAAGGTACTGGCCGGAATTTCAAACTGCAACCCGTCTCCATCGCCAAGTGCCACCGCACGGTGCAGCAGATTTTCAAGTTCACGCACATTGCCCGCCAGCGGCAGTGCGGACAGATGACGCAGCACCTCAGCTGGCATCACGGGTTTGGCAATGCCCGACTCTTCTGCAATTCTGGCCAACAAAGCTTCACACAAGGCCGGCAGATCTTCGCTGCGCTCACGCAACGGAGCGATCACCATGTCAATCACATTGAGCCGGTAAAACAGGTCTTGCCGAAACGTGC
>JAVHPS010000095.1:0-2566 GCA_036170715.1 Rhodoferax sp. | reverse complement strand
CTAAAGTGTGTGGGGGCCCCGCCCGGGCGGGGCCATGCTTGTCGCTGCGCGACAAGGAGGCAGGCCGTCATGGGACATCGGTGTGACGGTCACACCAGGCCATGGCGTGCATCAGGGTCATGTTTTGCATGACATCGCGCCAGAAATCATCTTGATTGGGGTGTCGGCCCAATTCAGGAAACCGGCTTCGCAACCACAAGGCCAGGGCGTCCCCACGGTCATCGAGCCAGTCGCGCCAGCGTCGCACTGTAGAGCGTGCACGCTCGCTGCACTGGCTGCATTGACGCACTGAGTTGCCCGCCAGTACCAGCAGCAAGACCAGCGCCTGCATGGCCCAGTCAAACCAGCGCCGTGGTGCGATGCACGCGGGCAGGCGTGAGCAGGTGTGTTTGCAGGTGGGGCACAGGTAGCGCAGGATCGGCACGGGGTTGAGCGACGATTGTGAGTCCACTGCACGCCGGTCGGCTTTGCGGTAGTAGCAGCCGTGATGCCACAGTCCGCCTGCCTCACAGTGTGGGCAGCGCAAGGGGCGATAGATCTCAGGTTCAGTGTTGACGGCGTCAATGTGTTGTTCGAGCGTGGTCACGCTCGCTAGAATTCGGTTCATAGGCTGGTCTCTTTCGTTCCGTGGTGGTCTTGTAAATTTCCACGATAACAGAGGTGTACCGGCCTATTCTTTTGCGCCTTCGTCCCACGTTCAATTCGGCGATGTTTTACCGATCGCTCCAAAAGATACCGGGTTGATCAGGGGGTGGCCAACCTGGGATTTCGACGGACGTAACAATAGGTCATGGCAACAAGCAACGGCGTGCATTGGCACTGGCGCTATGCGGCGACCAGACTGAAGCCACCTTTGGGGCGGAAAACGCCGCAGCCTATCAGTTGGGTATCAGACAAGGGCAGGATATAAGAAGTCTTTTCGTCAACCACGCCAGTGACCGGGTTCACCACTTCGTAGTCAATCCAGCCACCACCACGCTCAGCGGCGGCAAAGCCTTCACGCAACACATGGTTGCCGTCAAGCCCGCGCACGTCATAGACGGTTTTGCCAACCCGATCCGGCGTTGCACCAAAGACCTGATAAACCCCGGCACGGTCGAATACAAACAGGTACAGATCCCGATCCAGAAAACCACCGTGAGGATCATGAAAGCGTGCAGCAGCGGCCGTTAAGCCGATCTGACCAATCAAATCGAAGCCGCGCCTGACCAAAGCGTAGGCTTCGTCGGCCGTGCCACGGCGCAGCTTGATGGCCGCTACCGCTTCACTGAGCTTGGAGGCGCGGTCGCGCAGGCCCTCAGTAGCATGAAGAGTCTGTTCCACCATGGCACCGTTTTGCTGGGTGATGTTGTCAAGTTGTTTGACCGCCTGCGCAATTTCTGACAGTGACAGACTCTGTTCGGTGCTGGCTGTGGTGATGCTGTCAAGACCCTCGGCAACTTGATGAACGCCATTGACGACCGTGCGCAAGTTCTCGTTGACTGCTTCAAAACGGGCCACACCCATGCCCACTTGCTCGGAGGAACGCACGATCAGACCACGAATCTCTTTGGCCGAAGTGGCACTGCGCTGTGCCAGCGTGCGTACCTCGGCGGCCACCACCGCAAATCCGCGCCCAGACTCACCCGCGCGGGCGGCCTCTACCGCCGCGTTGAGTGCCAGAATATTGGTTTGAAAGGCGATGCCATCAATCACGCCGATGATCTCGCCCATGCGCTTGGAACTGCCTTGGATTTCCTGCATGGCGTGCAAGGCAACATCCATGGCTTGGGCCCCAGCCTGTGCCTCGCCGCGAACCCGCTGGGTCAAGCGGTCCACCTCGGTGGCGCGTTGCGCGGTGGCGTGCACCGATTCATTCAAACCGAGAATGCTGGCACTGGCTTGCTCCAGGCTGGCGGCTTGTGCCTCGGTGCGCTGAGCCAGTTCACCCATGTTGGCTGCCAGCGTTTCGCCAGCTTGCGCCACATGCACCGACTGGTTGCGGATGGTGCCGACCAAGCCAGAAAAATTTTCGTTCAAGGCTTCAATCTGGTCGCCGGCTCGGGCCAACTCGTCGTGCCCGGCAATCTCTACTTTCAGTGACAGATCACCACGCGCACTGCGGTCGATTCCGGCTGCCAGTTTGTCCACTGCCAGTGTCAGGCTTTGATAAAACGCCACCCACAGATAAAGCAGCAACAGCAAACCCGTCAAATACAAAACCAGGGCAAGCGTGTTTGCAGCCTGGGCAAATGCGGCCTGATAAGCCAACCACAGTAAAACCAGTAGCAGGGGTGTGAGCAGCAACAAGCCCATGGCCAGCAAACGGGTGCGCAAATTCAGGCGCTGTAGCAAGCGCACGCCTGGACCAAAAAATGCCTGAAACCCATTCATAAAAGCTCCTGAAAGGTTTAACCCGCCTCAGTATCCCTGTGCCCGCATGAACTTTCATGTTGCACCAGCGCACTAACAAGTTCAATCTTTGCAAAGCACGAGAAGAATTCAAACTTATGCTGTGCATTTACTCCTTCCCCCGCTGGGGGAAGGCAGGGATGGGGGCTTGCCGTGGATGGATGGTCGTTGGCAA
>JAVHPS010000094.1:0-2576 GCA_036170715.1 Rhodoferax sp. | reverse complement strand
CTGGCCGCTATTACCTTGAGAACTGTCGTGATTTGCTTTACCAAGAAAGGCAACTGATCCAGGAGGGCGGTGCGGCCCCGGTACAGGCTGAAGCGCCCCTTTTGTACGCCGATCCATTCGACCTTTTGTGCAAAACACCTGCCTTTTACGCCCAGGTGGTGTCACCGCGACTGGAACAAGACTTTGCCAAGGTTTATCGGTATGCAGCCCTCCATTTTGGCGGCGACAACCTCTATCAACGTGGCATACAGCACAACCTGGATTATTTGCGGCAACTGATCCAACACAACGACCTGTCGGCGCTGCGTCGAAAGCCGATTTTCATCACCCAGTGAGGGTCACGCCATGCGCGTGATGGGAGCCGCTGCTGCCACGCAGTTCAAGCACCTTTGATCAGCTATTACGCCAGTTTTAGACTTACCTTCCAGTCAGTCGATTGGAATTCCGATGCCGACAATGCCGCTCATCAGTTTTCAATGAAATCTGGGGGTGCATCGCTCACACGACAAGGCCGTGCTTGTCGGGACTCCTGTGCATTTGTCAAACGATTGGGCGTGTTCAGCATCCACTTCGGGGTTTCAAATACTTGTGCCGCGCCGTGTACATGTGCAACCGTGCAGATCCAGGTCGGAACGACTTTGCCGTACTCGGCCTTGCCGGGCTAGAGACATACATACAAGGTTCTTACATATTGCCCAGCGCATGGCGCAGCAGCAACGCCGCCAAAATCCACATGGTCAAACCAATCAGCCCATCCAGAATTTGCCATGCCTTGGGACGGGCAAACCAGGGCGCTAACCAGCGGGCTCCATAGCCCAGCAATCCAAACCAGGCCATGCTGGCAAAGCTTGCTCCCGCAATGAACCACAGACGCAATGCATCGGGTTGCTGTGCGCCAATGCTGCCCACCAACAAGACCGTGTCCAGGTAAACATGGGGGTTGAGCAAGGTGAATGCGCCGGCCTGCGCCAGTGCACCCGACAGACGCAGTGCTGTGTTGACCCCGTCTGCTCTTAACTGATTGGATTGCCGTGCCCGGCGGATAGCCTGCCAGCCATAGATGGCCAAGAACGCAGCGCCTGCCAGCGCCAGCGCGCGGGCCACTTGCGGATGTTCACCCAAGGCTTGCGCCATGCCCAGCACACCGGCCGTGATTAGCACTGCATCAGCCAATGCGCAAAACAGAACCACACTGCCCACATGCTCCCGACGCAGCCCTTGGCGCAGCACAAAGGCGTTTTGAGCACCAATGGCAACGATGAGCCCAAAGCTCAATGCCAGTCCCTGAACAAAGGCGGGCGCGATGGCTGAAATGGAAGCAGATAAATTTGTCATGCGCCGAGCTTGCCTGCTTTGGTGGATGAAGACAAACTATCATTACTTCATCTAATTAAGGAAAACTTACTTCATGCTGGATTACACATCCCTGGCAGCGCTGACCTGCGTCGTGCGCGAAGGCAGCTTCGAGCGGGCGGCACGTGCACTGCATGTAACCCCGTCTGCTGTCTCTCAACGCATTCGCTTGCTGGAAGAACGCATTGGGTGTGCCCTGATCGTGCGTGGCCAACCCTGTCAGGCAACGCAGACGGGGCGCAGACTTTGCCAGCATATGGACCGGGTGCAACTGCTAGAGCATGAACTCCATGGCGAAGTTCCCACGCTGGACCAGGATGGAGCTGTGCGCGTTTCTTTACCCATCGCGGTGAATGCGGATAGTCTGGCCACTTGGTTTGCGCCTGCTATGACCGCCTTTGCAGCGATCGCACCGGTACTGATGGAGGTTGCGGTGGACGACCAGGACTACACGGCTGAGTGGTTGCGTTCGGGGAAGGTGCTGGCCGCCGTGACAGGCACTGCACATCCTGCATCAGGTTGCAACAGCCGACATTTGGGCTCGATGCGCTATGTGGCTGCTGCAAGTCCAGATTTTATTGCCCGCTATTTCGTCAAAGGGGTTGTAGCGGGCACACTGGCTTTGGCTCCCAGCCTGGTATTCAACACCAAGGACGAACTGCAATTGCGGTGGGTGAAACGTCAATGCCGCCGCCATATCGAATTGCCACATCACACACTGCCCTCTGCGCAGGCCTTTGTCGCAGCAGGTATGGCGGGCATGGGCTGGGGACTGCATCCGCAGTCACTCATCCGTCAGCAACTTACGGATGGTTCGCTGGTGGAACTGGTGGCCAATACACCGTTGGACGTGCCCTTGTACTGGCAGCAAGCCCGTGCCACGTCGACACTGCTGGATGGGTTGACCCGCGAAGTCGTTGCGGCAGCAGGTATAGCGTTGCTGGGACGTTAATTGCCGACCATTCATGAAAGGCTGGCGTAGCGAGGCACATCCATACCGTGTGGTCATAGCGGCAAAACGCGCTCGTTTCACGCATTCTCTATTCGCAGTCGTGACCGCCTAGTAGTTTCCACTTGCAAAACACCCCTGCGCAAGTTCTTGATTTCATTGGAAGTGGCCTCTTGAAAACCCAAGAGGTATTTCGCATAACCGCGCGTCACCATTGAGTGATTCCCCAAAAGAAAAGCCCAACTCAAAACAGTTGGGCTTTCTATGTATGGTG
>JAVHPS010000093.1:0-2597 GCA_036170715.1 Rhodoferax sp. | reverse complement strand
CGCACCAGCTGAAAAATGTCGCGGTAGGCTCGGCCGTGGCGCACCGCTGCACCGGGTTTTTCAGGCTTGGCATCTTTGCGTGCCTGGCGAATCAAGGCACGCAATTGCTGGGTGTCGCAGCCGGGGTTCAGGTTGATCCACTGCGCAGCAGCGTCATCGTCGGCAATCAGGCGGTCGCGCCAGACCTCAGATTGGTGCAGCGCCAGTTTGTCTGCGGCCGAGCCATTGGCTTGCTCGTCCAGCGCCGCGCGCACAGCAGCCACCATCTCGGGCTCCAGCAGGCGCATGAGCTTGCCAATGAACTGCATCTGGCGGCGTTTACCCTCAAAGTTGGTGATGCGTTTGGCCTCAACAATGGCATCTTTGAGCTTGTCGCTCAGTGCCAAACCAGCCAGCAAATCCGCGCGCAGATCGAGCAATTCCGTGCCGAGTTTTTGCAGCTCGGTGCTCTCGCGTTTGAGGTCGGTGCGGCTTTGGTCGTCGGTGCCTTTGAGCTCGGCTTTTAGCTCAAGGTCGCGTTCGCTGCCCTCGGCCACAAACTCGCCGCGCACAAAATAGCCTTTTTTAAGTTTTCTTGACATAGCCAAGTATCATAGCCGCGCTATGAAAAAATCCAATCCATCCAAGCCCATCGCCAGCCAATCCAGTGCGGCATCGTTGCAACAACCTGCCAAGGCTGACAGCGGTTTTGCCTGCAGTCGCGCTTTCTTTGAGAACCTGGTTGACAGCGCCATGGCGCATGCCAAAAAGCTGGGGGCGACCGATGCCTCTGCCCACGCCAGCGAAGGCTGCGGCTTGAGCGTGTCGGTGCGCAAAGGCGAGCTCGAAAACGTGGAACGCAACCGCGACAAGGGGCTGGGCATCACAGTTCATATTGGCCAGCGTCGCGGCAACGCCAGCACTTCTGATTTTTCCCAGTCTGCCATTGAGCAAACGGTACAGGCCGCATTTGACATTGCGCGTTTTACTGCTGAAGACCCGTTTGCCGCCTTGCCCGATGGGGCCGATATTGCCCAGCCGGCCGAGCAGCGCACTGATTTGGAGCTGTTTTTTCCCTGGGCCATCAACAGCGAGCAGGCCGCGCAGCTGGCGTTGCAGACCGAGGCCGCTGCGCTCCAGGTGGACAAGCGCATCACCAACAGCGAAGGGGCCAGTGTGTCGGCGCAGCAGTCGCATTTTTTCAGCGCGCATACGCATGGTTTTCGTGGCGGCTACGCCAGTTCGCGCCACTCCCTGTCGGTGTCTCCGATTGCAGGCAAGGGTGACGACATGCAGCGTGACTATTGGTACAGCTCTGAGCGTGATGCGTTGCAATTGGCTGCGCCCGAGGCGGTGGGTCGCTATGCTGCCGAGCGTGCCTTGAGTCGCTTGCGGGCGCGCAAGATTGCCACCACCGAATGCCCGGTGTTGTTTGAAGCGCCCCTGGCGGCTGGTTTGCTGGGCAGTTTTGTGCAAGCCATCAGTGGCGGTGCGCTATACCGCAAAAGTTCATTTTTGCTGGACAGTTTGGGTCAGCAGGTGTGGCCCAAACACATTGACATTCTGGAAGACCCGTTTATCAAACACGGCAAGGGTAGCTCCCCGTTTGATGACGAAGGGGTGCGCGTGCAGCCCCGCAGCGTGGTTGAAGCGGGTAAGGTGCAGGGCTATTTTCTGGGCAGTTATTCAGCGCGCAAACTGGGTCTGAAGACCACTGGCAACGCGGGCGGCTCGCACAACCTGGTGCTGACTTCGCGCCTGACCCGTGCCGGGGACGATCTGGATGCGATGTTGCAGCGCCTGGGCACGGGGCTGTTTGTGACCGAGTTGATGGGCAGCGGCACGAATTACGTCACCGGGGACTATTCGCGTGGAGCCAGCGGCTTTTGGGTCGAAAAAGGCCGTATTGCCTACCCCGTGCATGAGATCACAGTGGCCGGCAACATGCGCGCCATGTTCAAGGGCATTGTGGCCGTAGGCGCTGACAGCTACGCCTACGGCTCTAAAACCGTGGGCTCGATGCTGGTGAACAAAATGAAGGTGGCGGGGAGCTGAAACAGGCTCCCGGCGCAGGCAGCGGTTCAATGCCCCAGAATCTTTGACAAAAAGTCTTTGCTGCGTTCGTTTTGCGGGTTGTTGAAGAAGTCGTGCGGGTTGTTTTGCTCGACGATCTGGCCTTGGTCCATGAAGATCACGCGGTCGGCCACGGCTTTGGCAAAGCCCATTTCGTGTGTCACGCACAGCATGGTGATGCCCTCGTCGGCCATGGCGATCATCACGTCCAGCACTTCCTTGATCATTTCGGGGTCCAGCGCGCTGGTGGGTTCGTCAAACAGCATGATCTTGGGCTTGAGGCACAGCGCGCGCGCAATGGCCACGCGCTGCTGCTGGCCGCCCGAGAGCTGCAGCGGGTACTTGCCAGCCTGTTCGGCGATGCGCACACGCTGCAACTGGTGCATGGCCTTTTCTTCGGCTTCTTTTTTGGGCAGTTTGCCAACCCACATAGGGGACAGCGTCAGGTTTTCCAGCACCGTCAGGTGTGGGAACAGGTTGAATTGCTGGAACACCATGCCGACTTCCTTGCGCACTTTGTCGATGGCTTTGACATCGTCGGTGAG
>JAVHPS010000092.1:0-12694 GCA_036170715.1 Rhodoferax sp. | reverse complement strand
CAGAGCATTGAGGTTCGGTCTTTGCTGCAAGTGATTGCTGACTTTACCAATTTCAACATCATCACCTCTGATTCGGTCAACGGCACGGTCACCTTGCGCCTGCAGGATGTGCCCTGGGATCAGGCGTTAGACATCATTTTGCAGTCTAAGGGCTTGGGCATGCGCAAAACCGGCAATGTGCTGTGGATTGCGCCCAAAGACGAAATCAACACCAAGGAAAAACTGGACTTGGAGTCGGCCGCAGCGCTACAGGGGTTGGAGCCCGTGCGTACCCAAGCGTTTCAACTTAATTACACCAAGGCAACCGACGTGGCAGCACAACTCACTGCAGTTGGTGGTGGCGCAGCCGCAGGTGCGCGTCTGCTCAGTGCCCGTGGCAGCGTGATTTCTGAAGCACGAACCAATCAACTTTTTGTGACGGACATTCCGAGCAAACTTGAACAGGTTCAACAACTGATCGCCAAGCTGGACATCCCCGCCCGACAAGTGCTGATTGAGGCCAGGATTGTTGAAGCCTCTGATACCTTTGGCAAGTCACTGGGGATAAAACTCGGCGGTGGTGCAACTGCCAATGCTTCAGGCGGTACTGGTTTGGGGGCCTCTATTGGGTCGAGTTATGTAGATGGTGCGTCTGGCACCACGTCAGGCAGTTTTGTGAATTTGCCTGCGCCGGGGCAGGGGGGCTACCAGCCCGCTACCTTTGCACTTTCTATTTTCAATGCTGCTGCGAATCGCTTCTTGAATCTGGAGTTGTCGGCGTTGGAAGCGGACGGCAAAGGTAAAGTGGTGTCCAGCCCGAGGGTTGTGACGGCGGATCAGATCAAAGCCTTGATCGAGCAGGGTACGGAGTTGCCGTACCAAGTTGCCACATCCAGTGGTGCCACCTCAATTGCCTTTCGCAAAGCCAATTTGAAGCTTGAAGTGACACCGCAAATCACGCCTGAGGGAAATATCATTTTGGCCCTGGATGTGAACAAAGATACAGTGGGTCAGTCCACGGCGGCTGGCTTTGCCATCAACACCAAACACATTCAGACCCAGGTGCTGGTAGAAAACGGCGGCACAGTGGTCATCGGGGGTATTTTTGAGATGACCGAAATTGACAGCGAGACCAAGGTTCCGATGCTGGGTGATTTGCCCGGTATTGGTAACTTGTTCAAGACACGCAGCAAAACCTTTAACAAACAGGAAATGCTGGTCTTCATTACGCCCAAAGTCATCAACGACAAGGTTGCACGGTAGCCTTGTCCCGCCTGCGTGTCAGTTTGATCGGTTTGCCAGGCTCGGGCAAATCCACGGTAGGTCGTCAGCTTGCGCGGCGCTTGCAAGTGCCATTCATTGATTCGGATCATGACATCGAGCAGCGCCTGGGCTGCTCGATTCGTGAATATTTTGAGCGTGAGGGTGAAGACCGGTTTCGTGATCTTGAAGAATCGGTGGTTGACGAATTGACGCAAGCACCAGAAGCTGTCATTTCAACCGGTGGCGGCGTGGTTCTGCGGCCAGACAACCGTTTGCACCTGCGTCAACGCACCACGGTGGTGTATTTAAACGCCCTGCCCGAAGACTTGTACCGGCGGCTGCGGCATGACAAAAACCGTCCCTTGTTGCAAGTTGCAGATCCACTGCAACGTCTGCGTGACCTGTATGCATACCGTGCGCCGCTGTACCGCGAAACGGCTCATATCACGGTGGACACCGGACGTCCGTCCGTGGGGAGTCTGGTTCACATGATCACGGCACAACTGGAGTTATGCGGTGCGTTGCGGCCACCAGAAGTTCCGGGGCACAGCCTCACGCAGGCCACTTGACACGCGTTGCCTCTAAACTCGGTGGCATGAACTCCTCCGACCTTCAAACTGTAGCCATTGACTTGGGCAGCCGCAGTTACCACATCGCCATTCGCGGCTCGCTGTTTGACAGCCCCTTGAGTTATGCCCAATTGCCGCAGGCCCAAAGCGCACTGATTGTCACCAACACCACGGTGGAACCACTCTATGCGGCGCGTCTGCAAAAGGCTTTGGCTGACAAATACCCTCAGGTGTACACGGTGGTGCTGCCCGATGGCGAGCAACACAAAACCTGGCAAAGCCTGAACTTGATTTTTGACGCGCTGCTCAAAAACGGCTGCGACCGCAAAACCGTGTTGTTCGCACTGGGCGGTGGCGTGGTGGGTGACATGACGGGCTTTGCCGCGGCCAGCTACATGCGTGGCGTGCCGTTTGTGCAAGTGCCCACCACATTACTGGCGCAGGTGGACTCCTCCGTGGGTGGCAAAACTGCCATCAACCATCCGCTGGGCAAGAACATGATTGGCGCGTTTTACCAGCCACTCAAAGTGGTGTGTGACCTAGATACGCTCAAAACCCTGCCCGATCGCGAGCTCAGCGCGGGCTTGGCCGAAGTTATCAAATATGGGCCGATTTCAGACATGGAGTTCTTCAGCTGGCTGGAGGCGCACATCGGTGAGGTGCTGGCGCGTGACCCCGCCGCATTGGCGCAGGTGGTCAAACGCAGTTGCGAAATCAAGGCCTGGGTGGTGGGGCAAGACGAGCGTGAGGCGGGCTTGCGCGCCATCCTGAATTTTGGCCACACCTTTGGCCACGCCATTGAGGCCGGATTGGGCTACGGCGAGTGGCTGCACGGCGAGGGTGTGGGCTGCGGCATGGTGATGGCGGCGCACCTGTCGCAGCGCCTGGGGCTGGTGGATGCGCTGTTTGTGGCGCGCCTGACGGCCTTGATTGCGCAGGCCGGTTTGCCCGTCAAAGCCCCTGTTTTGTCGGCGACTGACAACGCCGGGCGTTATCTGGCGCTGATGCGGGTCGACAAAAAAGCTGAAGCGGGCGACATCAAGTTTGTGCTGATTGACGGCCCCGGCCGGGCCATTGTGCGCAGTGCGCCAGAGCCGATGGTGCGCCAGGTGATTGACGTTTGCTGTAGTAATGTTGTATCAAAACTATAGCTATAAACTATTTTTTAATAAGGGCTGCAGCCTGATTTTATATAAAAATGACTTTGGCACCCTACGCCTGCGACCCCGCGCGAACACGCGGGCGGCGTTATCCCCAGCCCCCGGCTCCGACGCGCACCTCGTACCAGCGTGACCGCGACCGCATTGTGCACAGCAGTGCGTTCCGGCGGCTGGTCTACAAAACGCAGGTGTTTTTGAACCATGAGGGTGATCTGTTTCGCACCCGCATGACCCATTCGCTTGAAGTCGCCCAACTGGGGCGGTCGATGGCGCGGTCGCTGGGTCTTAATGAAGACCTGGTTGAAGCCATTGCGCTGGCGCATGATTTGGGGCACACACCGTTTGGCCATGCCGGGCAGGACACGCTCAATGACTGCATGTCGGCCTTTGGCGGTTTTGAGCACAACCTGCAAAGCCTGCGCGTGGTTGATCAGCTGGAGGAGCGTTACCCCGAGTTTGACGGTCTGAACCTGAGCTTTGAGACCCGCGAAGGCATTCTCAAACATTGTTCGCTGGCCAACGCGCAGACGCTTGAGCAGGCTGAACCAGGTGGCGTAGCGCAGCGTTTTTTGAGCCACACTCAGCCCAGTCTGGAGGCCCAGTTGTGCAACCTGGCCGACGAGATTGCTTACAACGCCCATGACATTGACGACGGTGTGCGCTCGGGTCTGATCACCCTGACCCAGCTTCAGGCCGTGCCCCTGTTTGATGATTTCAGACAGCAAACTCTGGCTGAATTTCCCCATCTGCAAGGGGCCACGCAGGGTCGGCGCTTGCTGTATGAAACCATTCGCCGCATGCTCAGTGCCCAGGTTTACGACGTGATTGCCGCCACCCAGACCGCGCTGCAACAGGCCCAACCCGCCAGCGTGGAGGCCGTGCGGCAGCTGCCGCCCTTGGTTCAATTCGGCTCTGACATGCGCGCCCAATCCAAGACACTGAAGACTTTTTTGTTGTCCCAGCTTTACCGCCATCCCCAGGTGCTGCAAACCACCAGCCATGCGCGGCAAGTGGTGGCGGATCTCTTTCAGGCCTATTTCAGTGCACCGCACGAAATGCCCCTGCGCTACCAGCGTCGGATGGACCCAACCGATGCCACCAACCTGGCCGCGTTGGCCGCACGCACCGTGGCCGATTACATTGCCGGCATGACCGACCGGTTTGCCATGCGCGAGCATGAGCGCTTGACCGGACTGCAGCTGTGGGTCTGAACTTTTACAGGAGCCCGACGCATGACCCCTGACGATATCGCCATCGCCGACACCCAAGCCTGGGTCGAGCGCGCCGTGATTGGCCTGAACCTGTGTCCCTTTGCGAAAAGTGTGCACGTCAAAGGCCAGGTGCATTACGCCGTCAGCCATGCCACCGATGCGGCGACCTTGCTGGAAGCGTTGATTTATGAGCTAAATCAGCTTGTAGCCCTTGATGTTAAAGAGCGTGATACTACGCTTTTAATAGCGACTGAGTGTCTTGAGGATTTTCTTGATTTCAACGACTTTCTGGCCCAGGCCGAGCGGGCGCTGCGTCAACTGAAGCTGCAAGGCGTGCTGCAAATTGCCTCACTGCACCCGCGCTACCAATTTGCCGGTACGGCTGAAGATGACATCACCAACTTCACCAATCGCGCGCCTTACCCCACCTTGCACCTGCTGCGCGAAACCAGCATTGACCGTGCGGTGGCGGCTTTTCCCAACCCTGAGTCCATTTTTGAGGTCAACATGCAAACCATGGAGCGGCTGGGCACTGAGGGCTGGGCGGCGTTAAAGGTGGGGCGCACGCCGCACGACACGTAGCCGTTGCGACGCAGTGCGCCCCAGGGCTGCTGAATGTGTGTCTTGGCACTCATGGCATCATCGCCCCATGAAAAAGAGAAAACCTGAACGCCAAGGCCGTACCGATGCCGATGCCGCGACCGCTGCGCTGGCCAACGACATCCGCCCCGGACAATCGCTTGAATTGCTCAAAGAACTGCACATTCTGACCCGTGAGGGCAAGCTCAACCAGGATTCACGCCGCAAACTCAAGCAGGTGTACCACCTGTACCAGTTCATTGAAAAGCTGTTGCTTGAGCTCGTTGGCAAGCCTGACAGTGGCACGGCTGAGGATGCGGATGCGTTGCATCGGTTGCCAGCCGCACCGGTTAAAGGCATCACGCTGGCTGACCATGGCGCGGGAAAGTCGTACCTGGGTTTTATTTTGTATGACCTGTTTTTCAAAACGCTCCAATCAGGGCACATCTACGGCATCGAAACCCGCCCCGAGCTGGTGCAAAAGTCGCGTGAACTGGCGCACCGGCTGGGGTTTGATCGCATGTCATTTGTGAACCTGACTGTGGCCGAATCGGCCCGGTCAGAGCAATTGCCCGAACGCATCGACGTGGTCACCGCGCTGCATGCCTGCGACACCGCCACTGACGATGCGATTGCTTTTGGGCTGCAAAAGCAAGCCCGTTTCATGGTGCTGGTGCCGTGCTGCCAGGCCGAAGTGGCGCGGGTGCTGAATCAGCATAAAGCCCTGTC
This sequence comes from Rhodoferax sp., assembly GCA_036170715.1. Lineage (GTDB taxonomy): Bacteria > Pseudomonadota > Gammaproteobacteria > Burkholderiales > Burkholderiaceae_C > Rhodoferax. The sequence goes on along the minus strand of JAVHPS010000092.1, from coordinate 7,204 downwards.
GTTGCAGCGCACCGCGCTATCAGAATTGTGGCGACATCCGATGCATACACGGGAGTTGGGCAGCCAGATCACCAACGTGTTGCGCTGCCTGTACCTGCAAGCCTGTGGCTACCAGGTGACGGTGACCGAGCTGGTGGGCTGGGAGCACAGCCTGAAAAACGAGCTCATCATCGCCCGTTACACCGGGCAAAAAAAACGGGCTGCAGCGCAACGTCTGTGCGCCTTGCTGGTCGAATTTGGACTGAGCGACCTGCTTCACACCCGGTTTACAAGTCTGCCGGACAATGCTGCAACCCCGGCCGTCGCGGTAGCATCCGTGCGGGCTTGATCGGTTGCTGCCAGCCACATTCCGGTTCACGCTTGGGTGCAATCGACTGCTGGTGAAGGGGCTGCGGAATTTTTTGCCGTGTGGGCATTCCAATCCATCAATATCGTCACTTTTTAAGGAGTTGCAATGCGAACACTTTTATCTGCCGTGGTCTCGGCGTGCTTGGTTTTGACCTTGAGCGCGTGCGCTTCCAGTAGCCCGGACGTGATTCAACGCGGGGACGCACAGCGGCTGTCGCAGGTTGAAGACGGCGTGGTGCTGACGGTGCGCAACGTGGTGGTGGACGGTAGCCAAAGCGGCATCGGTGCCGCCGTGGGTGGTGTGACCGGTGCCGTGGCCGGGGCGACGCGCGGCGGCTCGAACGCTGAGAGCAATGTGATTGGCGTGCTGGTGGGCGTGGCTGGTGCGGTGGCGGGCAACACCATCGAACGCTTTGCCACGCGTGAGGATGCCACCGAGTTGCTGATTCAGCTCAAAGGTGGCGAGCGCCGCGCCGTGGTGCAAGCCAAGGGCGGGGAGGTACTGGCTCCTGGCGACAAAGTCATTTTGATCACCACCAGTGGCAAAGTCCGGGTTGCCAAAGCCCCCAATTAATCGGGGTCAGATTCCAATTGTTTTATGGCCCGCCTGCCTCGTCTGACCCTGCCGGGTTACCCGCACCACGTGATCCAGCGCGGTAACAACCGCCAAGCCATTTTTGCCACTAGCGCAGACTACCGCATGCTGCTGGATTTGCTGGAAGACAACGCCAAGAAGTTTGGCGTGGCACTGCATGCCTATGTGCTCATGAGCAACCATTTTCACCTGCTGGCTACGCCCCAGAGCGCTGAGGGGTTGCCCAAAATGATGCAGGCGGTGGGGCGCAGTTACGTGCGTTATTTCAACGACACTCACACACGCAGCGGCACACTGTGGGAAGGGCGCTACAAGTCCACCGTGATCCAGTCTGATCGCTATTTGCTCGCCTGCATGGTCTACATCGACCTCAACCCGGTGCGTGCCGGCATGGTGGCCCAGCCGCAAGATTACCCCTGGTCGAGCCATCTGCACTATTTGGGTGTGCGGCCAGATCGTTTGATCACGCCTCACGCCTTGTACTGGGAACTGGGCAACACCCCATTTGCCCGTGAGGCGGCCTATTCGGAAATGGTACGTGCCGGCATTGACCCGGCGCAACAAACCGCGCTGACCGACGCAACCTTGCGCGGCTGGGCTTTGGGTGAATCCGGTTTTGTGGCGGATTTGCAAAAGAAAACGCAACGCCGTGTTGTCAAAGCGATTCCCGGCCGACCATTGTCTGTCAATAAATTGTTAAGAAAATAGGGCTCTGCCCCTTAATAAATATAAGTTTATTGCTATCAATTATGATTGTGTCCCCTATTATTTTAAAGTCTTTGGATTTTAAAATTAATTGGAATCTGACCCCCATTATTTTGTTGGGCGCACATGCTGCAATGCGTTAAAGTTGGGGTATCTGTTATTTTTTAGGAGCGCGCCCATGACGACGGCTGCAGAGGTCACACACCTCCAGGATCACGGTTTGTATTCATCCACGCAAGAGCACGATGCTTGCGGGGTGGGGTTTGTGGCTCACATCAAGGGCCAAAAGTCGCACGACATTGTCAAAAATGCGCTCAAGATTCTTGAAAACCTGGACCACCGGGGTGCGGTGGGCGCGGATAAGCTGATGGGCGATGGTGCGGGCATTTTGATTCAGCTGCCCGACGCGCTCTACCGAGAAGAGATGGCGGCGCAAGGCATCACCTTGCCGCCACCTGGTGAATACGGTGTGGGCATGATCTTTTTGCCCAAGGAAAACGCCAGCCGTCAGGCTTGCGAGCAAGAGCTGGAGCGTGCCGTCAAGGCCGAAGGCCAGGTGTTGCTGGGCTGGCGCGATGTGCCGGTAGACCGCGACATGCCGATGTCGCCCAACGTGCGCAAAAAAGAGCCCATCTTGCGCCAACTTTTCATTGGCCGTGGCAACGACGTGATCGTGCAGGATGCGCTCGAGCGCAAGTTGTATGTGATCCGCAAGACCGCCAGCGCCCACATTCAGGCTCTGAAACTCAAGCACAGCAAAGAATATTACGTGCCCAGCATGAGCAGCCGCACGGTTATTTACAAAGGCCTGTTGCTGGCCGACCAGGTTGGTACCTATTACCTGGACTTGAAAGACCCGCGCTGCGTGTCCGCTTTGGGCTTGGTGCATCAACGCTTTTCCACCAACACCTTCCCCGAGTGGCCGCTGGCGCACCCGTACCGCTATGTGGCGCACAACGGCGAGATCAACACCGTCAAAGGCAACTACAACTGGATGAAAGCGCGCGAGGGCGTGATGAGTTCCCCGGTGCTGGGTGCAGATTTGCAAAAGCTCTACCCCATCAGCTTTCCGACCCAGTCCGACACCGCCACCTTTGACAACTGCCTTGAATTGCTCACCATGGCCGGTTACCCGATCAGCCAGGCAGTGATGATGATGATTCCCGAGCCCTGGGAGCAAAACACCGGCATGGACGAGCGCCGTCGTGCTTTCTATGAATACCACGCCTCGATGCTCGAGCCCTGGGACGGCCCGGCCAGCATCGTGTTCACCGATGGCCGTCAAATTGGGGCCACACTCGACCGCAATGGTTTGCGCCCGGCGCGTTACTGCATCACCGACGACGACCTGGTGGTCATGGCCTCCGAGTCGGGCGTGCTGCCGTTCCCTGAGAGCAAGATCGTGCGCAAGTGGCGGTTGGAGCCCGGCAAGATGTTCATGATTGACCTGGAACAAGGCCGCATGGTCAACGACGATGAACTCAAAGCCAGCCTGGCCAATGCCAAACCCTACAAACAGTGGATTGAAAACCTGCGCATTCGCCTGGACGACGTGACCGGTGGCGGCGAACCCGCCAGCGCGTCTGAGTCCACCAGCACCCTGCTGGATCGTCAGCAAGCTTTTGGTTTTACCCAGGAAGACCTGAAATTTTTGATCGCTCCGATGGCGGCCAACGGCGAAGAAGCCATTGGCTCCATGGGCAACGACAGCCCGCTGGCCGTTTTGAGCGACAAAAACAAACCGCTCTACAACTACTTCAAACAGTTGTTTGCGCAGGTCACCAACCCGCCGATTGACCCGATTCGTGAAGCCATCGTCATGAGCCTGGTGTCGTTTGTCGGCCCCAAACCCAATTTGCTTGACATTAACCAGGTCAACCCGCCGCTGCGTCTGGAAGTGAGCCAGCCGGTGCTCAACTTTGCCGACATGGCCAAACTGCGCGACATCGCCCAGCACACCAATGGCAAGTTCCGCAGCTACACCCTGGACATCACCTACCCGCTGGCCTGGGGCCGTGAGGGGGTGGAGGCCAAGCTGGCATCGCTGTGCGCAGAAAGCGTCGATGCCATTAAGAGCGGGCACAACATCCTGATCATCAGCGACCGGGCAGTCAGTGCCACACAGATTGCTATTCCGGCCTTGCTGGCGCTCTCGGCTGTGCACCAGCATTTGGTGCGTGAAGGCTTGCGTACCACGGCCGGCTTGGTGGTGGAAACCGGTACGGCGCGTGAAGTGCACCACTTTGGCGTGTTGGCGGGTTACGGTGCCGAAGCCATCCACCCTTACCTGGCGATGGAAACCCTGGCCAGCATCTGTCAAGACCTGCCGGGCGACTTGAGTGCTGACAAAGCGATTTACAACTACGTCAAGGCCGTGGGCAAGGGGCTGTCCAAGATCATGTCCAAAATGGGTGTCAGCACCTACATGAGTTATTGCGGCGCGCAGTTGTTCGAGGCCATTGGCTTGAACAGTGACACCATTGCCAAATACTTCACCGGCACGCCCAGCAAGGTCGAAGGCATTGGTGTGTTTGAAATTGCCGAAGAAGCCATTCGCATGCACAAGGCCGCTTTTGGCACCGACCCGGTGCTGGCCAACCGGCTCGACACTGGTGGCGAATACGCTTGGCGCAGCCGTGGTGAAGAGCACATGTGGACACCCGATGCGATTGCCAAGCTGCAGCACAGCACCCGTGCCAACAACTGGAACACCTACAAGGAATACGCCCAGATCATCAACGACCAGAACAAGCGCCACATGACGCTGCGCGGCCTGTTTGAGTTCAAGATTGACCCCAGCAAAGCGATTCCGATTGACGAAGTCGAGTCGGCCAAAGACATCGTCAAACGCTTTGCCACCGGGGCCATGTCGCTGGGCTCTATCAGCACCGAAGCCCATGCCACACTGGCCGTGGCCATGAACCGCATCGGCGGCAAAAGCAACACCGGCGAGGGCGGTGAAGACCCGCTGCGTTACCGCAACGAACTCAAGGGCATCCCGATCAAACAGGGGCAAACCATGTCGGATTTGCTCGGCAAAGACCTGTTTGAGGTCGACTACGCCTTGCAAGACGGCGACTCCATGCGCTCCAAGATCAAACAAGTGGCTTCGGGTCGCTTTGGGGTCACGGCGGAATACCTGGGTAGTGCCGATCAAATCCAGATCAAGATGGCGCAAGGGGCCAAGCCCGGCGAAGGCGGGCAACTGCCCGGTGCCAAGGTGTCGGACTACATTGGCAAGCTGCGTTACTCAGTGCCGGGCGTGGGGCTGATTTCGCCGCCGCCGCACCATGACATCTATTCCATTGAAGACCTGGCGCAACTGATACACGACCTGAAAAACGTGGCCCCCAAGGCCAGCATCAGCGTCAAGCTGGTGTCTGAAATTGGTGTCGGCACGATTGCCGCCGGTGTTGCCAAGTGCAAGGCCGACCACGTGGTGATTGCCGGGCACGACGGTGGCACCGGCGCATCGCCCTGGTCGTCCATCAAGCACTGCGGCAGCCCGTGGGAAATTGGTCTGGCTGAAACCCAGCAAACGCTGGTGCTGAACCGCCTGCGCAGCCGCATCCGGGTGCAAACCGACGGCCAGATGAAAACCGGGCGCGACGTGGTCATTGGTGCGCTGCTGGGCGCGGATGAATTCGGCTTTGCCACCGCACCGCTGGTGGTCGAGGGCTGCATCATGATGCGCAAATGTCACCTCAACACCTGCCCGGTGGGCGTGGCCACGCAAGACCCCGAGCTGCGCAAAAAATTCTCCGGCAAACCCGAGCATGTGGTGAACTATTTCTTCTTTATTGCCGAAGAAGCGCGTCAGATCATGGCGCAGCTGGGTATGCGCAAATTTGACGACCTGATTGGCCGCTCTGACCTGCTCGACATGCGCGCCGGCCTGACCCACTGGAAAGCCCAAGGGTTGGACTTTGGCCGCCTGTTTGCCCAGCCCAATGTGGGGGCAGAAGTGCCGCGCTTTCACACCGAAACACAAGACCACGGCTTGCAAAAAGCCCTGGACAATGTGCTGATCGAAAAAAGCCGACCCGCCATTGAAAAGGGCGAACGGGTGCAGTTCATCGAGGTGGCACGCAATGTCAACCGCTCGGTGGGGGCCATGCTCTCGGGCGCGGTCACGCAAGCGCACCCTGAGGGCTTGCCCGATGATTCCATTCGCATCCAGCTCGAAGGCACAGGTGGCCAGTCATTTGGTGCGTTCCTGTGCAAGGGCATCACCCTGTATTTGATTGGTGATGCCAATGACTACACCGGCAAGGGTTTGAGTGGTGGCCGCGTGGTGGTACGCCCCAGCATCGACTTCCGTGGCGATGCCATCAAAAACACCATCGTGGGCAACACGGTGATGTTTGGTGCCACCAGCGGCGAAGCCTTCTTCAGCGGTGTGGCGGGTGAGCGTTTTGCGGTGCGTCTCTCGGGTGCATCTGCGGTGGTGGAAGGCACGGGGGACCATGGCTGTGAATACATGACTGGCGGCACGGTGGCGGTGCTGGGCAAAACCGGGCGCAACTTTGCTGCCGGCATGAGCGGTGGCGTGGCCTATGTGTATGACGAAGACGGCCAGTTTGCCAAGCGCTGCAACACAGCCATGGTGTCGCTTGAAAAAGTGTTGACCAGCGCGGAGCAAAAAGAAGCGGTCAAAGAAAGTCTGTGGCATCGTGGTCAAAGCGACGAAGCGCAGCTGAAAAAATTGCTCGAAGACCACAACCGCTGGACCGGCAGCCGACGTGCGCGCGAGTTGCTGGACAACTGGGACACGGCACGGGCCAAGTTTGTCAAAGTCTTCCCCAATGAGTACAAACGTGCTTTGGGTGAGATACATACAAAAAAAGAAGCTGCAGCCCAGGTGGAACGTTCGCAAGCAGCTACAAAAAAAGAAGCAACCAAAAAGCCGGCAGCGGTCAAGTAAAGACGCAGCAGCAACCAAAAAGGACACAGCATCATGGGAAAAGTAACCGGTTTCATGGAGTTTGAGCGCATTGATGAGGGCTACAAGCCTGTGCCTGAGCGTTTGAAAAATTACAAGGAGTTCGTTATTGGCTTGGACGACCAGGCTGCTAACTTGCAAGCGGCCCGCTGTATGGACTGCGGCACGCCGTTTTGCAACAACGGCTGCCCGGTCAACAACATCATTCCAGACTTCAACGATCTGGTTTACCACGCTGACTGGCAGCAAGCCCTCGACGTGCTGCACAGCACCAACAACTTTCCCGAGTTCACCGGGCGCATCTGCCCAGCCCCGTGCGAGGCGGCGTGCACCCTGAACGTGAACCAGTTGCCGGTGGGCATCAAGAGCATTGAGCATGCCATCATTGACCGCGCCTGGGAGCATGGTTGGGTGAAACCGCAACCAGCCAAGATCAAGACCGGTAAAAAGGTGGCCGTGGTGGGCTCTGGCCCGGCCGGTTTGGCGGCTGCGCAACAACTCGCACGCGCCGGTCACGACGTGACCCTGTTTGAGAAAAATGACCGTGTGGGCGGCTTGTTGCGCTATGGCATTCCCGATTTCAAGATGGAAAAAAACCACATTGACCGCCGCGT
>JAVHPS010000091.1:0-2612 GCA_036170715.1 Rhodoferax sp. | reverse complement strand
AAGGCGAAAAAAAGGGAGCCGGGCCGATGATTGTGTCGGGCGACTGCAGCAACTGCGGCCGCTGCATTGACGTGTGTTCCAAAGACGTGTTCACGTTTACCACCCGCTTGCCAACCCGAGCCGTCAAAGCCAGCACGGCCGCGCCATGATTTCATTTGAACTTTTACCTGTGGAGACCTGATCATGAAAAAGTCCCTCAAACTCAGCCTGATCGCTGCCTTGGCCCTTACCGTGGTGGCCTGCGCCAGCACCGGTGTGGCTTTCAGCACCTTGCGCGACACCAGCGTGACCAGTGCCGACAGCGCCCCTGATGCCCAAACCTACCCCGGCAAGCAACCCGGCAAACACAGCCTGATTGCACGCACCTTCAGTGGCCAGCCGCCACTGATTCCGCACACGGTGGAAAATTTTGACATCAGCCCAACCGCAAACGATTGCTGGGACTGCCACAACAGCAACGAGTTCAAAGGCAAAAAAATGCCCATGGTCAGCGCCAGCCATTTGCTCAAACCCGCCAGCGCCGGGGCCGAGCCTGAGCTCAACAAACTGCGCTGGCAGTGCAACAGCTGCCATGTGCCACAAATTGATGCCCAGCCGCTGGTAGCGAATGATTTCAAACCCAACTGAGTCCCTATGAACGCCCTGCAACTGGACGTTGGGCAACTGCTGGGCGCGCTGCCGCTGTTCAGCGCCTTGGCCGCAGGCGAGCGCGAACGCATGGCCCAGGGTTGCAAGCTCAAACAGTTTGAGCGCGGGGCCGTGGTGTTTCGCGCCGGTGAGCCCTGTGAGGCTTTTTATGTGGTGGTTTCCGGGCAAATCCGGTTGTTTGTGGCATCGCCCAACGGGCAAGAGAAAGTGATCGAGATCATTGGCCCGGGTCACAGTTTTGCCGAAGCCATGGTGTTTTTGGGACAACCGCACATTGTCAATGCCCAGGCGCTGGCCGATACGCTGCTGGTGTGCGTGTGCAAGCAGACCGTGTTGGGCGAGGTCGAGCGCGACCCGCGCTTTGCACTGCGCATGTTGGCGGGCATATCGCGGCGCTTGCATGGCCTGATTCAGGACGTGGAGTCGTACGCGTTGCACAGCGGCATGCAACGCCTGATTGGTTACCTGTTGCGCGAGGTTGAAACCAACGCTGCCCCTAGCGCACCCGGTGTGAGCTGCACCGTGACCCTGCCGGCCAGCAAAGCCACCATTGCTTCGCGCCTGTCACTGACACCTGAGTATTTTTCGCATGTGCTGCACGAGCTCGAAGCCCAGAGCTTGATCCAGATCGACAAGCGCGACATCCGCATTCCCAACGTGCAACGGCTAGCCTGCTTTGGCTCGCACTGAGCCCGACCAGCAAAAGTTCCCCGCGGTTCGTGTTGTTCTGAATTATTGTGCGCGGTTTTTAAGCGGCATTAAGGATTTGCACCGCACCCGTGGCCAGAATTGGTCACAGTAACTTAAGGAGTGTTTCATGACGACTATTTTTCGACGTGCGGTGCATGCAGTGGGGGCTGTGGCCTGTCTGCTGGTGCTGTCCCTGGCCACCCCTGTTTGGGCGGCCGATGCCCCCGCCACGGCCAAAACCGCTGCCGACGCAGCGCTGGGCAAAAAATGCCTGACCTGCCACGGGCCAGAAGACCAGCCCGGCATTTATGCCGAATGGAAGGGCAGCGCCCACGCCAGCAACAACGTGGACTGCTACGACTGCCACAAGGCTAAAGATGGCGACAAAGGGGCTTTTGAGCACAAAGGGGCGTTCATTCATGTAGTGGTTACCCCCAAAGATTGCGCCACTTGCCACAAGACCGAGGTGGCACAGCAGCAGCGCTCGCACCACGCCAAGGCCGGCAACATTTTGGCCTCGGTGGACAACTTGCTGGGCGAGGTGATTGGTGGCCCGGCCGCTGTGAATGCCGGTTGCAAACAATGCCACGGCAGCACGGTGGAAGTGGATGCCAAGGGCAAACCAACCCCGCAAACCTGGCCCAACACCGGCATTGGCCGCAAGAACATCGACGGCACGCTGGGTTCGTGCTCGGCCTGCCACGCACGCCACAGCTTCTCGTCAGCCCAGGCGCGCACGCCTGACACCTGCGGCAAGTGCCACATGGGGCCTGATCATCCGCAAATCGAGATTTACAACGAGTCCAAGCACGGCATTCTGTACCGCGCCAATGTGGACAAGATGAACCTCAACAGCAAGAGCTGGGTCGCCGGGGTGGACTACACCGCAGCCCCCACCTGCGCCACCTGCCACATGGGTGCAACCAAAGACCAAAAGAACACGCACGATGTCGGCGAACGCATCTCGTGGACGCTGCGCCCGGCAGTTTCTGCCAAGCTCAACATGATTCGTCTGGCCAATGGCGACGAGTTTGACCAGCCCGCCAGCGCACCGTTACCCAAGGTAGGCGATGCCGTCAAGGGTTCGACCGTGACCGAGGTGCTGACCTGGGAACAACGCCGCGACAAGATGAAAACCGTGTGTGCCACCTGCCACACCAGCAACACCGTGAACGGCCACTACAAGCAGTTTGACGACGTGGTTGATCTGTACAACGACAAGTACGCCAAGCCGATTGCCGCCATCATGAAAGAGCTGGAAGACAAGGGCTACC
>JAVHPS010000090.1:10176-12709 GCA_036170715.1 Rhodoferax sp. | reverse complement strand
CACCAGTGTGCGTTGCGGGGCATCTTGTGCTGCCATCGACAGGGCGCTGGCAAGCACCTTGTAGAGGTTGATCGAGGTGCTGTCCGTGGCCACCACTTCACCGGCATCCGCACCGATCAAATGCGCGATTTTGTCGCCCAGGCGCTGCGGCAGGGTGAACCAGTTGGCGCTGTTCCATGAGCGAATCAGGCCTTGCCCCCATTCCTGCGTGACCACCGCCGCCACCCGGCTGGCGGTGCGCTTGGGCAGCGCACCGAGTGAATTCCCGTCCAGATAAATCACCCCGTTGGGCAGGCTGAAATGGTCGCGCATGGGGCGCAAAGGGTCTTGTGCGTCCAGCGCCTGGCAGTGCGCCAGATCGGTGTGTGGAGGGACGTTGGCAGCTGGGGCGTGCAGGTGGGTCATGGAATTTTTTCAGCAATATGCGCCGTTGCCAGCGGAAATCCGGGGTTCTTGCGCTTGATCAACAAAATGACATCCGAATCGTGTGACAATGATAACTATTCTCATTTAAGAGGTTGCTGATGACATTATCAAATACTGCATCCTTGTCCGCTGGCGAATCGCTTGGTTTGCATCAATTGGGTGCTCGCATTGATGCCAAAGTGCTGGGTTTTGTGCCGGCGCTGGACCAGGAGGATCAGGGGGTGGCCTTGCGCTTGCTTGAAATCGGGTTTCTGCCGGGTGAAACCGTGCGGGTGATTGCACACGGTTTTCCGCGGCACGACCCGCTGGCTGTGCGCGTCGGGCACACCACGTTTGCATTGCGCCGTCATGAAGCCGCACTGATTCAGGTGCGTGTCACGGCAGGCCGGCAAGGTGTGGCCGCATGACGCGCGTGCCCAACAAGCCCGCGGCATCGGCCCCCTTGCGCGTAGCCTTGCTGGGCAACCCGAATTGCGGCAAAACAGCGCTGTTCAATTTGCTCACCGGCAGTCGGCAAAAAGTGGCAAATTACGCCGGTGTCACGGTCGAGCGCAAAGAAGGTCACTTGCAAACCGCTAATGGTCGACAGGTGGTGGTGCTGGATTTGCCCGGTGCGTACAGCTTGAATGCCATGAGTGCCGACGAACAGATCACCCGCGACATCGTCACCGGTCAGCGTGCCCAGGAAAGTCTGCCGGATTTGGTGTTGTGCGTGGTGGATGCCACCAATTTGCGCCTGAACCTGCGTCTGGTGCTGGAAGCCCGTGCACTGAACCTGCCCCTGGCACTGGTGCTCAACATGTGTGACGCTGCTGCGCACGAAGGCATTGTGGTGGATCGGGAACGTCTGGCGGCGGAGCTTGGCATGCCTGTGCTCAGAACCGTGGGCGTGCAGCACGACGGTGCGCGCGAACTGCTGAATTTTCTTGACACGGTGCAACCCGCACCGGCCACCACCGTTCACCCGGCGTGGCAGGGCTCGTCGGTGGCTGAAGTCATGGCCACCCAGCAAGAGGTGCGTCGTGTTCTGAAACTGGCGGTGCAAGAGCCAGCCAATACCTTGCATACCGACGATGCCATTGATGCGCTGGTGCTGCACCCACTGTGGGGCATGTTGCTGCTGGCTTTGACGCTGTTTTTGATGTTTCAGGCGGTTTTCAGTTGGGCCACATGGCCGATGGATGTGATCAAGTCGGCGATGGAATTCATGGCTGGGTTGATTCGTGACCACATGGTCGACGGCTTGCTGCGCAGTCTGCTCACCGATGGCATCATTGCCGGGGCCGGCGGGGTACTGGTGTTTTTGCCACAGATTCTGATTTTGTTTTTCTTCATTCTGGTGCTGGAAGACTCGGGCTACCTGCCGCGTGCTGCCTTTTTGCTGGATCGGGTCATGGGCACGGTGGGCTTGTCGGGGCGCTCCTTCATTCCGCTGCTGTCAAGCTTTGCTTGTGCGGTGCCGGGGATCATGGCCACCCGCACCATTACCCACTGGCGCGACCGCCTGGTGACAATCATGATCGCGCCCTTGATGACCTGTTCGGCACGGCTGCCGGTTTATGCGCTGTTGATTGGGGCCTTTATTCCGTCGCGCAGCGTGCTGGGGGTGCTGAATTTGCAGGGCTTGGTGATGTTTGCCTTGTACATGGGGGGCATTGTGTCGGCCATGCTGGTCGCCGGCGGCTTCATGCTGTGGCGCGGCCATGCACGGCCAACACCGCTGGTGATGGAGTTACCTTCGTACCGCTGGCCCAACCTGCGCCAGCTGCTACACGGCTTGTATGAGCGGGCCACTATTTTTATCCGCAGGGTCGGCGGCATTATTTTGGCCATGACGGTGTTGCTGTGGTTCCTGGCTTCATTTCCAGGCGCACCCCAGGATGCCACCGGGGCAGCCATTGAATACAGTTTTGCCGGGTATTTGGGGCGCTGGCTTGGGGTGCTGGTGGCTCCGATTGGGTTCAACTGGCAAATTGCGATTGCCTTAGTGCCTGGTATGGCTGCGCGTGAAGTGGCGGTGAGTGCGCTGGGCACGGTTTACGCCTTGTCCGAATCGGGGGCGGACGTGGCCTCGCAACTGGCTCCGCTGATTGGTCAGAGTTGGTCG
>JAVHPS010000090.1:0-10076 GCA_036170715.1 Rhodoferax sp. | reverse complement strand
ATCGGGGGCGGACGTGGCCTCGCAACTGGCTCCGCTGATTGGTCAGAGTTGGTCGTTGGCGACAGCCCTGTCGTTGCTGGTTTGGTATGTGTTTGCGCCGCAATGTGTTTCCACGCTGGTGGCCGTGCGCCGTGAGACCAACAGTTGGCGCTACCCGATGCTGTTGGCGGGGTATCTGTTTGGCTTGGCGTATCTCGCCAGTTTCATCACTTATCGGGTAACCCTGAGCTGGAGTGGGGCGTAAACATGTGGCAAAACGCAACCGTGGGTATCGTCGTGGCGGCTGCTGCCGTGTATTGCCTGTGGTACGTGTTGCCCGTGCCCCTGCGGCAACGCCTGGGGCGGGTGCATCCGGCGTTGGGGCCCGCCAAACCGTGCAGCAACTGCAGCCATTGCGGCGGCTGTGCGGCAGGTCAGCCTGCAGCACTGAAAGTGCCCCCCGTCAGGGATCAGCAGGGCATCAAGTTTTATCCCAAACCCTGATCAGAAGCTGCTTCAGCGGTTGCCGGGAAGGGGGGAGTCTTTTGAAATGCCCCAGGATGAATCTGACTTCGATGCACCAGGATCGTAGGTATTGAATTTGGCGGTGTAGTAAAGCCCCAAGCCAATCAAGGCGGCAAAAATGACACCACCAATGACCAGCTTAAGTACCGTCACCCACAGTTTGGTTTCTTTATCGTCTTTCATGTGACCTTTGCGCTGTAAGAGGGGGGCGATGTGTGCTGTGCCCGGCCTCAGGACAAGCGTCCGAGCAGCAGGTATTCCATCAAGGCTTTTTGCACGTGCATGCGGTTTTCGGCTTCGTCCCAGACCACACTTTGCGGCCCATCGATCACATCGGCATCCACCTCTTCACCCCGGTGTGCGGGCAGGCAGTGCATGAACAAGGCGTTGGGCTGGGCCACGGCCATCATGTCGGCGCTGACGCGCCAGGCGGCAAAGGCCTGTTTGCGTACTTCGTTCTCGGCCTCAAAACCCATGCTCGTCCAGACATCGGTGGTGACCAGATCAGCACCCCGGCAAGCATCCAGCGGGTCGCTATAACTTTGATAGTGGTTAGTGCTTATTCCACCTGGGCTAACCGCTATTTTTTCATTGACTTCATAGCCGTTGGGCGTACTCACGTTGACCTTGAAGTCGAGCAGCTTGGCCGCTTGCAGCCAGGTGTTGGCCATGTTGTTGCCGTCACCGACCCAGGCCACGGTCTTGCCCTGGATTGAGCCACGGTGCTCGATGTAGGTGAAGATGTCGGCCAGAATCTGGCACGGGTGAAACTCGTTGGTCAGGCCATTGATGACCGGTACACGCGAATGCGCCGCAAAGCTTTCGATCTTGCTTTGCTCAAAAGTGCGAATCATCACCAGGTCGGTCATACGGCTGATGACGCGTGCACTGTCTTCAATCGGCTCGGCACGCCCCAACTGGCTGTCACCGGTGGTCAGGTGCACCACGCTGCCACCCAGCTGGTACATACCGGCTTCAAAGCTGACGCGGGTGCGGGTCGAAGCTTTCTCAAAAATCATCGCCAACGTGCGGTCTACCAGAGGTTGGTGTTTTTCGTAGGCTTTGAACTTCTTTTTGATCAGCGAGGCGCGGTCAAACAAGTAGGCGTATTGGCTGGCGTTCAGATCAGTGAATTGCAGGTAGTGTTTGATGGTGGGCATTGTTTTCAGTCCGAGTTGAGAGCCTGGCGCGGGCTCAGGCTTGCAGGCATTGTTGGATCAGGGGGCACAAAATGCGCACCACTTCATCGGCCTCGGCTTCGGTCATGATCAAAGGCGGTACCAGCCGCACCACGGTGTCCGCGGTGACGCTGATCAGCAGACCGTGGTCGGCACATTGTTGAACCAGTGCGCCGCAGGGCTTGGCCAGATCCACGCCAAGCATCAGACCCTGGCCGCGAATTTCGCGCACCGCACCGCTGGCCAGTTCTGCCGCCAGCGCGTTGCTCAGCCCCTGGCGCAAGTGTTGACCGACACGCGCCGCGTTCTCAAGCAAGCCGTCTTGTTCCATGATGCGAATGGTTTCCACCCCGGCGCGCATGGCCAGCGGGTTGCCGCCAAAGGTGGTGCCATGGTTGCCGGGCTTGAAAATGTGTGCGGCTTTGGGGCCGGCCACCACCGCACCGACGGGCACGCCTGAGCCCAGCCCTTTGGCCAGTGGCATCACGTCAGGCTTGATGCCAGCCCATTGGTGGGCAAACCATTTGCCGGTGCGCCCCATGCCGCATTGCACTTCGTCGACCATCATCAGCCAGTCACGCGTGTCACACAAGGCGCGAACGTCGCGCAAATAGTCCAAGTGCATCGGGTGGATGCCCCCTTCGCCTTGAATCACTTCAAAAAATACCGCCACCACATTGGGGTTGTTCTGGGTGGCATCTTTCAGGGCCTGGATGTTGTTGATGGGCACGCGTATGAAGCCCTCAACCAGGGGTTCGAATCCGGCCTGTATCTTGGGATTGCCGGTGGCGCTCAGGGTGGCAATGCTGCGGCCATGAAAAGCTTTTTCATAGACCACAATTTCCGGGCGGTCAATGCCCTTGTCGTGACCAAATTTGCGTGCCAGTTTCAGCGCCGCTTCGTTCGCCTCCAGACCGGTGGAGCAAAAAAACACATTGCTCATGCCAGAGAGTTCAACCAGCTTTTTGGCCAGTGTTTCTTGCAGGGGTACGTGGTAGTAGTTGCAGCTGTGGATGAGCTTGCTGATCTGGTCTTGCAACGCAGGCACCAGGCGTGGGTGGTTGTGGCCCAGCGTGTTGACGGCAATGCCGCCCAGTGCATCCAGATACACCTTGCCATTCACATCCCAAACACGGCAGCCCTGGCCGTGACTGAGTGCAATCGGCAGGCGGCCGTAGGTGTTCATCACATGGGGTGAGGCGGCTTCAATCTTGGGGCTGGCAGCGGTCATCGGATGCATCTTTCAGTTGCGGCAACAAACAAAGCGGCCCAACGCAGGTTGGGCCGTTGAGAGTTGATTCTAGACGCAGTGGCGGACACGCCTGAGAGCCACTGGTGATGTGCACTGACCTTGTGTTGCATCAAGGAATGGGTATGTAACAAGTCTTGTATAAGACATAAGATAGGGGTAAAATTTCCCTACGTTGCAACAACCCACACGCAACATAACCAGCATCTACCAGATGGTCAAACACACTTCAAAAAAAGTCTACATCATTGGCACCACGCTGGACGGTCGCACCTTCCGGCCCAGCGACTGGTCCGAGCGTCTGGCGGGTGTCATGAGCCAGTTTCGGCCAGACAGCGAGCACCATGGGCGCAGCCATTTTGCTTATTCGCCCTGGTGCATGCCGACCAGCGTCAACAACGTGCGCAGCGTGCTGGTGCACACTGACTTGCGTGCCCATAACGTGCTGGCCTGGGATTTTGTGATGGGTTTCGCCAAAGACAACGAACTGCAAGTGCACGTGGGAGAGTTGCCGGATGCAACCGCACACGGTCACCCATCGCACCACTGACCACCCCCCAACGAAAAAGCCGTCATCAAGACGGCTTTTGTTTTTTTTGCTGACAGCGCACCCGTTACAAACGGCGGGGTTGCCCCCGTGCGATTTGCCTAAAAATTAGGCGGCTGCTACTGCAGTTAAAGCCAGGGCTTTCACCTTGGCTGACAGGCGACTCTTGTCACGAGCAGCCTTGTTTTTGTGGAAAACACCCTTGTCGGCCACGGTATCCACCACGGCTTGCATCTTGGCAAACAACTCTGTGGCTTTGGCTTTGTCGCCGCCCAGCACTGCTTTTTCCACGTTTTTCACCGCAGTGCGGTACTTGGAACGCAGCGAGGTGTTGGCTGCGTTGATTTTGATGTCCTGACGGACGCGTTTACGGCCTGATGCCAGGCGCGGGTTCTTTTTCTTGGGTTTTCCAGATGCCATTGTTTAATTCCTTGAGTCTGTGGATGATGTCAGCAAAGCTTGCGATTCTAGCAGCCCGGCTACACTTTGGCGCGTGAGCCTTTTTAAATCTGCTTCTGTCGTCTCGTTATTGACCCTGTTGTCACGCATCACCGGGCTGGTGCGTGAGTTGCTGATCGCCTCCACCTTTGGTGCCTCAAGCATGACCGATGCGTTCAATGTGGCGTTTCGCATTCCCAATTTGTTTCGCCGGCTTTTTGGCGAAGGGGCTTTCAGCCAAGCCTTTATACCGGTGCTGGCTGCCAGCAAAGCCCAGCAAGGCGCGCCTGCAACCCGGGCTTTGATTGACCATGTGGCCAGCGTGCTGGCCTGGGCATTGCTGTTATTAAGCGTGCTCGGCGTGCTGGGCGCGGGCGGCTTGGTGTGGGCCATGGCCAGCGGTTTGCAGCAAGCACCACGTGGCTATGAGGTGGCGGTGGTCATGACGCGCTGGATGTTTCCCTACATTGCCTTCATGTCGCTGGTGGCGCTGGGGGCCGGGGTGCTCAACACCTGGAAGCGCTTTGCCGTGCCTGCGGCCACACCGGTGCTGCTGAATGTTTCCATGATCGCTGCCGCCTGGCTGGGCGCGCCCTGGTTCAAGACCCTCGGGCTGGAGCCCATTTATGCGCTGGCCGCTGGCGTGCTGCTGGGGGGGGTGCTGCAACTGGCGGTGCAATGGCTGGCTTTGCGCCAGCTCCAGTTGCAGCCGCGCCTGAGCTGGCGCTGGCAGGCGCTGCGTCTGGCCTGGCGCGACACGGGCACCCAAAACATCCTGCGCCTGATGGGGCCAGCCTTGCTGGGCGTGAGCGTGGCGCATTTGTCCATGTTGATCAACACCCAGATCGCCTCGCATCTGAGCCCGGGCAGTGTCAGCTGGATCACCTATGCCGACCGCCTGATGGAATTCCCCACCGCACTGCTGGGCGTGGCGCTGGGGGTGGTGCTGATGCCGCAACTGGCTGGGGCGCGTGCCAGTGGCGATGCGGCCCAATACTCGGCCCTGCTTGACTGGGGTTTGCGCCTGGTGGTGGTGCTGGCTGTGCCCTGTGCCGTGGCGCTGTTGGTGTTTCCAACCCCGCTGGTGGCGGTGTTGTACCACTATGGGGCCATGACCGACCTGGATGTGCGCATGGTCACCCACGCGCTGATGGGGTGGGGCGTGGGACTGATTGGCCTGGTGGCGCTGAAGGTGCTGGCCCCGGGCTATTACGCCAACCAGGACACCAAAACCCCGGTCAAAGTGGCGCTGGTGGTGCTGCTCATCACCCAGGTTCTGAATTATTTTTTGGTACCTTATTTCGCCCACGCGGCACTGACTTTGTCGATTGGCATCGGTGCGTTGGTGAATGCGCTGTGGCTGCTACTGGGCTTGCTCCGGCGCGGCAGCTACAAGCCGCTGGCTGGTTGGGGCTTGTTCAGCTTGCAGGTGCTGGCCGCCTGCGCCTTGTTGGCGGTGTTTCTGATGTGGGCCAATGGCAGTGTGGATTGGGTTGTGTTGCGTGCCCAAAGTTTTAAGAGAATTTGGCTTGTAGCCCTTGTACTTATTGCATCAGCTGCTATTTATTTTGTTGCACTCTGGGCCGCTGGCATGAAATTGAGGCAGCTGGTGCGGCGCTAAGCCGGGCTTGGTCACGTTGGTACACAATCACGCCCATGAACCTCAGCCTGAACCTGCCGACCCCACTGGAGTATTTTGCTGCGTTGGTGCATGCCGATGCCGATTTTCCATTGCTTGAAGCCGCCATCAGCCTGGCGCAAGACGAGTACCCCGAGCTTTCCGTGCAGCAGGTGCTGGGTGAGGTTGATCAATTGCTGGCACGCTTGACGCGCCGCTTGCCACCCGATGCCGGGCCGCTGCAACGCCTGCGCACCCTGAACCAGTTTGTGTACCGTGACCTGGGCTTTGCCGGTAATTTCAACCACTACACCGACCCTGACAACAGCTTTGTGCACGTGGTGCTGCGCACCCGGCTGGCGATACCGATTTCCATGGCGGTGATCTGGCTGGAACTGGCGCAGGGCATTGGCCTGAAGGCACGCGGTATCGCGTTTCCGGGGCATTTTTTGGTCAAGGTCAACTTGGCTGAAGGCCAGGTCGTGATCGACCCGCTTACCGGCCAGTCCTTAAGCCGGGAAGACTTGTCAGAACGGCTCGAACCCTTTCGCCAAGTGAGTGGTTTGGTGGATGAGCAAGAAGTGCCGCTGGGTCTTTACCTGCAGGCGGCCACGCCCCGCGACACCATTGCCCGCATGCTGCACAACCTGAAAGAAATTCATGCCGCGCAAGAAGACTGGTTGCGTCTGATTGCGGTACTCGACCGGCTGATTGTGCTGCTGCCCGAAGCCTGGACTGAATACCGCGACCGTGGCCTGGCCTACGCCGAAACCGGCCGCAGCGGTCATGCGCTGGAAGACCTTGAAACCTACCTGGCCAACACCATGCACACCAACGTACAAGGCCAATACCCAGACCGCGCAGCCATTGCCCAACGGGTCACCGAGTTGCGCCGCACCACCAATTGAAACCTGCCGGATACGCCACGTTTCAAGGTGTAAGAGGCTTTGACCTGCACGCCTGCGGCAGCTGTAATGCCACTCGTCGGCGCAGATGTGTAACCTGGATTGCGCCTCAACCTTAAAGAGAACCCATGAACAGCTTCAAAAAATTTGTTTCCATTAGCCTGGTGGTGTGCATCACTGCCGCTGGTCTGCCGCTTGGTGCGCAAGCCCGCATGGTGAGCACCGAAGAAATCACAGCCCCTGCCGTGGCCCCAAGCACCGCCACGCGTGACAAAGTGAACCAATTTTTGGCCCGTGACGAGGTGCGCCAGGCCATGCTCGGCCAGGGCGTGACCACACAAGCCGCTACAGCGCGCGTGGCCGCCATGTCCGATGCCGAAGTGGCCCAATTGGCAGGCCGCATTGACCAGGCCCCGGCCGGTGGCGACGTGCTGGGTATTTTGTTCACCGTGTTCATTGTGCTGCTGGTGACCGACATCATGGGCTTGACCAAGGTGTTTCCGTTCACGCGATCGGTGCGATGAGTCAACCCGGCTTGCGTTTGCCAACCCCCGTTCTGACGGGGGTTTTTGTTTGGGTGCTGCTGCTTTTGGGCGGCTGCGCCACGCCACAAATAGCCCAGCTTGATGCGCACTGGCCAGAGGCCTTGCCAGCGCAGATGGAACTCACGCAAGTGCCTTTCTTCCCGCAGGAAGACTATGAATGCGGCCCCGCCTCGCTGGCCATGGTGGCAGCCGCAGCCGGTGTCCAGGTCACTCCCGATGCGCTGGTCGATCAGGTGTATTTACCCGGCCGCAAAGGCTCGTTGCAGCCTGAAATGCTGGCCGCCACCCGCCGCCAGGGGTTGTTGGCCTACCCCCTGAAACCCCAGGTACAAGATGTGCTGCGTGAACTGGCGGCAGGCCACCCGGTGCTGGTGTTCATGAACCTGTCACTGCCGGTTTATCCGGTCTGGCATTACGCGGTGGTGATGGGCTATGACCGTGATCGCCATGTGCTGCGGTTGCACTCCGGGCGCACGGTGCGCATGGAAATGTCGCTGCCGACTTTTGAGCGCACCTGGGCCCGTGGCCAATACTGGGCCATGCTGGCGCTGCAACCCGGGCAACTGCCGGTGACGGTTGAGGCGGCCACCTATACCAACGCCGCAGCAGCGCTCGAGCGTGTCAATCCACGTGCCGCCCAAACCGCGTTTGCGGCGGCCCTGCAGCGCTGGCCAAATGACCGCGCCGCACTGTTTGGCGCTGGCAACAGCGCCTATGCGCTGGGGCAGCGCGAGGTGGCCGCCAAAGCCTATCGACAGGCCGTGCAGCAGCATCCCGACTTTGCCGACGGTTGGAACAACCTGGCGCAAGTGCTGCTCGACCTGAAGCACCGCCAAGCAGCCAGCCAGGCCATTGCCCATGCGGTCTTGCTGGGTGGAGAGCGCCTGCCCCAGTACCAGGCCCTGCAGCAAGAAATTTATAAGAAATCAGCCTCTAGCCCTTTTAAATAAAGGGTAAGCAGCTACTGTTTGTATAGTTACTTAGGATCGGATGGCGTGCCACCCTGGCCCAACTGATGCCAGGCCCGACGCAGCTGCGTATCCGAGCCAAAGCCTGCCAGTGCCGCGGCCTGCGTCACATTGCGCCCCGACTGCAGCGCGGCCTGCGCCGCCGCCAGCCGGATGCGGCGCAGGTATTGCAACGGCGCAAGCCCCGCGTGCAGCTTGAACAGCCGGGTCAAATGCCGCGGCGACGTGCATGCCACGGCCGCCATGCGGGGCAGGTTCCAGTCTTGCGCGGGCTGGCTGCTGAGCGCGTCCTGCACCCGGTGCAGGGCAGGGTGCAGGTGGTTGCGGTAGGCCAGAAACGGCGACAGCTCAGGGTCGTGCGGGCCACGGCGCAGTACCACCACCATGGTTTGTGCCACTTGAGCGGCGATCGGCGCACCACAAAGTTGCGCAATGCGGTGCAGCGTCAGGTCGATGCCGGTGGTCACGCCCGCGCTGCTGTACACCGGCGCGTCTTCCACAAACACCCGGTTTTCAACCACCTGGCAGTTGGGCTCTGCCGCCTGCAGCTCGGCCAGATGCTGGTGGTGCGTGGTCACGTGCCTGCCCGCCAGCAAACCTGCGTGCGCCGCCAGCACCGCACCGGCGCAGACCGTCACCAGCTCCAGCTGGTGGGTTTGCAGCCGCAAGCCGCGCAGCCAATGCAGCAACGCCTGGGTGGCTTCAGACTGAACCGGCATCGTGATACCGGGTTGCCCCACCAGCACCAGCCAGGCAGGTTCTGGCAAGGTGGCTGGCAGCGGCTCCAAACCCGAGAGTTTGAGACCCACCGAGCTGACCGCTTCGCTGTCCGGACCGATGAAGCGCAGCACAAAACGCGCAGGCTGGCCCAATGCCAACAATACCTGGTTGGCCATGCGCAAGGCCTCTGCTGGCCCGGCCCAGTCCAGAGCCAGGCTGTCGGGCAGCAGGGCAAACAGCACCTGAATCGGCGCGTTTGGTGTGGTGCTCATCAAGCCTCTGTCGGGCGTGCCAGCAGGGTGTACGGCGCGGCCCAGCCTGGCAGTTGGCTGATGCGTTCCAGCCAAGCGGCAACTGTGGAAGGTATCGTGACTTTGGCCTGGTCGGCCCAATAAAGATAGGCGCAAAGGCTGAAGTCTGCGATGCTGGGTTCGTCATCCATGATAAAACGACGGCCATCCCGCAATTCATGCACCAGCCGTTCAATGTCAGCATCAAAGCGACGCTCAAACCAGACCAGTGAACCTTCTGGGTAGGCTTGGGGCTCAAAGCAATGGGCAAAGCGCAAGTGCGGCAGACTCAGGCCCAGGCGATTGGCTTCCCAAAACAACCACTCGCGCGCCCGCGCCAGACGGTCGCCGGATTCGCCGCCGAAACGTCCGGTTTGCTCTGCCAGAAAGAGAAGAATGGCATTGGACTGCACATACACCTGACCCCTGTGCAGCAGCACCGGCACTTCGCAAAACTTGGACAAACTGCGAAACGGTTCAGGTCTTTCCTGACGCGCAAGACCAATGTCAATGAACTGATAAAGGTGGGGAACTTGCGCTACTTCCAGCATCAGTTTGACTTTGTATGAGTGACCCGACTCGGGGTGTCCAAACAGTGTGTATTCCATTTTTTATTCCTTTTCTTGTTGATCAATCAAAATAAGACATGTTTTCATAATTTTTTAGAAAGAATTTAAAACCTGATGATCGACTTTTTAAAAGGGCTTGACTATTTCAGGGGTGACCAGTATCGATCAAATCAGGACATTCATCTATCGACACTGGATAGATGCCAAAGGCGCGGTCAGCACAAAAAAACAAAACGCTCTACGATGGGTTTCACCGACTTGTCCACCTGAAAGGAGTTCAGCATGACCACCGCCACTGGAACCGTCACCTTGTACCGCGTGCTGCGCGCCCCGGCTGAACGCGTTTACCGCGCTTTTTTAGACCCCCACGCCCTGTGCAAATGGATGCCGCCGCACGGCTTTACGGCGCAGGTACACGCCCTGGATGCGCGGGTGGGTGGGCAGTACCGCATGTCGTTCACCAATTTTTCAACCGGGCACGTTGATGCGTTTGTCTTTCATGTCAATCCAGTCTTGGCGCATCATGACAGGCTGATCCCGGACTT
>JAVHPS010000089.1:0-12724 GCA_036170715.1 Rhodoferax sp. | reverse complement strand
GCATGAGTTTTTCCAGCCCCAGGCTGGGGTTCAAAATCCATTTCCAGGCCGTGCCCGTCACAATGAACGACAAGGCCATGGGGTACAAATAAATGGTGCGGATCACACCTTCAAAACGGATTTTTTGATCCAGAAAAATCGCCAGCAGCATGCCCAGCAACATGGAGCCACCGACGTACAGCACACTGAAAATACCGAGGTTTTTAAGCGCCACGTACCAGCGGTCCATTTCCCACAGTTTGGCGTATTGCTCCAGCCCCACGAACTCGTCGTAGTTGGGCAGCATGCGCGAATTGGTCACGGACAGCACGCCGTTCCAGATCATGAACCCATAGATGAAGGCAAAACCGAGCACAAAGCCCGGCGCGATCACCAACTTGGGCAGCACGTTTTCAAAAGATTTCATAGGTACCTTGCCTTTGCTGGAAGGTCAAGAAACCTTCCATGTAAAACCAGCGTGTTTGCCAGACCTGACGAAGCGGGTATTCCCCTCCGTTCGTGTCCCCCGATCAAAAGCCTCTCGGCTTTCGATCTCCTCCTTGACCTCACTGCGGGAAACACCCACTCCGTCAGGTCACGATACGTCTTTGGCACGCAAGTCACTCAATTTCCAAACACCTTGCAACGACAACTGTCTAGCAGCAGGGCTGGGGTGCGTTCCAGAGCGGAATCAAGGAGGAGCCCGTAGGGCGGGGGACATCCGCGGCGGAACGCACCCCAGCCCTGTTGCGGGTTCAAACAAAAATTGTCCCCAACACATCGAGCCCAAAAGAACCGACCACCTGGATTGCGGATCAAGTCCGCACTGACAGGCATCGGCCTTCGACGCAACTTACTTGGTCGCAGCCGCCTTGGCGATGGATTTCACACCGTCGGCCACGCTCATCTTGTCGTTGTTCCAGAACTGGCTCACCGCATCCTTGATCGCGCCTTCAGCAGCAGGTTTAACCGCCATGCCGTGCGCGATGGAAGGCAGCAAACCGCCGTTTTTGGAAGTCGCCACAAAGTCTTTGGTGGACAGCTTGGCGCAGTCGTCAAACTTGGCCATGTCCATGTTCAGGCGCACCGGGATGGAACCCTTGTTCAGGTTGAACACTTCCTGAAACTCCGTGCCCATGATGGCAGCAGCCAAATCAGCCTGCGCCTTTTGTGCGGCAGCATCTTTCAGCTTGAACATGGCAAACGAATCAACGTTAAAGGTATAGGCGTTGCCCGTGCCGGGGGCAGCAGCGCAGGTGTAGTCCTTGCCCGGCACTTTGCCTGCGGCGGTGAACTCGCCCTTGGCCCAGTCACCCATGAACTGGAACGCGGCCTTCTCTTGAATCACCATCGCCGTGGCCAGATTCCAGTCGCGACCCGGGGCGGCGGCATCGGTATAGCCCTTGACCTTGCGGAAAGTTTCCAACGACTTGGTCATGGTGGCGCTGGTGAGCGCTTTTTGATCCAGCTTGATCAACGCGTCGCTGTAGAACTTGGCACCACCCACGCCCAACACCACAGATTCAAAGGTGGTGAAGTCTTGCCAGTTTTGGCCACCGTGCGCCACGGGGATCAAACCAGCCTTTTTAACTTTTTCAGCGGCCGCAAAAAATTCGTCCCAGGTCTTGGGCGTGCCGTTGACACCAGCTTTTTTCAGCACGGCGTTGTTGGCCCACATCCAGTTGACGCGGTGCACGTTCACAGGGGCGGCAACGTAATTGCCTTTGTACTTCATCACATCGGCCACCACCTTGGGCAGCAAGCTGTCCCATTTTTCGGCTTTAGCGACTGCATCCAGATTGGCCAGCACGCCCTCACTGGCCCATTCCTGAATCGCCGGGCCTTTGATCTGAGCGGCTGCGGGCGGGTTGCCAGCCACGACACGGCTCTTCAAAACGGTCATGGCGTTGTCACCACCGCCACCGGCCACGGCAAAGTCTTTCCAGGTGTTGCCCTTGGCTTGCATGATTTTCTTCAGCTCGCCGACCGACTTGGCTTCGCCACCCGAGGTCCACCAGTGCAGCACTTCCACCTCACCGGCCAGCACGCTGGTGCCAGCCACTACCAATGCCACGGCGGTGGCCAATTTGGAAAGTTTGATCATGTGATCTCCTGTTTGTCCACCGGGTTCGCCACACAGGGCACCGGGGCGCGGGTTGTTTCGTGCAGACACCGTGTCACACGAATTAATTAATTGTTAATTAATTTTCAACCGGCTGCAATCAGGATTAACCCTATGCGTCACACAGGGGACAGATGCCCATGCCTCAGGCTACCAGCGCCAACGCGCCAAAGTCGCCTACCCGGTCACCCAAACCGGCGCTGACCAGCTCACAACCGTCGGTGAGCGCGGGCAACTTGCCACGCACACATGCGCGCAAACGCGGCAACAGGTAAGCCCGGTGATGCCAGTACACACTGCCTCCCAGGCTGATGCGTTGCACATCAAGCGTGGCAATCAGGTCGTAAAGCATCCGGCCCATGACCTCACACAAGTCATCAATTATGGCTATAGCCTTTGTATCACCTCCATAAGCGGCTACAAAAAGTGCAGCAGCATCAGCATAACCCAAGGCCGCAAAACGCCGCGCAATGGCGTTGCCAGCCACCAAACCTTCCACATCACCGATGTTGCCGCAGCCGCACAGCGCGTCAGCGTTGCTGCTCACAAAAAGGTGTCCAGCATGTCCGGCGTTGCCATTTTTGCCGCGCAACACGTGGCCGTCCACACACAAACCGGTGCCAATGCCGGTGCTCCAGGTCACGTAGGCGCAGTTGGCCATGGGCACGCCATTAACCTGCAGCGCACCCCAGCGGCGCTCGGCTTCGAGTGCACCAATGCCATCGTTTTCAACCCGCACATGCTTGAAGGCAGCGCGCAAGGGCGCCTCCAGCACGGCGGTTTGCCAATCGTTGGGCAGGCCACGTGCCTTGCCCGCCAAGCCGCCGCAGATGTTGGGCGCGGCCAACTCGACCAAGCCTTGATTCAACACAAACGGGCCGCACGATGACACGCCGACACGGGCGATGGCGTGGGTGGATACCTCCGCCAGGGCGCAGCTTTGGCCAATCAGCCGGATGATTTGCTGGCCCAGTGCGTCGTTAGCGCCCTGGGTGGCTGTGGGTTCGGTCACCTTGCCACGGCTGCCTTGGGCATCCACGATGTTGACGGCCACTTTGGTGCCGCCAATGTCCACGCAGGCCACCGCAGCGCTGCCTGCAGTCAGGCGAAAACCGTCAGTTGATAGATTTGAAGTCATAGCTTGTTCCAGAAGTTGCGGGGCGACACATCAGGCTTCATGCCCGGCCGTAATCATCGCTCAGGCGCACGATGTCGTCCTCGCCCAGGTACGCGCCAAATTGCACCTCCACAATTTCCAGCGGGTGCGTGGTCAGGTTGGCCAGCCGGTGCACTTGCCCCAGTGCAATGTCGCAATGCTGTCCCAGCGTCAGGTCAAAGGTTTGCGCCCCCAGTGTGACGTGCGCCGTGCCCTGCACCACCACCCAGTGCTCGGCGCGTTGGTGGTGTTTTTGCAGGCTGATCTGCTGGCCCGGCAGCACACCAATGCGTTTGATTTTGTAGCCCTGGCTTTCGGACACGGTTTGATACCAACCCCAGGGACGTTGGGTACGTGCGGCAAGTTCAGGGGTGGCGGAGGTACTGGGCATGGGCTTGGCCGTGGTGGACAGAGCCGGGATGCTAAACCCTGGCTGCTGTCCGGGTTACCGCCAGATTACGCCGCTGCCAACGCCAACCACTTGCCCACGCATGCCATCAGCGCGGCAGATACTGCTGCGTCCAGCGCACAATGTCAGCCGTGCCCATGGCCCCGGCCTGACGCGCCACTTCGCGTCCATTCACAAACAGTGCCAGCGTCGGAATACTGCGAATGTTGTAGCGCGCAGCCAATTCTTGATGCGCTTCGGTGTCCACCTTGGCCAGCCGCACCCACGGTTCCAGCTGGGCAGCAGCTTGCTCAAACGCCGGAGCCATCTGGCGGCAGGGGCCACACCAGGGAGCCCAAAAATCAACCAGCACCGGAATTTGATTGCGCTGGAGATGGCGCTCAAAACTGGCCTCATCCAGCTGCACCGGATGCGCGCCAAACAGGGGCTGATGGCAACTACCGCAATTAGGCGCATGCCCCAAGCTGGCGCGCGCGATGCGGTTGGTGGTGTGGCAATGGGGGCAAACAAGGTGCAGTGAATCGGTCATGGTCAAGCCTTTCTGTCACTGCATTTGATGCCTGCAGTGTCAATTGCAAGAGCTACTTAAGACCACCTGATTGCGCCCGCACTGTTTGGCTTTGTACAGTGCCTGATCGGCCGCTGCATAAAGCGCTTCAACTGAGGTGATTTGCCCGGCCCGTTGTTCTGCCACACCCGCACTGACCGTTACCACCAAACTGGCCCCCGAGGCGAGTGCTACCGGTCGCGCCAATACACGCAGCCTGATTTTCTCGGCCACCACATACGCTGCAGCGGCATTGCTGCCAGGCAGTAGCAGTATGAATTCTTCACCCCCAACCCGGGCTACCAGATCGGTGTCGCGCACGCTGTCACGCAACACATCGGCCATGTGTTTGATGACCTCGTCCCCCGCTGGGTGTCCGTACTGGTCGTTGACACGCTTAAAAAAATCCAGGTCCATCATCACCGCGGCGATACCTGTGTCGTCACGCCGGGCACGCTGCAAGGCGATGGCAGCCTGCGATTTGAATGCGCGCCGATTGAGCACTCCCGTCAAGCTATCGTGAAGCGCCATTTGTTCCAGCAGGTTTTTTTGGCGTTCCAGCTCGGCGTTTTGTACTTCAAGCGCATGGCTTTGCGCTTGCACCTGGCGGCGCAACAGTTCAGTGACGGTGTGCCTGCGCCACAGCACCATGGACAGGCACAGGCCCAGCGCCATGGCAATGAATCCATGAAAACGCAACACCACCATGACCTGCCAGGATGTCGCTGTCAGGCCAAGACCAACATAAAAAGCCAGGTAACTGCTGCCATACACCAGCGCTATCTGACTGGGTCGTATCAACAGCAAAGTGCCTACAAATACACAGGCCAGCACATACATGGTGGCAGAGGGCAGCCCCCATTGCGACAGCAGCGACAGCGTGACCCCAAAAGCGACAAAATTGAACGCCAAAATGATCGGTAGTCGCCGCGTCAAAAGGTTGATGTGTCCAACGCGATGCCGCACCAGCATGAGCACCAGCAGCAGCCCCAACCAAACCATCATCCCCAGGTCTATCCAGCCCACCCAACGGGAAAACAAAGCTCCCATCGGATTGACGATGTCGGCCGATTCCGAGCCCCGCCAGGCCAACAGCAAGCCTGCACCAAACAAGGGCTGCAACCCCAGCATTACCCACGGCAAGCGCGTCAGGTTTTCCTGCAAGGCCTGTTCAGCCACGCGGCTGTGCTGCTCGTGCCAACCGGCCAGGCGCGAGACCAACCCGGACAGCGATGCTGCAACATTTGTCAACATCACAACACCCGCGACACCGCCGCTGCCACCATGCTCAAGATGATGGTAGTGGTGAGCGGTATGAAAAACTCGCGGCCAAACAGCTTGAAGCGCAAGTCACCTGGCAGACGACCAAAGCCGAGCTTTTGCAGCCACGGCGTGAAGCCGTTGATCAGAATCAACGCCAGTAAAACAACAATCAACCAGCGAAACATGGCAAGCCTCCAACATCTGGCAAACAGTTGCCCTCGGCACACAGTGCGCTTCGTGTAACGCCTGATCTGTTTTGCAACACCTTAGAGCCTATGGGTTTTGTCGCCATGCTCAAAACCCATCGCCTGCCACGGCGCGCCCTTGTAAAAACCGATGACCTTGAAGAGCTCACCCATTTCGTGCTCCATGATGAGTTTTTGTGCCATCACCCGCACCGCCTGGCTGGCCGCTTGCAGGTGCTCCAAAAAACCGCAGTTCATCAAAAACCGCGCCTGGTTGCAGTAGCCCAGCACGTCCAGGCCGGCCGCGTTGCCGGCCAGCGCCACACCGGTGAAATTGACGTGGGCTGTGATGTCTTTTTGCCCAACCCGGCTCAAGGGGTCGTCGTCAAGCTGGTGCGCCTGGTGGCACAGCACCGTGCCCATGTGGCGCTGGGGGTGGTAGTACTCGGATTCTGGGAAACCATAGTCGATTAAAAATACCGCACCGGCCGTTAATTTTTCGCCCAAGGTGCGGACAAAGGATTCCCCTTGCAGGTGAATTTCGGTGAGGTAATCGTGCACGCCATCGGGCAGCAACGGCGGGCGCAGGTCTGTGGCGCGGTCTTGCCAGGCAAAGGCAACGCCACCCGCAGGTGCAGCCGTGTCCAGCACCACACCACGCTCATGCCAGACACCGCCCACGCGGGCCAGCAGCTTCACCGGCATGGCATCCAGCACTTCATTGCCCAGCACCACACCACGCAGGGCATCGGGCAAGGCATCCACCCAGCGCACCTGCTCGGCAAATTCGGCCAGTGTGGCCTGCTGACGTGCGCGCAGGCTGCTCGAGATGTCCACGATGGTGTAGCGTGGCAAAGCCACACCTTGCGCCTTGAAGGCCTGCAACACTTGCAACGCCAGCGCGCCAGAGCCAGCACCAAATTCCCACACCTCGTGCGTATGGGTCTGCGCCAGCGCCTGCATCACCTGGCGCGCCAGTGTCCAGCCAAACAGGGGCGTGATCTCGGGCGCGGTCACAAAATCACTGCCAGCCACCTTGATGCCGTCTTGCACGGTATACGGCAGGCTGCCAAATTGGGTACTGCCATGGGCGTAATACCCCAGGCCGGGGGTGTAAAGCGCGTGGTTCATGAAAGCATCAAAACCCACCCAGCCACCGGCTTGGGTGATGGCCTGGGCCATGTGCTGCGACAGCTCGGTCGTTAAACTAGGTTGCATTGTCATAACCTGGAATTGTCCCCGAATGTCTGTCCCACTCATTACACCGGTTGCAGCGTCACCCAACCCGCGCACCGTGCTGGTCACCGGCGCGGCCAAGCGCCTGGGGCGTGAGATTGCGCTGACGCTGGCGCGCGCCGGGTGGCGGGTGGCTGTGCACTACCGCGACTCGGTTCATGATGCTCGTAAAACTGCAGCAGAGTGTGCCCATTTAGCAGGGGCCAGCGCCACATTTCGCGCCAATCTTGGGAATGAAACCGCAGTACGCAACCTGTTGCCCAGTGTGATTGAAAAGCTCGGCTACGTGGATGCGGTGGTCAACAGTGCCTCCACCTTTGAGCATGACACGCCTGCAAGCTTTACTTTTGCGGCCATGGACAAGCACCTGCGTGCCAACACGGGGGCTGCCATTTTGCTCAGCCAGGCCTTGCATACCCACCTGCAAACGCGTGGCGATTGCCTGGGCGTGGTGGTCAACCTGCTGGACCAAAAGCTGTGGAACCCCAACCCCGATTTTGTCAGCTACACCCTGTCCAAAGCCGCGCTGGAGTCGGCCAACACCATGCTGGCACTGGCGCTGGCCCCGCGGGTGCGGGTGGTGGGTGTGGCCCCTGGCCTGACGTTAACCAGCCACATGGTGACCCCAGAAAAATTTGAGGCGCTGCACAAACTCTCACCCCTGGGTCATTCCTCCAGCGCCGCCGATGTGGCCGCTACGGTGGCGTTTGCGCTCAGTAACCCGTCCATCACCGGCACCACCTTGTTGGTCGATGGTGGCCAGCACTTGATGAAATTCGAGCGCGATTTCTCGCTGCTTTAAGTCCTACTTGCGCCCTCACGCGTCACGTTCACCATGCATACACCTGCCCATACCGCCCAAGGCCTGCAAACCCTGACCCTTACCGGGCTGCGTTTTGATGCCAACCTGGGCATTCTTGAAACCGAAAAAACCGCGCCGCAGCCGATTCAGGTCGATGCCGAGCTGAGCCTGGGCGCGCAGCCGCTGCTGCCGTGTGACGATGACATCTGCAGCGTGCTGGACTACCGCAAGGTGCGCAAAATCATCATTGACGAATGCACCGCCGAACACGTCAATCTGCTTGAAACCCTGATTGGCAAACTCTGCCACCGCCTGATGCAACTGCCCGGCGTGCAAGGGGTGCGGGTGAAAATTGCCAAACTGGAAATTTTTGCCGACTGTGAAGTGGCCATCCGCATGGAAACCGGGCAGTGGTAAGGTTTTGCGTACAATTATTTTAATTTGTACGTCACCTTAAAGAAACTCACGAAATCATGAACACCAAACTGACCCTGCGCATGGATGAAGCATTGATTGAATCCGCCAAACACTACGCGGCTGCACATGGCAGTTCCGTGTCGCAAATGGTGGCCAATTACTTTGCAGCGCTTGGGCACCTGGTAACTGCGCAGGCGGATACCCCAACTGCCACAGCCACTTCACAAGCCAAGTCAACCGCACAGCCGTGGAGCGAACCGGGCCCTGTGACCCGCAGTCTGGTTGGTATCCTGAAGGCCAAACCTGGCCAACCCCAGGTAAGCGAGGGTGACTACCATGCCTACCTGGAGCGCAAATACCTGGGCGACGATGGTGTCAATCAAACCGGATTCCCCTCTTGAGCACGTTGCCACTGGTGCTGATCGACACCAACGTCATTCTTGACCTGTTGCTGGCGCGTACCGCCTTCCTACAACAGGCACAACACATCAGCGACCGCGTGGAGGCTGGCACTTGTCGCGCCTTGCTGTGCGCCACAACCCTCACCAACATCGACTACTTGGCACGCAAGCAGTTGGGCAACACGGGGGCCAGATCAGCGGTAGCGGCCTTGCTGGACTTGTATGACGTTGCCGCGGTGACGCGAACCACACTGCGCCTGGCATTGACCAGTGACATGCCCGACTTTGAAGATGCCGTGCTAGCCTACAGTGCCTATCAGGCAGGGGCACAAGCCATCATCACCCGCAACTTGCGTGACTTCGCCAAGAGCCCGGTACGGGCCTACACCCCAGATCAATTTTTGGCTTTGCAAGCCTTTTAAAACACCCCATGAACGCCCATAGCATCCCAACCGAAGCACCCGCTGACACCCAACGCGCGGCCACGTTGCGCATCGAGCGCGAAAGCCACAAGCTTGAAAAACGCCTGTGCCGCCAGGTTGGCCAGGCCATCATCGACTTCAACATGATTGAGGAAGGCGACCGCGTCATGGTGTGTGTGAGCGGCGGCAAAGACAGCTTTGGCCTGCTGGACATTTTGTTGAAACTACAAAAGCGCGCACCAATCCACTTTGACATCGTGGCGGTCAACCTGGATCAGAAGCAGCCCGGTTTTCCAGCCCACATCCTGCCCGAGTACCTGGCCAAACTCGGCATTGAATTCCACATCGAAACCCAGGACACCTACAGCATCGTCAAAAAAGTGGTGCCCGAGGGCAAAACCATGTGCAGCCTGTGCAGCCGCTTGCGCCGGGGCATTTTGTACCGCGTGGCCGACGAGCTAAAAATCACCAAAATCGCACTCGGCCACCACCGCGACGACATGTTGCACACCTTCTTTTTGAACATGTTCTTTGCCGGCAAACTCAAAGGCATGCCGCCTAAATTGGTGAGCGACGATGGTGGGCATATCGTGATCCGGCCGCTGGCCTACGTGGCAGAAAAAGACCTGACCGCCTGGGCCGCACACCGCCAGTTTCCCATCATCCCCTGCAGCCTGTGCGGCAGCCAAGAAAACTTGCAGCGCCAGGAAATCAAGCGCATGGTCAACCAGTGGGAACGCCAGTACCCCGGCCGCACCGAAACCATGTTCACCGCCTTGCAAAACGTCGTGCCCTCGCATTTAATGGATGCCACACGCTACGACTTCAAAGGCATTGTGCGTACCGGCGTGGCTGACGCGAATGGTGACATTGCCTTTGATGCCGACGAATACCCGCTGCCCCAGCCCCCCGGCCTGCAACTTGTACAACTTTAATGTTGTAAGCAAAATATGCCTCTAGCCCTTGCATACAAAGCACATATAGCTATAATTTCAATAGCAATATTACTCTCCGGTTGCGCCGGAGTGCGGTTGATCGACACCCAGGTCAACAGCTTTGCGCCGCACACCGTAGCTCCCAATGCCAGCTACCGCTTTGAGCGCTTGCCATCGCAACAAGTCCAGGCTGCCGGACAAGACCGGCTGGAGCAATTGACTGAGCAGGCTCTGACCAAGGTTGGCCTGCACCGCAGTGATGCCGCCAGCCTAACGGTGCAAGTCAGCGCCCAGCAGCGCCAGGAACCTGCGCCGCAGCCCGCCGGATTGGGAATGGGCTGGGGGCTGGGCTGGGGCCTGGGCAATGGGGGCATCAGCATTGGTTCACGCGGGGCCTTGTTTCCTGACTTGTACACACAGCCCAACTACTGGCGTCAAGTCAGCCTGGTGCTGCGCAATGCACAAGGCCAAGTGGTGTTTGAGAGCCACGCCAGCCATGAAGGTCCATGGGCCGACAGTGCGGTTATTCTGGCCGCCATGCTCGATGCTGCCTTGCAGGGCTTCCCCACCCCGCCCACTGGCCCACGCCGTGTAACGCTTGAAATCCCCCGATGAACGCCACCCGCATCATTGCCATTCGCCACGGCGAAACCGCCTGGAACGTGGGCACCCGCATCCAGGGCCACACCGACATTGCACTCAACATGACGGGGCTGCAACAAGCCGCCCAGGTGGCTGACGCGCTGCGCGACGAAGCCGTGGATGCCATCTATGCCAGCGACCTGCTGCGCGCCTGGCAAACCGCCAGCGCCATCGCACACGCCACGCAAGCGCCCCTGCACGCTGAACAAAACCTGCGCGAACGCAGCTTTGGCCGCTTTGAAGGCAAAACCTATGCCGAGCTGGAGACCGAGTTTCCGCAAGACTCGCTGCGCTGGCGTCAGCGTGACCCCGACTGGGCCCCACCTGCGGGTGAATCGCTGGCCAGCATGCGCACGCGCATTGCCAGCACCGCAACCCGGCTAGCACAACAGCACCCGGGCGGCCAGATTGTGCTGGTGGCGCACGGTGGCGTGCTCGACCAGTTGTACCGCTTGGCCACCGGCCAAGGGTTGCAAGCGCCGCGCACCTGGCAACTGGGCAACGCCGCCATCAACCGCCTGCTGTGGGCTGGCGACCGTTTTACCCTGGTCGGCTGGGCCGACACCCAACACCTGCTGGCAGCCGAGCTGGACGAAGGCCGCACCTGATGGAAACCACCTGGCTTGAAGACTTTGTCAGCCTGGCCGAAACGCGCAGTTTCAGCCGCTCGGCACAGCTGCGGCATGTGACGCAACCGGCGTTTTCGCGCCGCATCCAGTCGCTGGAAGCCTGGGCTGGTGCTGACCTGGTGGACCGCAGCAGCTATCCCACACGCCTGACACCCGCTGGTGACACGCTGCACGCCCAGGCGCTGGAGGTGCTGCAAGCCCTGCAAACCACCCGCGCCATGCTGCGCGGACACGCCACTGCCGGGCATGACGTGATTGAATTTGCCGTGCCGCATACCCTGGCCTTCACGTTTTTCCCGGCCTGGGTGTCGGCGCTGCGGGGCAAGTTTGGCCCGATCAAAAGCCGCCTGATTGCGCTCAACGTACACGACGCGGTGATGCGTCTGGTGGAGGGTAGTTGCGACCTGCTCATTGCCTACCATCACCCCTCTCAGCCCTACCAACTGGACGCAAACCGCTATGAAATGGTGAGCTTGGGAGAAGAGGTGGTAGCACCCTACAGCAAACCCGATGAGCATGGCAACCCGCTGTTTGAGTTGCCCGGCAAGGCCAACCGGCCGCTGCCCTACCTGGCCTATGCACAAGGCGCGTACCTGGGGCAAATGGTGGAGCTGATCCTGAAACACAGCAGCGCCCCGATTCACTTTGACCGCGTCTATGAGACCGACATGGCCGAAGGCCTCAAAGCCATGGCACTGGAAGGCCATGGCGTGGCCTTTCTGCCGCTAAGCGCCGTGCGCAAAGACCTGCGCGCCAAAAAGCTGGTCAGCGCCGCGCCGCCCGAGCTCAAAGACCTGAGCATCACCATGGAAGTGCGAGCCTACCGTGAGCGCCCTACACACCCGCTCAAAGCCAGCACCCGCGCCCTGCACCCGGCTGCCAAAACACACAAACACGATGCCCAAGCCCTGTGGGACTACCTGAGCCTGCATGGGGGCGAGTTCTAAAACCCCCAGCACAACACCCATGCGCAACACCCTGACCCTGACCCGCCCCGACGACTGGCATTTGCATGTGCGCGATGGTGATGCGCTGCGCACTGTGGTGCCGCACACCGCCACCCAGTTTGCCCGCGCCATCATCATGCCCAACCTGCGCCCACCGGTGACCACCACGGCACAAGCGCTGGCCTACAAGGCACGCATCCAGGCCGCCGTGCCAGCCGGGCTTGCGTTTGAACCTTTGATGACGCTGTATTTGACCGACAACCTGCCCGCCGACGAAATCCTGCGCGCCAAAGCCGCGGGCATCGTCGCCGTCAAGCTCTACCCCGCCGGAGCCACCACCAACAGCGACGCGGGCGTAACCCAGCTGCGCAACACCTACAAAACGCTTGAAGCCATGCAGCGCGCCGGGCTGCCGCTGCTGGTGCATGGTGAAGTAACGGCCCCCGACGTGGACCTGTTTGACCGCGAAGCCGTGTTCATCGACACCCAGCTGATCCCGCTGCGGCGGAATTTTCCCGAGTTAAAAATCGTCTTTGAACACATCACCACGCGTGAAGCCGCACAGTTTGTGACCGCGTCAGACCGCTTCACCGCCGCCACGCTCACCGCGCACCACCTGCTGTTCAACCGCA
>JAVHPS010000088.1:0-12728 GCA_036170715.1 Rhodoferax sp. | reverse complement strand
CCATTGCGCTGCGCGTGCGCGATGCGGCGGCAGCCTACAAACGCGCACTTGACCGGGGCGCTTGGGGCGTGCCGACACATGTGGAGGTGATGGAGCTCAACATTCCGGCCATTCACGGCGTGGGCACCAGCCGCATCTACTTTGTAGACCGACATAAGCAGTTTTCTATTTACGACGTGGATTTCACCCCTATCCCCGGGGTGGATCAACACCCACCGGCCACAGCCGGGCTGCATTTTTTTGGCGTGGTGCAATACATTGGCAACGACCGCTCGGACGACTGGACCGAGTTTTACCGGGAACTGTTTGGCTTTACCGAACTACCCGCAGAGCAACGCTTTGGCATTCTGCCCAAGGGGCGTATTTTGCGTAGCCCCTGCCCGCCTGAGTCACGCTTCTACATTCAGCTGATTGAGCCCGAGGCCGGTGTGCTGGACGTGGAAGACGACGAAGGCCTGCACCGCATCGGCCTGGGCACAGCCGATGTGCTGGCTACGGTGGCGGTACTCAGCCAGCGCGGCGTGGAGTTTGTCGCTTCAAAAAGTGTGCAAACCAGTGAGCGCGGCGCCTTGACCAAGACTTGGCTCGGCGGGGTGAGCTTCGAGATTGTTCACAACCTGCGCGCCTGAACCATGAACAGCGCCAACATCAACGATTTTGCCGTCGAGAGCCATTCGCTGGCGGGTGCCCTGCCCGCCAAGCTGAACGCCGTGCGCGCGGCTGGGTTCTCGCAAGTCACCCTGTGCACGCAAGACCTCGTGAACCACCCAGACGGCGCGGACGCTGGTGTGGCCGCGGTATTGGCCAGTGGTTTGCGGGTAAGCGCGTTTCACACCGCTGTCAATTTTGAGGGGGCAACCGGCCCAGTGCATGCGTACAAGCTGGATGTGGCCAAAGCCATGCTCAGCATGTGTCACGCGCTGCAATGCCGCTTGCTGGTGTTGCCATCGTCCATCTTGGCGCATGGCGCTGGCGACCACACCACGCTGGTGCAAGACCTGCGCCAATTGGCCATGCTGGCCATTCCCATGGCGATCAGGGTGGCCTACCAGGGCTGTAGCAATGGCGCCGTGGTGAAAGATTACCTGCAGGCTTGGGACCTGGTCTGTGAGGCCGACATGCCCAACCTGGGCTTGTGCCTTGACACCTATGAACTGCTGGCCAGCGGCACCGCCCCGGATGTCATCCAGGAAGACCTGGACATGCTTGACCCGGACAAAGTGTTTCTGGTGCGCCTGGCCGACCAACTCGGCCAACCCAATGCGCCCTGGCGCGTTTTTCCGGGTGACGGCAACCACAGCGACGCGTTGGCCGCCATCGTGAGTACCCTGCACACCTTGGGCTACCGGGGCAACTACAGCTTGGCGGCCTTCAATGATGACCACGCGGCCATGCCCGCGCAGCACGTGGCACAGCGCGCGCAAGCGTCTGCCCTTTGGGTGGGGCAAGACGTGCTGCAGCGCTCGGTGCCACTGCCCAACCAGATCCGCCTGCGCCGCACCTCCAGCGTTTAAACGCCCCCAATGAGCAGTCTGTTCGAGCGTTTTTTGTTTACGCCGGAGGTCACCGAGGCACTCAGTGACCGTGCCGTGATTGACGCCATGCTGCGCGTTGAAGCCGCGCTGGCCCGTGCACAAGCCAGCGTCGGCTTGCTGCCACAGGCGGCAGCGCAGTCGATCATTGGCACCTGCAAGGTCGAACTCTTCGACGTGCCCAAGCTGGTTCGCGAAAGTGTTCAAAGCCGATGCCTGGCCACGCCGCTGGTGAAAAACCTTCGCGAAACCGTGGCACTCTTCAACCCGGAGGCTGCCGATTTCGTGCATTTTGGTTGCAGCGACCAGGAACTGGTGGACACCGCCTTGGCGCTGGTCACGTGCGATGTGCTCACACTCATTGAAGCCGATCTTGCCCAGACCGTGCACGCGCTGCTGGCGCTGGCGGCGCAACATGCAGATGACGCCATGCTGGCACGCAACCCGCAGCAAACCGCTGCGGTGACCACTTTTGGACTCACCTGCAGCCAGTGGGCGGCCCCCTTGAAACGCAGTCAGCAGCGTTTGCAATTAGCCGCAGGCAGTGCACGCAGCCTCAGGCTGGGAAGCGAGAACGTCACCCGGGCGGCGCTGCAGGGCCAGGACGAACGAGTCATGGCCCTGATGGCCACAGACTTGCAACTCAAAGCGCCTGTTTTTGCTGGAGATACATCACACGATGAAACCGTCGCCCTGGCTTGTGAACTGGGTATGCTGGTAGGGAGCCTTGGCAAAATCGCAGGCGACATCGCCCACATGGCTCAGTTTGAAATTGGCGAACTGACGCCACCTGTGGCACCGGCCGCCGCTGTGCCCGGAGCCAAATCGGCACCACCAGTGCCCATGGCCATGTTGTGCATGGCTGCGCTGGCAGCTGCGCAGCGGGTGCCGCAGCAAGTGGCCACCCTGCTGGCCACCTTATCGCAGGCCAACGGCGCGGCGTCAGGCCACTGGCAAACCCAACTGGCGCAGTGGCCTGCGCTGCTCAGTGCCAGCCAAAGCATTGCCCGCGCCGTGGCTCAGATAACGGGTGGCCTGCATGCCGACACCCAGCGCATGCGCAGCAATCTGGACGCTGTGCGCGCAGGTCTGCCAGCCAAAGAAGCCAGAGCACGCTTGTCGCCTGAGTTGGCGCAACAAGCGTCTGCCCTGACCCACATTCAGATCGCGGCCTTGTTGGCGCTGCACCCAGCAACACCCCAGGACTGATGCCCGGCACCCACTGGCTGTGGTGCTCGCCACATTGGCCACCGTGCCGATGATGAGCATCCACCCCATTTGGGCGTAGGCCTAGTGGACGCAGAACCAAATTTGAAGACCCCAGCGGCCCAGCCACCGCCAGCCGCAAGGTGGTGCGCGGTGGCAGTTGGCACGTGACATCTGGCAGCTGGCGCTCTGCATTGCGACAGCCTTACGAGCCTGACTACCGTGGCATCAGTCTTAGGTTTAGGCTGGTTCGCGAGCTGGAGTGAAAGGACAAAGATCAGTGGGTGTCGTCGCAGCGTGCGCCGTGAGCCGCACCCAACAGGTCAAGGCCCAGAAACTGGGCGCCGGGGACAGGGTTGAAAGCCACAGGTGCTGCAGGCAGGAAGCCAATGGACTCATAAATGTGTGTCGCCGCCTTGAACTCTGGCAACACATCCAGACACATGCGCGTGTAACCTGCCTTTTTGGCTTCATCCAGCATGCACAAGACCAACTGCCGACCCAGCCCAACGCCACGCCCTTCGGGTCGGACGTAGACCCGTTTTAATTCACAGGTATGGGCATCAACCTGGCGAAGCGCTGCGCAACCGACCACCTTGGCCTCGCGCCAGGCCAGCAAAAGCCTGCCCTCTGGGTGCGCGTACTTCCCCGGCAGGCTGCTGAATTCAGCGCAGTAATTTTGAAATTCAAGACTGACACTGGCGCTTGCGATGTACTCCTGAAAGATGGCTGTGACCGCCTCAAGGTCTTCCGGAAAACGTGCGGGTCTGATGTCCGCGCCAAACCCAAACAACCGCTTTGGCGTGTCGCTCAGAATGGCTTGACGGCTGGCCGCATCCGGCACCAGCTGCTCAAACAGCGCCAGCAACGGCCCGTAGTCGATGCGCGCAGGTGCCCGCAGAAACGGCCAGTCTGAGCCCCACACCAGGTGCTGCGGTGTGTAGGCCTGCAACAGCGCCTGCACATACGCCCAGGCATCTTTGTACGGATACGACTGGCTGGAACACTTCACCAGACTGGACAGCTTGACGGCACAGCGCCCGGTGTCGGCCAGCGCCAGCAGCGCGGCAAAACCGGCCTGCCCGACACCTGCCGCCGGGTCGGGGCGGCCACAGTGGTCAAACAGCAGCCTCGCGCCGCTGTCCACCAACATGGGTTTCAAATCCACTAACTGGTCGCCCTGCACTTGCACCTGCGCCCACAAGCCGAGATCACGCAAGCGCGCAAGCAGCGTGCCAGTGTCTTGGTAAAAGTCCACGCCCAGCAGCGCCGCGTTCATCGCCACGCCCACCACGCCTTGGGCCTGCAGGTCTTGCAGTTCGGCGCGGCTGGCGTCATTGCGCACCACAGCTACACCCTTGAAGCGCCCGCCGCTGTGGCGAATGGCGTCCAGCAAACAGCAGTTGTCCAGCCCATAGCCTGAATTGGGGCCCACCAGCAACGCATGGCGCACGCCATGTGCATCCATCACCTGGGCCAGCTGGGCTGCGGTACCGGTCTCGCCACCAGCAGGCGTGTACCAGGTGTCAGGCGCATAGGGGAAACGGGCCGGGTCAAAAATATGGACGTGGCAGTCGATCATGGGTGTGCAGTAGGTCGTCTGGGCTTGTTAAAACAGCAGCTACTTGCGCTTATTCCATATGGTCTAGAGGCCAACAAAGCATATAAAAAAACACGCCAATCACGGACTGGTGCGGGTGGCGGCAAAACGCTGTTCCATCTCGCGGCGCATCTGTTTGCGCAGCTCCGCCGCCGCGTGGCGGCGAAGCTCATCCGGGGTGCTGGGCTGCAGCGGCGTAACGTGCGCAGGCTTTTTGTCTTCGTCCACCGCCACCATGGTGAAAAAGCAGCTGTTCACATGGCGCACCACCCGGTTCTGGATGTTCTCGGCAATCACCTTGATGCCGATCTCCATCGACGACGAGCCAGTGTGGTTCACCGACGACAAGAACGTGACCAGTTCACCCACATGAATCGGCTGGCGAAACATCACCTGGTCCACACTGAGCGTGACCGCGTAACGTCCGGCGTAACGGCTGGCGCAGGCAAAGGCCACTTGGTCCAGCAATTTCAGGATCGTGCCGCCATGTACGTTGCCGGAAAAGTTGGCGGTGTCGGGGGTCATCAGCACCGTCATCGACAGTTGGTGAATCGGCAAATCCATGGACAGTGTTCCTAAAGAAAAAAGTTGATAGGCAGGCCAACGCACTACAGCCGCAGGGCCAGGGCCAGCGGAATAAAAAACAAGGCTGCGGCGTTGCCAATGATGACAATGCTGGCGACCTTCTCGGGCTCTTGTTTGAAACGCTCGGCAAATATGAAGCTCGACACGGCCGGTGGCAGCGCACCAAACACAAACAGCATGTTTTGCTCAAGCGTGCTCAGACCGGCAAAAAGTCCATACCCCCACGCCACCAGCATGCCAGTAATCGGCGTCACGCACGCCCCCACTACGCCAATGCGCCAGGCCCCCAAATGCGCCGTGGCCAAGCGCACCCCAAGCGAAAAAATCATCAGGCCAATGGAGATGTCGCCCAACAGCTTGGCCGCCACCATCAACGGCGGCCACACCGTGAGGCCACTCAGGCCGACAAACATACCCGCCCCGGCAGCGGCCAACACCGGCTCACGCCAGAGCATGGACGCGTTAAAGCGGCCACTCAGCAGCCGGAAGCCCACGGTGAACTGCAACACCGTCACCACCAGCATCAACACCACGGCGACCCCCAGCACCTGTTCGCCAAAGGTCAGCACCATCAGCGGCAAGCCCATGTTGCCGACGTTGTTGAACATCGACGGTGGCACCAGGGTTTTGGGGTCGATGCCAGCCAGCCGGGCATAGCCCCAGGTGAGCAAGCCAGAGCCCAGCACCACCACGGCGCAAGCTATGGCAATCGGGATATGGTCTGCCAAATTGAAGGTTTTACCCGCCATCGCCGAGAAAAACAGCGCAGGCAAAAACACCGAAATGTTGAGCGTGTTGGCCGCCGTCATGTCGGGGCGATGTTTGCGCCCATAGGCAAAGCCGATCATCACAATGATGAAAATCGGAAAAACAATGCTGAGGATGCGCAGGAACATATTTATATGGCAAATTGGGCTGTAGCCATTATTAAATAAGCGTCAACAGCTATTTAATTGATACTGAAATTAAAATTAATTGGGATCTGACCCCGATTAATCTTTCCAACCCTTGGGCAACCCAGCCAGCGGGGTCATGCCATAAATGGGCTCACCCGGTAGCCCGGCCATCAGCGGCGCGCGCGCGGCGATGAGTTTTTCAATGTCGACGCCGGTTTTGATGCCCATGGCCTCAAACATGAACACCAGGTCTTCGGTGACCACATTGCCCGAGGCACCGGGCGCATAGGGGCAGCCGCCAAGGCCACCCAGTGATGCGTCAAAGGTGCGCACACCCACGTCATAGGCGGCCAGACAGTTGGCCAGGCCCAGGCCACGGGTGTTGTGCATGTGGGCGGCACCGGTCTTGTCACCAATGGCGGCGCGTACCTTAATGAATAAGCGGCGCACCTGCGCCGGGTTGGCCATGCCCGTGGTGTCAGACAGACCGGCTTCATCCACACCCGCAGCCACCACTTGCTCGGCCATCCAGACCACGTCGTCATCGGTCACCTCACCCTGAATGGTGCAGCCAAAGGCGGTGGACAGGCCGGCCTCGATCTTCACACCGGGGGCAATCTCGTCGCGCAGGCGCACGATGGCGCGCACTTCTTCCACCATGTCTTTGCGGCTTTTGCGGACGTTGGCCAAAGAATGCGCCTCGCTGGCAGAACAGGGAATGGTCAGCTTGTGCACCCCTGAGCGCAGCGCGCCCTCGGCCCCGCGCAGGTTGGGCACCAGCGCCATGATAGTCACACCCTTGTGCTGCAACGCGTGTTGCACCACCTCAGCCGCATCGGCCATTTGCGGCAGCAGCTTGGCTGGCACAAACGAGCAAACTTCGATCTCGCGCAGACCGGCGGTGACCAGCGCGTCGATCCATTTGAACTTGTCTGCCGTGGGCATGGTGGCCTTGACGGACTGCAGGCCGTCGCGCGGGCCCACTTCTGAGATCAGGACGTCGGTGGTGGATGGGGTCATGGGCTAACTCCTAGTGCGTTGTGAGGGTGAACAGGAAACGATTTTGCGTGTCTTTGTAGGGCTGACTTCAGTCAGCCATGGCCGGTGCAAGTCGCACCCTACAAGACAGTTGGGTCAGATTGGGGCTGCGGCGGCGCGCAGCTCATCAGGCGTCGGCACGGGGTAGCCAAAGTACTCCAGGTAAGCGGGAATTTGCTCGTAGAGCATGTCGGCCCCTACCTGAATGCGGCAGCCACGGGCTTGCGCGGCTTTCAAAAATGCGGTCATGTCGGTCTTCATGACCACCTCACCCACAAAGGTGGTCGGATCAACCCGTGCCATGTCCACCGGCAGCGGGTCGCCATCGTTCATGCCCATCGGGGTGGCATTCACCAGCAGTTCAAAGCCAGCCGGGTCACTGGAGCCGGTGCGAATCGTCATGCTGGGGTAATGCTGCAGCAGGCGGTTGGCCAGGCCCATGGCGGACTGGTTGTTGACGTCAAACAGGTCCATTTCCAGCACACCGGCGGCGGCCAGTGAGGCGGCGATGGCGCAACCCACACCACCCGCACCCACCACCAACGCGCGCCGACCTTTGGGGTCGAAACCCTTGCGCTTGAGGCCGCGCACAAAACCCTCACCGTCAAACATGTCGCCTTGCAGGCGGCCATCTGCCAACCGGCGCACGGCATTGCAGGCGCCCGCAATCGCCGCTGTGGGCAACACGTCGTCCACCAAACCCACTGTGGACACTTTGTGCGGCATGGTGATGAGCGCACCGCGAATGTTGCCCAGGTGAAAGACCGAGCGCAAAAACCTTGGGTAGGGCTCCACCTGGCAAGACATCGGCACCACGATGGCATTGATGCCCACCTTGGCAAACCAGGGGTTGTAAATCAGCGGCGCCCGAAAAGCATAGGTGGGGAAGCCAATGTGCGCAATGATTTCGGTGTTGCCGTCGACGGTCATGATATTGTTAAGTAAAAATGGGCTCTAGCCCTTATAGATATTGCGCGAGCAGCTATTATTTTTACACTGCTTGTGTGAACTGAAGAGGCGCCTGCAGTGCACGCCTATGGCCATGCGGTCTGGCACCAGCCACCTCTTCAGACCGGTTTACTTGCGCAAGGCAGCCAGTTGGTCTTGCACTTCTTTCACGGTTTCCTGACCGACGTTGACCGAGTATTTGGCAATCACCGGGGTCATCTTGTTGCGCAGTTTGACCATCTCAGGCGCTGACAATTCGGTCACTTGCATGCCGTTTTTCTTCAGGTTGTCCAGAATGCTGGCAGCCAGGCCACGCGACTGCTCACGCTCGTACTTGGCCGACTCGTTGGCGGAGTCCTGGATGATCTTCTTTTCGGCAGCGCTCAAGGTGTCCCAGAACTTCTTGCTAATGACCACCGACTGCGGGTTGTACTGGTGGTTGGTCAGCACCAGGTTTTTTTGCACTTCGTACATCTTGGCCGAGTTGATGGTGGGTAGCGGGTTTTCCTGACCGTCCACGGCTTTTTGTTCCATGGCGGCGTACAGCTCAGGGAAAGGCAGCGGTGTCGGGTTGGCACCCAGCGCCTTGACCCAATCCACATTGATCGGGTTGGGGATCACACGCAGCTTCAGGCCTTCAAGGTCTTCCACCTTGAGGATCGGGCGTTTGCTGTTGCTGATGTGGCGAAAGCCCAGCTCGTAATACGCCAGACCCACAATGCCTTTGGCCTCCAACATGCCGTGCAGTTTTTTACCGACCGGGCCATCGACGACCGCGTCGGCTTCCTTGAAGTTGCCGAACATGAACGGGAAATCATAAATGGCGAATTCTTTGGCCAGGCTGGCAAAAATGCCGGAGTTCATCGAAGCCATTTCCAGCGTGCCACCTTGCAGCGACGACACATTGGCCTGGTCGCTGCCCAGCGTGCCACCGGCAAACACTTTGACTACCATCTTGCCGCCCGACTTGGATGCCACCAGCTCGGCAAACTTGTCCATGCCCAGCACAATCGGGTGGCCTTTGCTGTTCTGGTTAGCAAACTTGATGACTTTTTCTTGCGCGCTGGCCATGCCGAAAGCGGCGACGGCGGCAACCGCCAGAACAGATTTGATAAACAGGCGTTTCATATAGGTCTCCAGTGACGTTGTAATCGGGCCGCCGATATAAAGGCTGCTGCAGCGGCGTACCCAGCACCGCAGCACCCAGAAAACAGTTATTTGTAGAAGAAGTCCAAAGGCACCATCACCAGGGCCGGGAAGAACACCAGCAGGAACAAAACAATGATGTCTGCGATCAGGAACGGGATCACCCCACGCGCGACCTGGTCCATCTTCATCTTGCCGACCCCGGCCACCACGTTCAAGACGGTGCCCACTGGCGGTGTCACTAGGCCAATCACACCCACCAGCACAAACAACACACCAAAGTACACCGGGTCAATGCCTGCGGCTTTCACTACTGGCACCATCACCGGGGCCAGAATCAAAATAG
The DNA here is from genome assembly GCA_036170715.1 of Rhodoferax sp. GTDB lineage: Bacteria > Pseudomonadota > Gammaproteobacteria > Burkholderiales > Burkholderiaceae_C > Rhodoferax. The sequence continues at coordinate 3,431 of JAVHPS010000088.1, read as the reverse complement.
TGGGTGTCAAGTCCATCACCATACCGACCAGCAGCAACACAATCATCAAAATCACCAGCAAAGTGGTGGGGCTTTGCAGGAAGGGTTCCAGTAGGCCAATAAGTTGGCCCGGCAAGTCAGCCACGGCAATCAGCCAGGCGCTGACCGCTGCTGCGGCCACCATGAACATGATGATGGCGGTGGTTTTTGACGAGGCCAAAAACACCTCATACAACTGCTTCAAGCTGAGTTCGCGGTAAACCACAGTGGCCACAAGAAAGGCATACACCGCGGCGACTACCGCAGCTTCGGTCGGGGTGAACACGCCAAACTTCAGACCCACCAACACAATCAGCGGCAACACCAGCGCCCAGGTTGACTCCCGAAAAGCTTTGACCAGATCCGCACGTGAGGCCCTGGGTGGCGTCACCACGGCTTCGGCGCGGGCCGTGATCCACCAGGCGACGGCACAGGCAATGCCCATCATGAGGCCGGGAACAATACCGGCCAGAAACAGCTTGCCAATCGACACATTGGCGGTCACACCAAAAATCACGAAGGGAATCGACGGCGGAATGATCGGCGCGATGATGCCGGCCGATGCAATCAAACCACCCGAGCGGGCCTTTTGGTGGCCGGCACGCACCATCATCGGCAGCAACAGAGCCGTCAGCGCAGCGGTGTCTGCCACCGCCGAGCCCGACAGTGATGCCATCAAACAGGCAGCGATGATGGTCACATAACCCAAACCACCGCGCACATGGCCCACCAGCGCAATCGCCAGATCCACAATACGGCGCGACAAACCGCCGACGTTCATGATTTCACCTGCCAGCATAAAAAAAGGCACCGCCAGCAGTGGGAAGCTGTTGGCCCCTTCCAACACGTTTTGCGCCAGAATTTGAGAGTCAAAGTTACCCAGATGCACCATCAGGGCCACACCTGAGAGCAACAGGGAATAAGCAATCGGAATACCGAGTGCGACCGCGCCGATCAACGCGGCAAGAAAAATGGCAATGGTCATTTAAAACTCCGAATCAAAGGGGGGTGGCCGACTTGTTAGCCTGCTGTTCAGCGGCACGTGCGTTGACCTCAAATTGCTCTTGTTCTGCGACGTGGTGCGCTTTGCGAATCTGCGTCGGCGTCATTTCGCCGCGCAGCGTGTACCACAGGTCGCTGAGCAGCATGAGCCCGGTGGACACGGAGAACACCACACCGGTGCTGTAGACCCAGGCCATGGAGTATTCAGTCACCGGGGCCAACACGTCCCAATTGATCTTGGTTTGTGCCACGCTGCCAGTGAACAGAAGCCAGGTCACCCACAGCATCAGCAACTGGGCCACGACAGCACCCATTTTTTGCCACTTGGGGGACAGTTTTTCCATCACCATGTCGCTTCCCATGTGGCCCTGCTCATGCACCGCAATGCTGGCCCCCAGAAAGATCAACCACAAAAACAACCAGCGGGAGAGTTCCTCAGACACCGCAATGCCGGAGTTGAAGGCATAACGCATCACCACGTTGCCAAACACCATCAGCACCATGGCAACCAGGCAGATGACGATGAGCACCGACAGCAACTGGCAGTAGCGGGTGATTAATTTTTGAACCATATTCGTCTCCAGATCATTCGGATAAGATAATGTACGAACTGGTTAGTTTTCTGCGAATCGGTGTTTACCCTAGGTTTGAAAAGATATTTTCAGTGTCGCGGAAGAAGGAGAAATCAGGGCGCACGCACGTAGCGCAGCACCATGTCGATCACGCTGCTGCGTCGCATGGCGGCTGTGTCGGGCGCTGTGGCGTCTTGCTTGAAGATGACACCAAAGGTGTGCCGATTGGACACATTGAAAAACGTCAGCGCCGAGATGGAGGCATGAATGTCCACCGGGTCGAGCCCAGCGCGAAACACGCCGGACGCCACACCGCGGTTGTACAGCTCTGCAATGGCTGCGATGGCCGGCACGTTGAGGCCCTGAATACTTTTGCTTTGCGCCAGGTAGGCCCCGCGCTGCATGTTTTCAGACATCACCAGGCGGATGAAATTCTCGTTGCTGTGGTGGTGGTCAAAGGTAAAGCCCACCAGCCGCTGCAGCGCGTCCACCGGCGGCAAATCAGCCAGGTGTAAGCCGGATTCGATGGCGCGCATGCGCCGGTATATATCCTCTAGCACGGCCCGATACAAGCCTTCCTTGCTGGTGAAATAGTAGTAAATCATGCGCTTGCTGGTCTTGGTGGCCGCCGCAATCTCATCGATTCGCGCGCCGTCCAAACCCTTTTCGGCAAACTCGATCGTGGCCACTTCCAGAATCCCGGCCATGGTGCGGTCGGGATCGTTGGTGCGACTGGTCACCGTCGCAGGTGCCTTGGCACTTGCCGTTTTGACAATCTTTGTTTTCGGGGCTTTTATTGCAGGCAAATGTACAGTTTGGTTCATCTTCAAAGTATAGGACTGTGCGTTGTATCGTGACACGCCCATGAGGCTGTTATTACCCGGTCAATGCCGCATAACACCAGTGTGACCGTGTGCGCCGCAATTACCGGGTGTGTTTCGGGCCGAACGCCACTCCACAAGACAAGAGCCTCAGCCGCCTTCTCGGCCAGCATGCCCACGCCATCGCCGAACTGACTTGCACCGGCGCTCTGTGCCAGACGCAAAAATGGGGTCAATCCTTGTCATACGCCAACTCATAAGCCAACTCATAAGCCAGACTACACATCGCAAACACTGAGGCTGGCACCGCCGGCAACTCGACACCCAGGCTGACAAACGTGTCGTTGAACACCAGGTCAAAACTTTAGCCGTTCAACTCGGCGTAACTGCTGCTGCACGCCCATGCTGGCTAGGTCAAACGCTTTTGCAATGTGCGGCCCAACAGCGAAGCACAAATTGAGGCTACACCGCGAATACCGGTGTACATGTCGATCAAGGACACGCGCAACAGAGGCGGCGCTTCGCCCGAGTTGCCAACAATGAGCACGACGCTGCTTTCGACCTCCGTAATCTGGCGAAACCCGTCGCGGTGCGAGTCCGGGCCAGTGAGGCCGTAGGCAGAAAACAATACACCAGGCCAGTGTTGCGCCCAGAGAGTTCGTCATATCCTGAAGTCAACCTCAACAATGAAACAACAATATTTTTGTGCTGATGCCAATGTCAGCAACCTAATCTAGATTCGTTATTGGACGTAGGCGTGTGCAATGTAAATCAAAATCAACACCACATTGTTGACGGTCGCGCGACTGCGTGAATGCCGGGTAAGGAGCGAGTATTTTGGACAACCCTAAATCGGCCTAACGCTGCAGACCTGTCCCAGACTTTTTAGCCGCCAATGTCTGCAAGATGATTCAATCGAGGTGAAATTAAGAGCAGCTTTGTGGAACTATGCCGCCAATCCAATAAGCATTACTTAACGAGTTCAACTGCAGGTATGTGGCTGATATTTTACCAGCCT
>JAVHPS010000087.1:0-2619 GCA_036170715.1 Rhodoferax sp. | reverse complement strand
TGACCGAAATCAAATTTCGCGTCTTGGGGTCCAGGTGCTTGCCGGTTTCTTTGAGAAAGGCAAAGTAATGACTCACCGTTTCAGGGCGAGTCTTGATCAAATAATTAAGTGCATCACTCATAATCAAACTCCATAAAAAAACTAAGGATGTGGCAAGGAATAACCCCCCGGTTTGCTGCAAGGAGTTGGGATGTGCAGCTAGGCGCAAGGCGCGCCGTTTGGCGTGCCAAACAAGCGACTTGCAACGACGCAGCACGCCCAAATCCGCCGCAGCAAATTGGGGAAGTTATTTCTCGCCACATCCTAAACACGTAACACCATGACCGGCACTTCTGAAAGCCCAATCACTTTTTGCGCCACACCACCCACCAAAGATCGCCCCAACCTGGCCTCGCCGCGGCTGCCCATCACCACCAGATCCGCCTGGCACGCTTGACCCGCTGCAGCGATTTCTTCATAAGGCTTACCAACCCTGACCTCGGCTTGGGTGGCTACACCTTGCAGCTCCGCCAGTCTGACCATTTCTGCAACAAAAACTTCAGCTTGAGTACGCAGGTTGTGTGCTGCAACCACGCAAACCACCGTCAAAGGCAACGCACACTGTGCCGCCACAGCTGCTGCAATCGACACAATTTGCCGATCTTGCGCACTGTCTTCTGCCGCTGCCAACACGCGTTGCTGCCACATGTGCGCTTGGCGCGGCACGATCAACACATGGCACGGTGCATGAGCCACCACCTTACTGACCATCTCTCCAACCAACAAATTCGCTAAAAATCCGCGTTTTCCCCTGCGCCGGATGATGATCATGTCGCTGCCAAGCGCAGTGGCTTCGGCCACAATTTCTTGGTAGGGCTCTTCCCCTCGGCGCAGTCGCAAGTCGATGCAAACGCCTTGGACACTGGCCATAGCGTGCAAGGCAGCTATTTTTTTGGCTGCTTCACGCTCTGCTTGCATAGCAATTTGCGGCGCTAAAGCCTCATATTCAGGGTTGCTCACAAGCGGCAGCACAGTGGCCAACGGCAATTGACAGCGTTGCGCCAAAGCCAAACCCATGGCCTCTGAGCCAGCGTCGTAGTCAGTGTGTTCGGTTGCCAAAAGCAAACGTGAAAATAATTGCGCCATAGTCAATGTCCTGCCGTTAACACGCCCGACGCAGCGAGCAAGAGCACACACAAAATCACTGCACAAATGCCCACATAGACGACATCTTTGCGTTTGGCGTACAGCACGATCATGCCAACCAACGGTGCAATGGAACTGCCAGACAACAAAGCGATACCCACCAAATTTGACAGATCACCCCGGTTCGCCAATGCCAACCAACCCCAGCCCGTTGGGGTTTGGGTTTTTTGCAAATAGTCTTTGACCGGCAAATTCCAAAGCTGAGGCAACTGCTCCAGCGCCACGTGCGGTGTTAGCAGGCCAAACACATACGCAGCAAAGCTCAAAAGCAATGCCAGAACGCCCAAACGTGAACTCCAATCAAGTAAAAAAGCATAGCGCTCAGCCTCTGCTTTTTGAGCTTTTGCATCGACTTCTGCATGTGATGCAGCACCTATCTCAGGGGTGATTTTGGGGTTTAAATCCATATGCCCAAACCTTTCAGTAGCGCACGCAAGCCCGCAAACAACAAAAGCGCAATCACCATTTTGCGAATCACCGAGCCTTTGAGTACATTGAGCAACTTGGCACCAATGCGTGCACCCAGCATCATGCCTACGACCGAGGGCACGGCAATCATGGGCAGCACCGCCCCACGGTTCAAATACACCCAAGCAGCCGATGAATCAACCAGTGACAGCACCAAGCCTGAGGTACCTGCCGATACCTTCAAGGGTGCGCCCATCAGCAGGTTAAGCGCAGGCACGTTGGCCCAACCAGCACCAATGCCAAACATGCCAGCCATGATGCCAATCATCAAAAACAAGAATAAACCCATGGGGGTGCGATGTACCTGCCAGTCAATGGCACGACCCGAGGCACCGTCAATAAACACACCATGAATACCCAAAGCACTTGATAGCCGGTCTGGCTGTGCAACCACCGGAAACTCTGATTTTTTGGCCGCCAGCATCAACGCCACAATACCCAAAACAATCAAGCCCAAAGCAATTTGAATGATGGCTGCGGGCAGTGCCAACCCAAGCAAAGCGCCGGCAATGGAGCTCATGCACGCCAGCAAAGCCAGCGGCAGTGCCAGACGCACACTGGCCAAACCACCCCGCAGCAACATCGGCCCCGCTGCCAGCGCACTCGCCAGTGCCACCAGCAGCCCGGCCCCACGCACAAAGTCCAGGTGAAAGGGGAAAAAGCCTCCAATGATTGGCACAAACAGTGTGCCACCACCAATACCCGCAGGCACGGCCACAATGCCTATCAAAAAACAGGTCACAAACAAAGCCAGCGGCCAAAACCACCAAGGCATGGCACTTGATGGCACCACGCTGTCAGCAGCCCAGGCCGGTGTGGCTACCCACATGCCCACGGCCAGCCGCAACAACCCATGTTTGATAAAAAGCTGCACTCTTGATAAAAATTGAAGCATGCGCCTGCTCTGTTAAGAAATGGTTTGGTAGTAAAGGTTTTGCGGGTGATTGGCCTGCGCAAAAAAGAACC
>JAVHPS010000086.1:0-2634 GCA_036170715.1 Rhodoferax sp. | reverse complement strand
GTGGGTGGCAACCAAGGTTAACCGGCCCTTGAGCTGGCGGAAATCATTGGTACGCCCGGGTTTGGAAAACAGGCGGGTGAGTTCGGTGTCGATCTGCTGGTTTGAAAAAATCCCGGTGGGCAGACTGGGCCCCAGCCGCTCCAGCACGCGCATCAACGACTGCCGCCCCACGCTGGCGTGCCAGGCGCTTGCCAGCAAGAGCGCTGGCAAGCGCAGGCCGCGCGAGAAAAATTCAGCAAAAGCGGGGGTCAGCAGACAAGCCGGGTCAAAGGCTTCGGTTTGGTGTTTGCGGTCTTCAATGAACAGCGAAAACAGTTGCTGCGGTGTGATGCCATTGGCCAAACCCGCTGCAATGAAGCCCCCCGCCGACACCCCCACGTAATGGTGCAGGCGGGTGAAGTCAATGCCCAGCAGCGATTCCTGCAAGGCACACAGCGCACCAATTTCATAAATGGCACCCAGTGGGCCGCCGCCTGCCAGTGCGAGTGCAATTTTCGGGCTGTGCGCGGGGCTGGTGTGGGTCATGGATGCCGAGTTTAGGCTGGATTACGCCGCGGTTTATACAGGGTTTACCTGCGCCGCAGGGGTTGCCACAGGCTTGGTTGCAACTCTTTTTGCAGGGGCTTTTTTGGCTGGCGCTTGCGTTGGTTTTTTGGCGCTTGCGGCCTTTGCGGCTGGTTTTGCGGCAATCTTTTTGGCAGGTTTTGCCGTGGCTTTGGCCACCGTCTTGGCCGGGCTGAGTTTTTGCACGCTGGCGTTGAGTGCATCAATGCGGGCAATCAGGGCTTCTACATCTTTGGCAGAAGGCACACCGAGTTTGTTGAGTGCCTTGGCCACACGGTCTTCAAAAATGCTTTCCAGCTTGTCCCATTGGCCTGAAGCTTTGCTGGAAATGTCGCTGGCCATGCTGGTCATTTTTTGCGTGGCTTCAGAGATTTTGTCTTCTGCCGCAGACTGGGTTTTACGCTGAAAGCTCATGCCTTCTTTGACCAGAGCCTCAAAGGCTTTGGTGCCCTCGGACTGCGCCTTGTTGAACGCGCCCAAACCGGCTTGCCAGATTTGTTGCGCCGAGTCTTTGACTGAGCTGGACAACAGGGAGGCCTTGGGGGCGCTAGGCTTGTTGGCCGTTTTGCTGGCTGCTTTGGCTGCCGGGCTGACCTTTTTCAATTTGGTGACCATGTGAAACTCCTGATGAACGGATGGTGTAAACGCGTTGTCCACTTTAAGGGCTGCGCACCCCTATTGTGTAGGGGCGGCGTTCTAAAAAAGGAGCTTGTTTACGCGGGTTTACGCTCAATCCGGGAACCATGAATCTGAGCAAGAATGCGGCCTTCAACTGGAGTGTGAACATGCATTATTTTGTTACCGGAGCCACCGGGTTCATTGGCAAGCGCTTGGTTAAAAAATTGCTGGAGCGCAAAGGCGCGGTGGTGTCGGTGCTGGTGCGCTCCGGCAGTGAGGGCAAGGTCAAGGCCTTGCGTGCGTTTTGCGGTGTCAGCGCTGCGCGTCTGATGCCGGTGGTGGGAGACCTCACGGCCAAAAAGCTGGGCGTGTCGGCGGCCGATGTGAAGCAGCTCAAGGGGCAGATTGGGCACTTCTACCACTTGGCCGCCATCTATGAACTGGCAGCTGATGCCGACAGCCAGATGCAAGTCAACGTGGACGGCACGCGCAACACGGTGGACTTTGCCAAGGCCATTGATGCCGGCCACTTTCACCATGTGAGCTCAATCGCTGCCGCCGGTTTGTACGAAGGCGTGTTCCGCGAAGACATGTTTGCCGAGGCAGAGAACTACGAGCACCCGTACTTCATGACCAAGCACGAGTCTGAAAAAATCGTGCGCACCGAATGCAAACTGCCCTGGTCGGTGTACCGCCCCGCCATGGTGGTGGGTGACAGCCAAAGCGGCGAAATGGACAAGATTGACGGGCCGTATTACTTCTTCAAGCTGATCCAGCGCATGCGCCAGCTGCTGCCGCCGTGGCTGCCCTCCATTGGACTGGAAGGCGGGCGCGTCAACATCGTGCCGGTGGATTTTGTGGTGGATGCACTTGATGCCATCAGCCACCAAAAAAGCATTGCCGGGCGTTGCTACCACCTGGTTGACCCAGTGGGTTACCGCGTGGGCGATGTGCTGGACATCTTCAGCCGCGCCGCGCACGCGCCCAAGATGAACCTGTTTGTCAATGCCGCGTTGCTGGGGTTCATTCCGCGCAGCGTGACCAAAGGGCTGATGGCGTTGGCCCCGGTGCGCCGGGTGCGCAACGCCATCATGAAAGACCTGGGGCTGCCCGAGGACATGCTGACCTTTGTCAATTACCCCACACGCTTTGATTGCCGCGACACCCTGGCCGCGCTCAAAGGCACAGGCGTGGCTTGCCCGAACCTGAAAGATTACGCCTGGCGCTTGTGGGACTACTGGGAACGCCATCTGGATCCTGACTTGCACATTGACCGCAGCTTGCGCGGCACGGTGGGGGGCAAGGTGGTGCTCGTCACTGGTGGAAGTTCAGGTATTGGATTGGCTGCAGCCCATAAATTTGCTGAGGCAGGTGCTATCACTTTAATATGTGGTCGGGATCAGGCCAAGCTTGCTGAAGCCTGTGCTGAAGCGCAAGCCAAGGGCTACCAAT
>JAVHPS010000085.1:0-2636 GCA_036170715.1 Rhodoferax sp. | reverse complement strand
CGCTGGACTACGACGACACGCTGATGGCCGCCGCCGGCCACCAGGCCGAAGCCATCCTGGATGAGATCATGACCAAGTACAAAGGACAGTACATCCTGGCCGTGGAGGGTAACCCGCCGCTCAACGAGGACGGCATGTTCTGCATCCAGTCGGGCAAACCCTTCATCGAAAAGCTCAAGCGTGTCGCCAAAGATGCCAAGGCGGTGATTGCCTGGGGTTCGTGTGCCTCCTGGGGTTGTGTGCAGGCCGCCAAGCCCAACCCGACGCAAGCCACGCCGATTCACAAGGTCATCACCGACAAACCCATCATCAAGGTGCCGGGTTGCCCGCCGATTGCCGAGGTGATGACCGGTGTGATCACCTACATGCTGACCTTTGACAAGATTCCCGAGCTGGACCGCCAGGGCCGCCCGAAGATGTTCTACAGCCAGCGCATCCATGACAAGTGTTACCGCCGCCCGCACTTTGACGCCGGTCAGTTTGTTGAAGCGTTCGACGACGAGTCGGCACGCAAGGGCTACTGCCTGTACAAGGTCGGCTGCAAGGGCCCAACCACCTACAACGCCTGCTCCACCGTGATGTGGAACGAGGGCACCAGCTTTCCGATCAAGGCCGGGCACGGCTGCATTGGCTGCTCGGAAGACGGCTTCTGGGACAAGGGCTCGTTCTACGACCGCCTGACCACCATTCACCAGTTTGGCGTGGAGGGCACGGCCGACAAGATTGGTGGCACCGCTGCCGCCGTGGTAGGTGCCGCCGTGGTCGCTCACGCCGCCGTGTCGGCCATCAGCCGCGCCGCCGCTGCCAAAGACAAAACCACCAAAGCCTGAACCACAACACAAGGACACATACCATGGGTGCAACCGAAACACAGGGCTTCAAACTGGACAACACGGGCCGACGCATCGTCGTCGACCCGGTGACGCGTATTGAGGGCCACATGCGCTGCGAAGTCAACGTTGACAAAGACAACATCATCCGCAACGCGGTCTCCACCGGCACCATGTGGCGCGGGCTGGAGGTGATTCTGAAAGGCCGCGACCCGCGTGATGCGTGGGCCTTTGTGGAACGTATTTGCGGTGTCTGCACCGGCTGCCACGCGCTGACCTCGGTGCGTGCGGTGGAAGACGCGCTGGGCATCGTCATCCCCAAAAACGCCTACCTGATCCGCGAGATCATGGCCAAAACCCTGCAGGTGCATGACCACGCGGTGCACTTTTACCACCTGCATGCGCTGGATTGGGTGGACATTGTTTCGGCGCTGAAGGCCGACCCCAAAAAAACCAGCGAGCTGCAGCAACTCGTCTCGCCCTCGCACCCGTTGTCATCACCGGGCTATTTCCGCGACATCCAGAACCGGCTGAAGAAGTTTGTGGAAAGCGGGCAACTTGGCCCCTTCGCCAATGGTTATTGGGGCAGCAAAGCCTACGTGTTGCCCGCAGAAGCGAACCTGATGGCCGTCACCCATTACCTGGAAGCGCTGGATCTGCAAAAAGACTGGGTCAAGATCCACACCATCTTTGGCGGCAAAAACCCGCACCCGAACTACCTGGTGGGCGGTGTGCCTTGCGCCATCAACCTGGATGGCGACGGTGCCGCAGGCGCACCCATCAACATGGAGCGGCTCAATTTTGTCAAGTCGCGTATTGAAGAAATGATCGAGTTCAACAAAAACGTCTACATCCCTGACGTGCTGGCCATTGGCACCCTTTACAAACAAGCCGGCTGGTTGTACGGCGGCGGCCTGAGTGCCACCAACGTCAGCGACTACGGCACCTATGAGAAGGTCATGGGCAACGCCAAAACCCAGCAATTGCCTGGCGGTGTCATCCTGAATGGCAACTGGGACGAGATCCACCCGATTGACCCGCGTGACCCCGAGCAGGTGCAGGAATTCGTCACCCACAGCTGGTACAAATACGCCGACGACACCAAGGGCCTGCACCCCTGGGACGGCGTGACCGAACCCAACTACCAACTGGGCGACAAAACCAAAGGCACCAAAACCAACATCGAGAACATCGACGAAAGCGCCAAGTACTCGTGGATCAAGTCACCCCGCTGGCGCGGTCATGCCATGGAAGTGGGGCCTCTGTCGCGCTACATCCTGGCCTATGCCCACGCTGCCAAGGGCAACACCTACGCGCAACGGCCCAAAGAGCAGATCGAATACGCCGCACAAATGATCAACAGCGCCTTCCCCAAGGCGCTGGGCCTGCCAGAGACGCAATACACCGCCAAACAACTGTTGCCCACCACCATTGGCCGCACTCTGGCGCGCGCACTGGAAGGCCAGTATTGCAGCGAAATGATGCTCGATGACTTCAACGAACTGGTGGCCAACCTCAAGGCCGGTGACCGCAGCACCGCCAATGTGGAAAAGTGGGACCCGGCCACCTGGCCCAAGGAAGCCAAGGGCGTCGGCACGGTGGCGGCACCGCGCGGCATGCTGGGCCACTGGATCAAGATCAAGGACGGCCGAATAGAGAATTACCAGTGTGTGGTGCCCACCACCTGGAACGGCAGCCCGCGCGATGCCAAAGGCCAAATCGGCGCCTTTGAAGCGAGCCTGCTGGGTACACCCATGGCCAACCCCGAGCAGCCGCTGGAAATCTTGCGCACGCTGCATTCGTTTG
>JAVHPS010000084.1:0-2646 GCA_036170715.1 Rhodoferax sp. | reverse complement strand
AACTTTTTCTTGATCAAGGTTTCAGGCCGGATTTGATTGATGCGGTGGGGCGTGGTGAACGCAGCCCCTTGGTGCCTACCACCGATGAGGTGGCCGAGCCCAAAAACCGACGCGCCGAGGTTGTTGTTCAATAAGCCACAACACTTATGATATTTCAGCCACAAAGCAAAATGGGTTAGCAGCCAAAAACTGCTAACCCATTGATTTATATGGTCGGAATGAGAGGATTCGAACCTCCTACCCCTTCGTCCCGAAAAAATACATTGAATCTCCATGCGAGTCCATTGAAGTTTGCGATAGCAACTAAATCAAATAAAAACAACAAGTTAGGACTCACTTGTAATAAGAGCTAATCCAAGTAAGTCCAACGCGATACACTGCTAGCCATCAAAACTGTGGGGGCAATTGTGGGGGCAATGAGAGTTGCCTTTGCAGCGCTCAAATGACATGGCATCACTGACGGTAAAGCAACTTGAGGCATTTGGTGTGACTGACAAAGGGCGCAAGCTGCCTGATGGTGAGTCCATGTTTGGCACGGTTCGGGTCAGCAAAGACGCAAAAGTGTCGGTCGATTTTGAGTGGCGTTATCGGTTTGACAGCAAGACACGGCAAGTGCGTGTTGGCACTTGGCCCAAGCTGTCGCTGGGGGACATTCGCCGCCAGCGTGATGCTTTCAGGGCGCAAGTTCAAGCCAAAGATCGTAAAGACCCGATTGTTGAAAAAGAGGCAGTCAAACAAGCCCAGCGAGATCAGGTTGATCTTGCAAAACTGCAGCAAGAAGCTGACTTGGAGGTTGCCAAACTCAAGGCTCAAGCCGACGCTGCCGAGGCCCTTCGCGCGCAGCAACTGCGCCTGGCCACACAGGCCGCTGAACAAGCCCGGCTGACAGTGCGTCAACTGTTTGACCAGTGGCAAAAGCTGGACTTGCAAAACCGTGTCAACAAGGGCGTGGATGTGTTGCGCGCTTTTAATGCGGATGTCTTTCCGGTCATTGGTGACCTGGCTGCTGAAGATGTTCGCAAGGCGCACATTCAGGCGATTCTGGACAACATTCGCAGTCGTGCGACAGATGGCCGCCCGCGCATCAGTATGCAGAAAAAGACGCTGGCTGATTTGCGCCAGATGTTTGGCTGGGCGCTGGAGCGCGACTACCTGCTGGCCAACCCCACGGCGGTGATCCGCAAGGCCAAGCTGGGCGCAACTGTGGAGCGTGAACGCGTGTTGTCTGAGGCGGAGGTGATTGAGTTGTTTGACAAGTTGCCACGTTGCGGACTGGCTGATACTTCACGTTTGGCTTTGATGATTCAGCTCAGCACCGCCAGTCGTATTGGCGAGACGCTTCAGGCGCATTGGGCGCACATTGACTTTGAGCGGCGCACCTGGGGCATACCGGCGGACATCGCCAAAAATGGCAAGGCGCACACCATTGCCCTGAGCGACTTCGCTTTGCATCAGTTTCAAACCTTGCGCGCCATTACCGGTATGACACCGTGGCTGTTTCCCAATTCAGAGTTGAAAGCGCCGGTTTGCCCCAAGAGCACCACCAAGCAGGTGGGTGACCGCCAGCGCTATGCCAAGGCGATCATGAAGAACCGCTCGCAAGATGCGCACGCGCTGGAGCTGCCCGGTGGGCGCTGGGTGCCGCATGATCTGCGCCGAACCGCCGCCACCATGATGGTGCAACTGGGCGTGTTGCCCGACGTGGTCGAGAAGTGCCTGAATCACACTGAGCCCAACAAGCTCAAGCGCATCTACCAGCGCGCCAGCTACGAGGTGCCCATGCGTGAGGCTTGGCGGCTGCTGGGTGCACGGCTTGATTTGTTGGCTAACAAGCCCGTGAACGTGCTCATGCTGCGGGCTGTTTGACAGTTTGACGACACGATCCAATGCAAACCGATGTAACCGTCAAAACCTATTTTTTGATGTCACAGAGAAAGCTTTCATTGATGAGAAATCTTTTTAACTAACTGTCATGGTCGAGATGGCAGCCCCGGATGATGAAAAACGTCATCATTCAAAGTTAGTGAACAAAAATAGGCTGATTGCACGTTGTTTCAACGTTAAAGTTTCGGCATTCAATAATTGACGTAAGACTATGATTTAAAACAATAAATGACCTTTAAACTGGTAAAATCGGTTGTCTTTCAAACGTCCAAGAACCGATAATAAAAGCTTCGGTGAAGCATGACACAACCGCCTGCGCATTTCCAACGTTGACCTTGGATTTACTTCGCAACAGCGACCTGCTGATTGACAATTTCTTTTCCGACTTATAGAGGCAAGTTCGGATGAAGGCTGCTTTTGCAGCGCTGCGGCTTTCACAAACGCTCTGGCGTTAAGGTCAACGCTGTGCTGTATTGCCTGACGATGTGGGTCTAGTTGAAATCCAACTCCGTCAACCTGTTTGTCAGGGATTCACTGCGGACGTTTTGCTGCGCCGGCAAAGATGTTCTGTTCGAGGCCATGAGCCGCGAAGACTGGAATTGGCGCGCCCTGCATTTGCGCGTTGCCCGCATGGCGTTACATCAATAGACTGATACCGGCGGTGCGACAGCCTTCGTGCTTTATGACGACGGCGAGACGGTTTTGTTTGGCTCTATTCCGTTTTGTGTGGAACTTGACATCACAGGCAGCGATGCACTAGCA
>JAVHPS010000083.1:0-2649 GCA_036170715.1 Rhodoferax sp. | reverse complement strand
CGTGTTGCGGCCAGCGTGTTTGGCTTGGTACATGGCGGCATCAGCCCAGTTCAGAATGTCGGTGTGGCTGCTGGCATCACCGGCGAAAAGCGCCACCCCCACGCTGACACTGCAGTGGTGGGTGACGGTGGCAACGTCGGCACTTTCGCCCACAATCAGCTGGTAGGGTGCGGCTACAGCGGCCAGAATTTTTTCGGCCACAGCGCGTGCAAGCTCATGCGCTTCGGCACGGCTGGGAGCCAGGTCACTGAGCAACACCACAAATTCATCCCCACCCACGCGCGCCACGGTGTCAATTTCTCGCACACAACGGGTCAGCCGTTGCGCCACCTCCAGCAGTAGCAGGTCGCCCACCTCATGACCATGGGTGTCGTTCAGGGGTTTGAAATTGTCAAGGTCCAGGTACATCAAAGCCCCCACACGTTCGTGGCGCTTGGTGTTGAAAAGGGCTTGCTTGAGCCGGTCTGTGAGCAGCCGCCGGTTAGGCAACTGGGTGAGTGCGTCATGAAAAGCAAACGCATGAATCAGGTCTTGCTCGCGTTTTTTCTCGGTCACATCCAGCATCACAGCCAGCACACAGGGTTGGTGGTTGACTTCGATCAGGCGGGCAGACACTTCTACCACCAGGTCTTGGCCGGCATGGGTTTTGTAATGGACCTCAACCCCCTGGAACGTGGCGTGCTCACGCAGCAGGCGCACCAGCTCGTCGCGTTGTGCTGGCTGGCGGTAGATGGCCAAGTCGGCCACCGCCTTGCGGCCAATGAGTTCTTCGCGCTCAAAGCCAAACAGCCTGGCGCAGGCGTCATTGATGTCTATCACCGTGCCGTCATCCAAGCGGCTGATGGCAATGCCCAAGGGGCTGGCCTTGAACACCGCAGCCATGCGTGCTTCGCTTTCGCGCAGTGCGGCTTCAATGCGTTTGCGCTCGGTGATGTCTCTGAACACCACGCTGCTCACGCGTTGGCCTGCGCTGTTGGTGTAAAGCGTGCTTGACACATCACAGAGAAAACGTGTGCCATCTTTGCGCACAAAGGTCAGTTCACAGGCAATGCGCCCGTCATGCAAACGGGTTTGCAGTGCTGGCTCAAGCGTGGGGGCGGTGGTGTCCACCACGCCGTTGCGACCTATCGCTTGAAGTTCTTGCTCGGTGCGCTGCAGCAAGGTGCAGGCGGTGCGGTTGGCTGCAAATATTCGCCCATCGGGTGCGGTCAGCATCATGGCATCAAGGGCGGTGTCAAACATCAGGTGAAACCGCTCCTCGCTGGCTTTGAGCAAGTCTTCCGCGCGGTGGCGTTGCGTCACATCCTGGTGCAGCAACACAGCGCCCTTGTGGCTGCCCGCCAGGTTGACGGCACGCATCACAAACCAACGTTGCAAATGCGGTGAATGGCAAGGGTATTCCAAGGTGAACTCAGGCAACTGCCCGTTCATCACGGCTTGAATGCCTTGCACGGCCTTGGCCGCATCGTCACCCTCGGTGGAAGTGGCTGCGCCCACACACACCTCAAAATAATTGGCGCCTGGCTGGATGCTTTCCAAATGGGTGGCGCCGTTGTCGGCGGCAAATTTGAGCCAGGCTTGGTTGACTTTGGTGATGGTGCCATGTGCATCAATCACCACCACATGGTCTGTGAGCGAGTCCAGCACGGCTGCGGCGAAGCGTTTGCTCTCCAGCACGCGCTGGGCATCGAGGTCGCTGCGACGCAACATGCGCAAGGCCGCCACACCAATGACGACCGACAACAGCGAAAAACTCAGCAAAATGAACGCCGTGCGCCAGGCTTCAGTGCGCCAATCGGCCAGGTAGTCCACCTCGGCCGTCGCCACAATGGCTACCATGGCCGCTGACTCGATGCGTTGAAACGTAAAAATGCGCCGGTAGCCGTCTGGGCTGGCGGCGGTGTAGCCGGTGTCAACCGGTAGGCCTTTGTCGAACACGCGGCGAAAGTCGGCCGACATGAGCTGATTGCCCATTTGGCCAGCAGGTTTGTCTGGCAGTGCTGGGAAGCGGGTGATCAGCCGGCCTTGTGCGTCGCGCAACAGCAAAGTGCCATGAGTGCCCACATCAAACGAGGCCAACAATTCAGTGAAATGCGCGACTGTCACAGGGGCAGACACCGTGCCGGCAAAGCGCCCATCGGGGTAGTTGTAGCGCCTTGTCAGGCTCACAATGGCACGTTTGGCTACTTTACCCATGCGCGCCTCTGTGATTTGCAGGCCGCTGTGGGGCTGGCTTTGAAGCAGCTTGAATTCATCCCGGTCGGCCCAGCTGGTATGTTTGGCCGGGTCAAGGCCTTGGCCATAAATCACCAAGCCATCAAAGCGAGACACGCGAATGGCTTCAATGGCGGGCACGCGCGCCTCATAGGTGGCCAACAGTTTTTGAGCTGCATCAGGTTGAATGCCGCCGTGAGCCAGCTGCGCTTCAAGCCCATCGACCACCGCTTGCAGCGCCAAATCAACCGCAGCCACGGTTTTGACCACATTGAGTTCAACCGCCTTGGTCACGTTTTGCGTCAGGGTTTCGGCACGCTTTTCATGCTGCTGCTGACTGCGCCAGAGCAGGTAAGAAGACGAGGACAAGAGCAGCACATTGGCTCCCACCAGCCCCAGCACAATCAGCCAGCGCAAGCGCCGGGTGGAGTGGGC
>JAVHPS010000082.1:0-2652 GCA_036170715.1 Rhodoferax sp. | reverse complement strand
CCGACTTTCCCAAACCGCGCAACCTGATCGGCATGGCCAAAGACTTGCCCGTGCCAGAAATGGAAGCCTTGCTGCAGAGCCACTTGGACGCCACCGAAGCGGCCATGCAGGCACTGGCCTTGCAACGCGGCGTGGTCGTGCGCGACTACCTGGCTGGCCAGCAGTTGCCGATGGAGCGCCTGTTTTTGGGCGCGGCCAAGGCGGTTGCACCGGATGCCAAGTGGCAGCCGCACGCTGAGCTGAATTTGGCAGCGCAGTGAGCTGTTGAGGCTACAACCCCAGTGGTTTTTAGAAATAGACCCCTGACCCACACGCTGTATGCCGGTGCAGCTATCATGAAAATAGTAGTTATTGACTCATTGCACCTCCACCCCACCACCTCATCACCGCATGCCTTTCATGAATAAACATCACGTAGCTTTTTTGATTTCGATTGTCTTGACCCTGGCATCCATCACCTCGGGCGCTGTGGCGCAGACCAAGTCAAAACTGCCCCAGATTCTGGAGCGCGGCACCTTGCGTGTCGGCACCACGGGCGACTTCAACCCCATGTCCATCAAGGACACGGCCACCAATTCTTTGACCGGTTTTGACATTGAGGCCATGAACCAACTGGCCGCTGACATGGGCGTGAAGGTTGAATTCGTTCCTGCCGAATGGGCCACATTGGTCAATGGCCTTGTTGCCGACCGCTTTGACATCTTCTCGGGCGCTTCCATCAGCATGGCGCGAGCCAAGACCGTGGCGTTTTCTGACCCCTATTTGTATGCGGGCGCTGTGCCGCTGGTGAGTCAAAAGTCAGCGGCCAAGTTTCCCACCTGGAACAGCGTCAACCAACCCAATGTGACGGTGGCCGTCTTGATGGGCACCACATTTGAGCAGCAGGCACGCGCGCATTTTCCCAAGGCGAAGATTCGTGCCGTCGAAAAGCCAGCCACCGGCTACCAAGAGGTGCTGGCCGGGCGCGCTCAAGTTACGCTGACCAGCAATGTCGAGGCCGCCACCCTGATGAAGACTTACCCTGACCTTCAGATGGTTGGCACCAGTGCCGAGATGCGCAACAAGCGACCCTTTGCCTACCCCATGCCACAGGGTGACGATGTGTGGTTGACCTTTGTCAATAACTGGATCGCCTTGAAACAAGCCGAAGGTTTTTTTGATGCCCTTGAGACCAAATGGCTTGCCGCCAAAAAATAGCTCTTTTTTGCATCGCGCTTGCCCTGAGTTTGCTGTGCGGGTGCAGCAGCATCTCATCAGAGGCCAGCAACTACACGTGGGGCTGGCACATTCTCAACCCCCTGCAAGACAAGGGCGCCTCTAACCTGCGCTTTCTCGCCAGCGGCCTGGTTGACACCGTGTTGGTGTCCGTGTGTGCGATTGCGTTGTCGGTGTGTGTGGGCTTGCTGGTGGCCGTGGCGGGGTTGTCAAAACGGCCTGGGCTCAAGCACATGAGCCGTGTCTACGTGGAAGTGTTTCGTGCCATTCCTTTGCTGGTGTTGCTGTTGTGGGTGTTTTATGGCCTGCCGGTGATCATTGGTCTGCAACTGGGCGTGTTTGCCACCGGTGTGCTGGCCATGGCCTTGAGCGACAGCGCTTTTGAGGCTGAAATCTTTCGCGCTGGCATTCAGTCGGTGCCCTCTGGCCAGATCGAGGCGGCCAAAGCGCTGGGCTTGCCATGGGCGCTGCAAATGCGGCTGGTGGTGATTCCGCAGGCGGTCAAAGTCATCTTGCCCGCGTTGGGGAACCAGTTTGTGTATGTTCTGAAAATGTCCTCGCTCATCTCAGTCATTGGTTTGTCGGAGTTGACGCGCAAAGCCAATGAACTCAATGTCAACGAGTACCGCCCCTTGGAGATTTACACCCTGCTGGTGGTGGAGTACCTGGCGCTGATTTTGCTGGTGTCTTATGGGGTCCGGCAATTGGAGCGCAAGCTCTCAACGCCTCATTGATCTTGGTTTTTTACATTTGTTTTGCTCTTTCTAAGCAAAGGAAATTTTCATGGGTTTGATTGATTCAAAGCTGAGCGGTTTGCGTGCCAACAATGGCGAGCTCGGCGGCCTGTTGCCACAGCGTTGAACTACGTGCGTATTTCCACCCACGCAGGCGGCGATGGGGCGAGAAGAAGATCGTTGTTAAGTCTTGAGATGCTATATTTAAAATAGCTTCTTACGCTTTATTTATAAGGGCTACAGCCTAATTAATTATATAAACAGCCAGCTTGCGCTGGCTGTTTATTGACCCTGACAAACGCTTGTCAGGCGTTGGCACAGCACTTACTTGGCGATGTCCACGCCGTAAAACACGTGGGTGCCAAACGGGCTGATCTTGAAATCAATCACTTCCTTGCGCACGGGTTTCAATGCCACCGCGTGGGCAATGGTGAACCAGGGGGCCTGCTCTTTGAAAATCACCTGGGCTTTTTCATAGAGCTTGGTGCGCTCAGTCTGGTTGGAGGTGACCTTGGCCTTTTGGATCAGGTCTTCAAACGGCTGGTAGCAGAACTTGGCCACGTTGGAGCCATTGCTTTTGGCCGATGCGCAACCCAGCAGCGTGTTGAGGAAGTTGTCCGGGTCACCGTTGTCACCGGTCCAGCCCAGCATGCCCATCTGGTGTTCACCGGCTTGCATGCGCTTGCGGTATTCGCCCCATTCA
>JAVHPS010000081.1:0-2653 GCA_036170715.1 Rhodoferax sp. | reverse complement strand
CAGTCGGTCAGGGCAAACACAAACCGCCCCAGCGGGTTGCCCGAGCGCGCCGACAACGGAATGCGCTGGTACTGCATGTACAGGCGCAGCAAACACGCGCCGCTCAAGACACCGCAAACAACTTCAAGCAACAGCGAAACAATTTGGTAGAGCATGGGAAGCTTCTAAAGCCACAGCAAAGGACTGCGGCGAATCATAACGACAGGGCGTGTGCACGGTAAAGCTCGGTCACACGCCCCACCTTAAAATAACGCCCTTCGCCGGATGCGCCTTGCACGCGCGCCGCCCCCATTTTCAGCCGCCCTTGATTGCCCACATGTCTGCTCCAACCACCACCGCCTCAACACCCGTCGCCCCCGCACAAGATGAAAACCAGCTGATGCAGGAGCGCCGCGACAAACTGCAGGCGCTGCGCCAGGCCCAAGCCGCGGGCCTTGGCCCGGCGTTTCCCAACGACTTCAAGCCCACCGACCACGCCGCCCAACTGTTTGCCGCGCACAACGACAAAACGCCTGAAGCCCTGGTGGAACTCGGCATGCAAGCCAAGGTGGCCGGCCGCATGATGCTCAAACGTGTCATGGGCAAGGCCAGTTTTGCCACGCTGCAAGACAGCACCGGGCGCATCCAGATTTACATCAAGCGTGACGATGTGGGCGAAGCCGTTTACAACGCGTTCAAGCACTGGGACCTGGGCGACATCGTGGCCGCTGAAGGCCTGGTGTTCAAAACCAAAACCGGTGAGCTGTCGATCCACGCCACGCACATCCGCCTGCTGACCAAAAGCCTGCGCCCGATGCCCGACAAGTTCCACGGCATGGCCGACCAAGAGGTCAAATACCGCCAGCGCTACGTTGACTTGATGACCGACGAAGACACGCGCAAGCGTTTTGTGGCGCGCAGCAAGGCCGTCAGCGCGGTACGCGACTTCATGGTGGCGCACGACTTTTTAGAGGTCGAAACACCGATGCTGCACCCGATTCCGGGCGGAGCCAACGCCAAGCCCTTCACCACGCACCACAACGCACTGGACCAGCAAATGTTCTTGCGCATCGCCCCCGAGCTGTATTTAAAGCGCCTGATTGTGGGCGGCTTTGAGCGCGTGTTCGAGATCAACCGCAGCTTTCGCAACGAAGGCATCAGCGTGCGCCACAACCCCGAGTTCACCATGATGGAGTTCTACGCGGCGTACTGGGACTACCAGGACTTGATGGCCTACACCGAAACGCTGATCCGCGACGTGGCGCAACGCGCCTGCGGCAGCCTGCAATTGAGCTACGCCGGCCAGCCGGTCGACCTGAGCCAGCCATTTGAGCGCCTGACCATTCATGAAGCCATTTGCAAATACACCGAAGCCGGGCAAATGCTCGACGACGGCACAGGATTGAGAGTGGACAGTGCCGAGTGGCTGCGCAGCGTGTTGCCCAAGCTGGGCATCACCGAGGCCAAGCACCACATTTCCACGCGCAGCCTGCCGGCGCTGCAGGTGCTGTACTTTGAAGAAACGGTGGAAGAAAAGCTGTGGCAGCCGACCTTCATCATGGAGCACCCCACAGAAATCAGCCCGCTGGCACGCGCCAACGACCAACGTCCCGAAGTGACTGAGCGTTTTGAGCTCTACATCACCGGGCGCGAGTTTGGCAACGGCTTCAGTGAACTCAACGATGCCCAGGAGCAAGCGGCACGTTTTCAAGCCCAGGTAGCCGCCAAAGACGGTGGCGACGACGAAGCCATGTACTTTGATGCAGACTTCATCCGCGCGCTGGAATACGGCATGCCGCCCACGGGCGGCTGCGGCGTGGGGCTGGACCGCTTGATGATGTTGCTGACCGACAGCAGCAGCATCCGTGACGTGATTCTGTTCCCTGCCCTGCGCCGGGAAGTTTAATAAAAATAGGCCTCTAGCCCTTATAAATAAAGGGTTAGCAGCTATTTAATTGATACCATCTTGAACGCCATGCGGTCTGAACCGCAGCACAGCACGGCCAGTGGCACAAGCGCTGGAGTCACCTGGCTGCCATGAAATACCTGCAAGGCTACCCGCCTGACACGTTGGCGCAGGTGGAAAGCCTGCTGGCACAAGACCGCGTGGCCGACTGGCTGCTGCAAAAGTACCCACAAGCCCACACGGTACGCACTGACCGGGCGCTGTTTGACTATGTGCAGACCCTCAAAGCCAACTACCTGCGCAGCGCCGAGCCGCTGGGCAAGGTGCTGTTTGATGCCAAGCTGCATGTGGTTAAAAACGCCCTGGGCACGCACACCACGGTGTCACGGGTGCAGGGCAGCAAGCTCAAGGCCAAGCGCGAAATCCGCGTGGCCACCCTGTTCAAGACTGTGCCGGATGAGTTCTTGCGCATGATCATCGTGCACGAACTGGCCCACATCAAAGAGCGCAACCACGACAAGGCCTTTTACAAACTCTGCACCCACATGGAGCCGCGCTACCACCAGCTTGAATTTGAAGTGCGGGTGTATTTGACGCACCTGGAGACTGCCAGCGCACCCGTGTGGTGACGAGCGCGCCTCAGCCCCGGCGCAGGGGTTTGAGCAGGTCGTTCAGCCCGTTGTGGTCAATCTCGTTCATCAGCGCCAGCAAGCGGCCAATCTCGCCTTTAGGCACACCTTCGCGCGCAAACCAGCGCAAGTAGTTGCC
>JAVHPS010000080.1:0-12890 GCA_036170715.1 Rhodoferax sp. | reverse complement strand
CGCGTGGACGAGTGGGCGCTGAACTACCTGCAAGACTTTGACGGCACGCCGCTGCAAAGCGTGGCCAAGGGCGCGGTAGACCTGGGCAAGCTGCAGGATGAGTCTGAGAAGAAAGCCGCCGAGGAAGCCGCAGAAGCGTTCAAGCCGCTGCTGGCCAAGCTCAAAGAAGCGCTGAAAGACAAGGCCGAAGACGTGCGCGTGACCACGCGTCTGGTGGACTCTCCGGCCTGCCTGGTGGTGCAAGACAACGGCATGAGCACGCAACTGGCGCGCATGTTGAAGCAAGCGGGCCAAGCCGCACCGGATGTGAAACCGGTGCTGGAAGTGAACGTGGAGCACGCGCTGGTGAAAAAACTCGAAGGCTCGCCCAGCTTCAATGACCTGGCACACATTCTGTTTGACCAGGCGCTGCTGGCCGAAGGCGGTTTGCCCGCCGACCCGGCGGCCTATGTCAAACGCGTCAATGCGTTGCTGGCGTGATGGCTCGGGGTGTTTTGAATTAAATAGGCCTCTTGCCCGCGTTAAATATTTGTAAAAAGCTATTGATTTTGTAGCATTATTTGCAACAAAAAAGCCCCGCAGTTGTCAGACTGTCGGGGCTTTTGTTTGGTGTTTCAGATCGCGATAATCGAACCTCAGCTCAATGCTGGAGAAAACAATGATCGAATCAATCACCGTAACCAATTTCAAGTCACTGGGAAAAGTTGAACTGGAACTGGGCAAGTTCACCTGCCTGATCGGGATGAATGGCTCCGGTAAAAGCACCGTGTTGCAGGCGGTCGATTTCATCTCTCAGTTGATGGTCGGTCGGGTGGACGAATGGTTGGAGGCGCGTGGATGGAGCGCGGCTGATCTCAATTGCAAGCTGCGTAAAGAATTGAACGTTAGCGTTGGTGTGAAGTTCAAGACGCCATCAGGCAAAACGCTAACTTGGTTTGTGGCATTCAACCGAAGCCAGCTGCGCTGCACGTCTGAGACTGTGGAGTTAGATAACGAAAAAGCCTTTTGGGTTTTGAACCAGAAGTACAGCATTGCTGATCGCCCAGCCCAGAGCATTGCCTTCACTTATCAGGGTTCACTGCTGTCAGCATTGAAGGACTCCGAGCTAACGGTGGAACTGTTGGAGTTCCGCAATGCAATCCAACAAATCAAATCCTTAGAACTGCTGTCACCTCAGCTGCTACGCAAGCGCGCACGATCCACAGAAAAAGGCATTGGCGCTGGAGGCGAAAAACTGTCTGCCTATTTGGACACCTTGACGGAATCAACACACACCGCGTTGGTCGACCAGCTTCGCCGTTTTTACCCCGGTCTTGTTGATTTCAAGGTGTCATCCCTGCGCTCGGGTTGGAAACAGCTTTCGGTGGTGGAGCAGTTTTCGCAGCAAAAACTGGAAACTGATGCCGCACACCTGAACGATGGTTTGTTGCGTATTCTGGCCGTTTTGACCCAAGCCGCCTCGGAGCGCTCTTTGATATTGCTTGACGAGATTGAAAACGGCATCAACCAGGAAGTCATTGAGACCTTGGTGGACACGTTGGTGGCGTCACCCCATCAACTACTGGTGACTACGCACAGCCCCTTGATCCTGAATTTTCTGGACGACGAAGTAGCCCGCCAAGCGGTTCAATTTATCTACAAAGCGCCGTTGGGTGAAACGCGCATTCGCCCGTTTTTTCAGATTCCCCGAATCAATGACAAATTGCGCACCATGGGCCCTGGCGACGCTTTTGTTGACACTGATCTGCGACAGCTTACCGAAGAATGCTTGGAACTGGATCGCTTGGATAGCATCAGCACTGTTGATGACTTATGAAGATACTGCTCAGCGGTGAGGGGCCAACCGACTTGGGTGTGTGCCGCAACGCCCAAGGCCGTTGCGATGGCGCAGACTTCAAGCACGGACCGATGACCCAGTTGCTGATCCAGCTTCTGGAGCCTCTGCTGCACTATTCGCTGACCGACTACCCTGAAAGTTTTTCCTACGTCAGTGAGACGGTGTTGTGCGCGCATACCAAGGCTACACCCACGCGCCTGCAACCGACCAGGGGTAAAAAGAAGGGTGTCGAAACGAGCTATTTTTATGGCAATGCGATGACACTGGGATACATGGCGCGCGATCTTGCAACGAAACTGGGCGACTCTGTTGTGGCTGTTTTCTTTCGCGACACAGATGGCACGCGTCACAGTGCTGCTGGGCTCTGGCAAGACAAGTGGCAATCAGTATGCGACGGGTTCAGTCATTCTGGCTTTACACGGGGCGTTCCCATGTTGCCAAAGCCCAAGTCTGAAGCCTGGCTGTTATGCCTCGCAGACACCAGCCGCAGTGGCTCCTGCGAGTTTCTGGAACGACAGTCTGGTAACGATCAATCGCCCAATTCAGCCAAATCAAGCTTGGATACTGCGCTGGGGCAGCATCACACAGCCGAACAGTTGTGTGATTGGCTTATTGATCATCCCGTGGATGTGGATCGAATGAACACGATGCCCAGCTTCAAGGCATTCCATGAGGTCTTGGTTGGTGTAGTCCAGGAATTGCCGCACTGATTGATGCACCATGCGAAAGTGTGTAACGATTCAGGCGGTTCTGGTGCAGGCGATCTCTGTTGTGAATTGGCTCACTCAACACGGCCTGAAGCAAGATGACGTTGCTGGTCATTGATGCCCTGAACGTCATCCGGCGCATCCACGAGGCTGTGCCAGAGGCCGACCCGCAGGTGCAAGTGGAGCACACCATCAGTGCCAGTCTGGCCTCGTTCAGGCGTGCGCTCAACACGCACCGGCCAACGCACGCCGTGGCCGTGTTTGACCATGGTGGGGGCACCTGGAAGCACGCGCTTTACCCGCTCTACCAAGCCCAGCGAAAGCCGATGCCAGAGGGCTTGCGTGCCGGTTTGTTGACGATCCGGCAAGCGCTGCAAACCATGGGGCTGCACTGGATTGCCATTGAGGGTGTGGAAGCCGACGATGCCATTGCCGCGCTGGCGCAAAAATGGTGTCAGACGCGTGCCGATCGGGTCATCATCCTGTCCACCGACAAAGACTTTCTGCAGCTGCTCAGTGACCAGGTTGGCATCTATGACCACTTCAAAGGGGTGTGGCGTGACACGGCTTACGTGGTGGAAAAATTTGGTGTCCAACCCGCGCAAATGGGCGACCTGCTGGCGCTGATGGGCGATGCGGTGGATGGTGTGCCGGGGGTGGACAAAATTGGGCGCAAAACCGCTGCCACTTTGTTGCGCATCAACGGCCACCTGGAGCGTGTGCTCTCCAACGCCGACAAGGTCAGCGGCCAAGTGGGGGTGAAACTGCGCCAAGGCGCTGACATGGCGCGGTTGTCCAGAAAACTGGTGTCCTTCAAGACCGACATGGCGCTGGGGCTGACGTGGCGCATGTTGGCGCAGTCTGCTGGCGGGCAACCCGAGCGCGCGCCCCCGCACGGCTAAGCCAAGCCACCGCGGCGTGCCGTGCAAGCCCCTGGCGCGGTGGTGTGGGGGCGTGCCGTCTTATCATGCGGCGTTTGCATCACCTGTCAGAGAGGCCAAGCATGTCTGATTCAATTCCCTACATCCCGCCCAAAGTCTGGACCTGGGACAAAGCCAACGGCGGCAAATTTGCCAACATCAACCGCCCCATGGCGGGCCCCACGCATGACCAGGACTTGCCGCGTGGCCAGCATCCGCTGCAACTGTATTCACTGGCCACCCCGAACGGGGTCAAGGTCGGCATCATGCTGGAAGAGTTGCTGGCGCTGGGGCACCGCGGGGCCGAATACGATGCCTGGCTGATCCGCATCCACGAGGGCGATCAGTTCGGCAGTGGTTTTGTGGCGGTCAACCCCAACTCCAAAATTCCGGCCCTGCTGGACTGCAGCGGCCCCGCGCCGATCAGGGTGTTTGAGTCGGGCGCGATCCTGCTGTACCTGGCGGAAAAGTTTGCCGCCTTGCTGCCCACTGCGCCCGCCCAGCGCGCCGAATGCCTGTCGTGGTTGTTCTGGCAAATGGGCAGCGCGCCCTACCTGGGCGGCGGTTTTGGTCACTTTTATGCCTACGCCCCGAGCAAAATTGAATACGCCATTGACCGCTTTGCCATGGAGGTCAAGCGCCAGCTGGATGTGCTCAACCGCCGACTGTCCGAGCAGCCTTATGTGGGGGGAGAGGCTTACAGCATTGCCGACATCGCCCTCTGGCCCTGGTACGGGGCCTTGGTCAAAGGCCATATTTACGAGGCCGGTGAGTTCTTGCAGGTGCAGCACTACACCCATGTGATCCGCTGGGCCGACCAGATCGCCCAACGCCCCGCCGTGCAGCGGGGCCGCATGGTCAACCGCGCCAGCGGCCCCCTGCAGCACCAGCTGCACGAGCGCCACGATGCCAGCGATTTTGACACCCGCACCCAAGACAAACTGCAGGCCGCAGCATGATTACGCTGTACGACTGCGCCACCGCACCCAGCCCGCGCCGGGCGCGCATCTTGCTGGCTGAAAAAGGCATTGCGCATGACACCGTGCAGATCGACCTGAAAGCCGGTGAGCAACTGGGTGTCGCCTACCGCCAGATCAACCCCCAATGCACCGTGCCCGCCCTGCGCATTGAAACCGGCGAGGTACTGGCCGACAACGCCGCCATTGCCGCTTACCTGGAAGCACGCTACCCGCAGCCCCCCATGCTAGGGGTCACACCGCTGGACAAGGCCGACATTGCCAGCTGGCAGTGGCGTGTTGAGTTTGAGGGTTTTCTGGCCATTGCAGAAGCGCTGCGCAACAGTTCCCCCGCCATGGTCAACCGGGCTTTGCCCGGACCGATCAACTACGCGCAAATCCCGCAGTTGGCTGAGCGTGGCCGTGCTCGGGTGCAGCAATTTTTGCTTGACCTCAATGAGCGCCTGGCAGAGCGCGACTGCGTGGCCGCGCAGCAGTTCAGCATCGCCGATATTACCGCCGTGGTGGCGGTGGACTTTGCCCGTATCGTCAAGGTCAAGCCCGATGAGCGGCATCCGCATCTGCTTCGCTGGCGTGCGGCCATGCAGCAGCGTGCGGCCATGGCGCTGTAGTGTTTTTTGTGCAAACAGTGCCCCTTTCAATTTTGTTCAACTCTCTCAACCATCCACCCATGAAGCATTTACTAAAAATCACACTGTTGTCCACTGCCCTGAACTTGGGGCACGCCTGGGCTGCAGATGCCACCCTGGAGGCAGCTGCCAAAGAGCCGGGTGCGGTCGTTGTCGGCAGCGGACTGGTGTACCGCTCTCTCAAAGACGGCACGGGTGATAGCCCCAAAGCCAGTGACAAGGTCAAGGTCAACTACCGTGGCACGTTTCCTGATGGCAAAGAATTTGACAGCTCCTACAAACGCAACCAGGCCATTGAATTTGGTTTGAACCAGGTCATCCCGTGCTGGACGGAAGGGGTGCAGCGGATGAAGGTGGGCGGCAAAGCCAAGCTGACGTGTCCCGCGGCCATTGCTTACGGCGCACGCGGAGCCGGTGGTGTGATTCCGCCCAATGCCACGCTGCTGTTTGAGGTGGAGTTGCTGGCCATCAACGGCAGATAGCGTGCACCGATGCCGGCTGGGGTGATTTCAGTGGTCACCAGCCACTTGAAAATCAGCGGCTTTGGCTCCATCTTCTGCAGTGAAGGCTCACAGTCATGGGGACTGCGGGCTGCTCACCTGACTCACTGTAGATAAAGGAGAACTTTATGAATGCACTGATGACGCGCGGCGGTCTGTTTGATGACTTTTTCCGCGATGTAGCGCCTGGTTTTTACATCAAACCCCTGCATGGGGACGGCTTGCCCAACCCGTCGCAAATCAAGGTCGATGTGAAAGAAAATGGCGATGCTTACACCATTCATGCCGAAATTCCGGGCGTGCCAAAAGAGGATATCCAGGTGGCGGTGGACGGCAACCTGGTGACCTTGCGTGCCGAGGTCAAGCAGCAAGACAGCACCGGCGAAGATGAAAAAACCCTGCGCAGTGAGCGTTATTACGGTGCGGTGTCGCGCAGCTTTCAGTTGGCCAGTGACATTGACCAAACCCAGGCCAAAGCCAAGTACGACAACGGTGTGTTGACCCTGGTGCTGCCGAAAAAGCAGGCCATGAGCGGGGCGCAACGCCTGGCGATTGAGTAGGCTTGCCGCAGCCGGCTTGGCTCACACCGCCAGCGGGTCTTCCTGCATGGCCTCACACTGGTCGTTAAGCAGTTGCACCTGGCCTTGCCAGTAGTCGCTTGAGCCAAACCACGGAAAGTGGATCGGGAAAGTGGGGTCGTTCCAGCGCCGCGCCAGCCAGGCGCTGTAGTGGATCAGGCGCAGGGTGCGCAGCGGTTCAATCAGCGCCAGCTCGCGCCGGTCAAAGGGGCGAAACTGTTCGTAGCCATCCACCAAGGCCGCCAACTGGCGGCTGCGTTGCTGGCGGTCGCCGCTGACCAGCATCCACAAGTCTTGCACCGCAGGTCCGGTGCGCGCGTCGTCCAGGTCGACAAAGTGTGGCCCGGGCAGGTGGCTGGCGGGCACGTCCAGCGGTGTCCACAAAATGTTGCCGGGATGGCAGTCGCCGTGCAGGCGGATGAGCGCAATGTCATCGGTTTGGCCGGGGGCAGCTTCGGGTGTTGAAAGGTTTATGCTTTTTTGGCCTGTAGCCCCTGTTAAACAAGGATAGTTAGCTATTAAATCGAGTGCATTTTGTGCGCTTTTTGCCCACGCGGATTGCACATCCAGGGGCAGTTGGTCGTGTTCCAGCAGCCATTGTCTGCAGGCGTGTCCAAAGCTGTCCAGGTTCAGGGCTGGGCGTTGGTTGAAAGGGCGTGCGGCACCCACCGTGTGGATGCGCGCCAGAAAGCGCCCCACCCATTCCAGCACCTCGCCGTCGTCGAGCTCGGGCTGTCGTCCGCCGCGCCAGGGGCTGACGCTGAAGTCAAAGCCGTTGTAGTGGTGCAGGGTCTGGCCGTGCAGGGTCAGTGAGCTGACAACCGGAATCTCGGCAGCGCTCAGCTCTGCTGAGAACGCGTGCTCTTCCAGAATTTGTGCTTGCGTCCAACGCCCCGGGCGGTAAAACTTGGCCACCACCACAATGCCGTCTTCGAGCTGCACTTGGTAGACCCGGTTTTCATACGAGCTCAAGGCCATTTGCCGACCGTCGCCATACAACTGCACGCTGGCGAGTGCGTCCAGCACCACATCCGGGGTCAGTGTTTGGTAGGGGTGGGGGGTGTTGTGGTCGGGGTTATGCATTGGTGTTGGCGCGGACTTCGTCGATGCTGGTCAGGCCAGTCAACACCTTGATGATGCCGTCCTGGCGCAGGGTGCGAAATGTACCCCCTTTGAAGGCTTCCAGCACCAGCGCATCAGGGTGCGCGCTGGTTTGAATCAGACGACGCATGCCTGGGGTGATGGTCAGCAGCTCATGCAGACCGATACGTCCTGCCATGCCGGTGTTTTGGCACTGGCTGCAGCCGGTGGCGCGGTAGTGCAACAGTTGTCCGGCCTGGCCAAATTCGGTTTGCCATTGGGCCAGTAGCTCGGATTTTGCCGGGGCATAGGCCGACGGGAAGGCGTGCAAGTAGTCCTCCAGCAGTTCATCCAGGTCGGCCGGGCTGGCAGGCTCCGGGGTGGTGCAGTGGCTGCACCACCGCCGGGCCAGGCGCTGCGCCAGCACGGCCAGCAGCGAGTCGGCAAAGTTGAACGGATCCATGCCCATGTCAATCAGCCGGGTGACGGTTTCTGCGGCGCTGTTGGTGTGCAAGGTGGACAGCAGCAAATGCCCGGTGAGCGAGGCCTCAATGGCAATGCGGGCGGTTTCGGCATCACGAATTTCCCCCACCATGATGATGTCGGGGTCGGCACGTAAAAAAGCCCGCAAGGCTTTGGCAAAAGTCCAGTCAATTTTGGGGTTGACTTGTACCTGGCGTAGCGCTGGTTGCGTGATTTCAATCGGGTCTTCGGCGGTCCAAATCTTGCGCTCTGGGGTGTTGAGAAAATCAAGCACCGAATGCAGCGTGGTGGTTTTTCCCGAGCCGGTGGGGCCGACGCATAGCACCATGCCGTAAGGACGGCTGACCGCTTGGCGCAGCCCGGCCAAGTTGTCGGGTGACATGGCCAGCTTGTCCATGGCCATGGGCTTGGCAGACGAGAGCAGGCGCATCACCACGTCTTCGAGACCGTTGCTGGTGGGAATGGTGGCCACGCGCAGTTCAAGCCGATGGCGGGGGGAGAATTTATGGAAATCAATTTTGCCGTCTTGCGGTTTGCGGCGCTCGGAAATGTCCAGGTCGGCCATGATTTTTAGCCGCGCCACCAACGCTGATCGGTAGGTATGGGGCAGCTCCAGGTAGGGCGACAGCAAGCCGTCTTTGCGAAAACGGATGCGCACTTTGGCGCGTTGCGGC
The DNA here is from genome assembly GCA_036170715.1 of Rhodoferax sp. GTDB lineage: Bacteria > Pseudomonadota > Gammaproteobacteria > Burkholderiales > Burkholderiaceae_C > Rhodoferax. The sequence continues at coordinate 4,505 of JAVHPS010000080.1, read as the reverse complement.
TGGCACTCCACATGGATGTCGCTGACCGCGCGCGCGTACGCCTCAACGATCATGGTGTTGATCAGTTTGACCAGGGTGTTGTCGGATTCGGCCAAGGGCGGGGCTTCATCCTGGTCTGTTGTTTGGTGCTGGTCATGCAGCTCCATGCTTTCCAGTAATGCGTTACCACTGGTTGGCGCTTCGGTCTGGGCGCTGGTTGGCGTGGGGTCGGTGGGCCAGTCGCTCATGCCCAGCTTGTCATAGGCAGTGGTAATCATGCGGGCAATGTCCTGCTCATCGGCCAGCGTGGCAATGACCCGTGCGCGTAACAAAAATTCAAGCTCTTCAATCATCACCCGTCGGGTCGGGTCGACGCAGGCGATCACCATCAGACTGTTGCGTGCCAGCAGGGGCAATACCAGCAAGCGTCGCGCCGTGCTCACGGGGATTTTGGCCAACGCTGCGGGCTCGATCGGGAACTGGTTGACATCCACCACCGGGTAGCCCATTTTGCGTGCCAGTGCGTTGTTCAGATCCCCACGGGTTAACACCCCCATCTGGATCAGCAACTCGCCCAGTGGTTGCGCGCTGATGCCGTTTTGGTGCGCCAGTGCCTGATGCACCTGCACTTCTGTCACATAGCCCAGACGAAGCAGGGCCTCGCCAAGGCGGATCATGGGCATTTTGGATTGGTGATCCAGCGCCAGCATCAATTGCTCCGGGGTGGTGACCACGGCATCCGCCAGGCAGTCCATGTTGTCCGTGACCAGCGCAGCGGTTTCAAGAGCCACCGACAGCCCGGGTTTTGCGTCGCCGTTCACATGGCCGATTTGATCCGTCAGACTCACGTTCACAAACGCATCGTGGGGCACAAACACCCGCTCCAGGGCCCCCTGGTCGTCCAGCGGGGTAAAAAGGAACAAGCCAAACGAGGTTTCCACATAGCCCGCAGTCAAGCCCGATCGTATGTGACCGTCGGGCAGATGAAGGTGGTATTCAATGACGGTTGGCTGTTGCCCTGGCAACCCAGGAAAATGTTCGTCGCTGATAGCTGCTTGCGGGTAAATCGGGTTTTTCAGGGTCAGGCGGCGAAATTGTGTGAACGCCAGACTAATGGGCGCATTGGTGCGCTCAATTTGAACCGAAATGGTTTTGTCTGCAGGTGAGACACAGAGCAATGAACAGTGGCCAATGGCTCCGTTGAGGCCTTCAAGCTCACACGTTTGTGGCTCGTTCCAAGGCTCGGCCTTGCTGTAAAGAACCGACAGCGGCGCTGGCCAGCAGAATTCGGGAAATAAGGCGGTGCGTGCCACCTTGGCCGGGCGATGGGAACTGCTCTTGCTCAGCGCTGGTGGCAAGGTGACGGCGTTCAACATCAGAACCTCCTGTGCGCAGGCATGCAGCGGTAGCCATCCGTGAAAACAAGGCTGCTGTGCCTGGTTGGAAGCGTGGCCTGCGTACTGCCCCATATTTTTGGTTGCATCAAATCCCCCTCCTGTCAGGTCTCTATCATGCCTGATTCGTAACAAATTGTTGCATCGTGCCACTTTGCCACGAACTGGCTGCTTTGAACAGCCCCCCTTTTTCCTTGGCAAGCACCTCTACATCTGCTTTTGTTTTTACGCTAACGTGCCAGCCGCGTGCTTTTGTAATTGTGTTGTGTCCCGGAGAAATTTATGTTTGACTACATCATCATCGGCGGCGGCTCGGCTGGCTGCGTGTTGGCTGGACGACTGTCTGAAGACCCTGACATTACCGTGGCCTTGCTTGAAGCCGGCCCCGCCGACAGCAGTGTGTTGATTCATTGTCCGGCCGGTTTGGCGGTGATGGCCTCGCTGAGTTTGAATGGCTGGAACCTGAACACCGTGCCACAGCCGGGTTTGAATGGCCGCCGTGGCTACCAACCGCGTGGCAAGGTGATGGGTGGATCAAGCTCGCTCAACGCCATGATCTACACCCGCGGTCACCGCTCGGACTATGACCGGTGGGCGGCACAGGGCAACCCTGGATGGTCGTATGCCGACGTGCTGCCTTATTTCAAAAAGGCCGAGCACAACGAGCGTGGAGCGGATGATTTTCACGCCACTGGTGGGCCGCTCAATGTGATGGATTTGCGCAGCCCAAACCGGTTCGGTGCGTTGTTTGTGCAAGCGGCAGAACAAGCCGGTTACTTGCGCAATCCTGATTTCAATGGCAGCAGCATGGAGGGCGTAGGGCACTACCAGGTGACACATAAAAATGGTGAGCGCTGCAGTGCCGCCAAGGCGTATGTGACACCGAGCTTGGCGCGTCCCAATCTGAGGGTGTTCACCGGTGCATTCACGACCCGCATCCTGATGGAAAAAAAACGTGCCGTGGGGGTGGAGTTTGAACACCAAGGCCAGACCAAACAGCTCAAGTGCCAACGTGAAGTGTTGCTGTGTGCGGGGGCCATCCAGTCACCGCAGATCCTGATGCTCTCGGGCATTGGCCCCCGGGCGCATTTGCTGGCACACCATATCGCACCGATCCATGACTTGCCAGGGGTTGGACAGCACCTGCATGACCATATCGACGTGGTGCAGGTGGTGGATTTGCCATCGGCCAAAGACCTCTTTGGTGTGTCGCTCACGGGGGCGTGGCGCATGCTCAAAGGCATGGTTGAATGGCGCAAGCTGCGCCGTGGCATGCTGACCACCAACTTTGCCGAAGCCGGAGGGTTCATCAAGAGTGACCCCTCTGAAGCTGTGCCTGATTTGCAACTGCATTTTGTGATTGGCAAGCTCATCAACCATGGTCGCACGGTGTCGCTGGGGCACGGGTTCTCATGCCACATATGCGTGCTGCGCCCCAGAAGTTATGGCAGTGTGCAGTTGGCCAGCAACGACCCCCACGACCTACCGCTGGTTGACCCGGATTTTTTGGCCTCTAGCGACGACATCGATCGCCTGGTGCGTGGTTTCAAATTGATGCGACAAATCCTGGGCCAACCAGCCCTGGCCCAGTTCGGCGGACGTGAGCTGCAAGCCACCGCCAAGGCACAAACCGATGGAGAAATTGAGCGTGTTATTCGTGATCGGGCCGACACCATTTACCACCCTGTTGGCAGCTGCCGCATGGGCACGGGTGACCTGGATGTGGTGGATGCCGAGCTGCGCGTGCATGGCCTGCAATGCCTGCGCGTGGTAGATGCCTCGATCATGCCGCAGGTGGTCAGCGGCAACACCAATGCGCCGGTGATCATGATCGCCGAAAAAGCAGCAGACATGATCAAGGCGGCCCAGGCAGCAAGCTGATTTTTGCGTCACATTTGCTCACAAATGGGCACAGCGGTTCATCCCGTTTAAAACCAGTGGGCCGCTATCCTCGTGGCAACCGAGGATGTTATGGCGTTAAGAACTTTCAAGCGTTGTGTGGTGGGGCTGCTGTTGCTGGCCACGTTGGGTTTGGCAGGCTGTACCACTGTGGTCTGGGAAACCGCCAAAAAATTGCGCGAATCGCGCGCTGGTGATGCACAGTTCACCGACACCAAAATCAGTGTCAACCTGATGTCTGGTCTGGCAGAAAAAGACATGGGGCTGTTCATGGATGTGAATGCCGATGTGTGGGAGAGTCGCGTGCTGCTGACCGGTACGGTCACCGATGCCAGTATTCGCCAGGAAGTGGTGCGCAAGGTGCGTGCCGACAAACGCATTGTCAAAATTTACGATGAAATTCAGGTGGTTTCAGCGGCCAAGCAGGCGCAGCAGCGTGAGCTTGCCAAGCCACAGGGCAGCACCCGGAAAAACGTCAGTTCTGCATCCGAAAACGACTTTTGGGTAGAGACCAAAATTGCCGCCCAGCTGGTGTCGGCCCCGAACGTTGTGTCGGTCAATTACCGCTGGCGCTCGGTGCGCAACATCTTGTACGTGATTGGGCGTGCCGGCAGCAAGCAAGAGCTGTCGCAGGTGCTGGGCATCATCAAAGCCACAGACGGTGTGGCGCGTGTGAAGTCATTTGTGGAATTGCAGCCCGCCTGAAATTGGTAACCAGCTGCAACTTTCTCAACCCCGAAACCGTTTGCGCGTCAGCGCCAGCGCCAGCCAGAACCCGAGCACGGTGTAAGCCACCAGCACCAGCAGCGGGCGCAGCCATTGCGCCGGCCATTGGTCCATGAACAAGGGGCGCACCAGCGCCACCGCGTTGGTCAGGGGCAGCCCGTTCGAGATCACCTGCACGATTGTTGGCAACTGTTCCAGCGGAAAGAAAATGCCGCTTAAAAACATCATGGGCGTGAGAAATAGGGTGAAGTAATAGGTAAAAAAATCATAGCCTTTGGCCAGCGCATTGAAGATCAGCGCCACGCAGCTAAAGGTAATACCCACGCCCAGCAGCACCGGCCAGGCCAGCAGTAACTTTGGGCTGTAGCTGATGCCCAAGGCCAGCATCACGCCCAAAATGGCGGTCACGGTAAAAAGCGATTTGAACGCCGCCCAGAGCATCTCCGCCAGCACGATGTCGTCCAGCGTCACCGGCGCGTTCATGATGCCGTCCCAGGTTTTTTGCAC
>JAVHPS010000079.1:0-2664 GCA_036170715.1 Rhodoferax sp. | reverse complement strand
TGAAACGAACCGTACAGCATGACCACCTGCTGCTGGCTATTCAATTGCACCTGCAGGCGTGCGGTGCAGACACGGCTGGAGCCATCGGGTCGCACCACATGGAGTTCGGTTTCAACCGGCCCATACTGACTTTTGGCGGTATGGATCACCTGGTACAGACGCTGCATATCGCTGGTAGAAAAATACCGGGCTTGCCCGGCAATGGGGGGTGCCTGGGCGCTGGGTTGGAGACCAAAGATATGAAACATCTCGTCAGACCAGGTGACCTGGTCGGTGGCCATGTCCCACTGCCAACTGCCCAGATGGGCGGCGGCTTCGGCGCGCGTCAGCATGGTGCGTTGGTTTTCCAACGCGTTTTGCTGTGCGGCAATGGTCGCCAGCAGGGTGTTGAAGCTGCCAATCAGTTCACCAATTTCATCCTGGCGGGCGACCGCCAGCGGTTGCAGGTTTTGCCACGCCGTGCTGCGTTGAGCCAAGGCGCGGATCGTGGTTTCAACTGGATTCAACTGGCGGCGCACCATCCACCAGGTCAACAGAGTAGCCAGTACGGTCAGCAGCAGGGTGGCCACGCGCATGCGTTGCTGCATGGTACGAATGGGCGCAAACGCTTCTTCAATCGGCAGCACCACCGCCACAATCCAGCCGGTAGCCGCAATGGTTTTGGTGGTGGCCAATACGTCAACCCCATGCGGATTGCGCAGCAGCGCGGTGCCTTCAAAACCGGATAAAAATCGGTCGATGGTTGCGTGTTCACCTGGTGGTGGCAGCTGTTCAAGCATGCGGCTGTGGTCAGACGCGGTGATGATGCGCCGCTGCTGGGGGTCAATCAGCAGGTAGTTCCCGGTAGCTCCATAGTGCCCTTGCGCAATCATGTCCAGAAAGCTTGCACGGCTCAGGTCGGTGATGCCCACCAGCGCACCCAGCACCTGCCCCTGTGCATTACGAATCGGCACCGCCATGCTGATCAGTGGTTCTTTCAGTGTCCGCCCTGCCACCGGTGAACCGTAGGCCGGCAGCCCTTGCAGCAGGGCGGCACGGGCGTAATCGCGGTCCATGAAGTTCAACCCGATCCGGCCAGTGCCTGGTGGCAGTTCGGCAACGGTTTGCCCCATGGGGTTCAGTACCATCACGCCGCCATTGAACGTGTTGTCCAGCGCCAGCTGAACTTGCAGATGCGTTTGCAGTGCATCTGTGGCGGCCATCAGTGGTTCATCGAAGTGCGCTGCCAGTTTGTCGAGCAGCGCCAAACGGTCGCTTAATTCATGGTGAACTTCATTGGCCAACACGGTCGCTGCAGAGACCTGCTGCTGGCTCAGCATCTGCTGCAAGTCGGTGCGCAGTTCGCGGCTGGCAAACAAAGACAGGCTCCACAGACCCAGCACAAAAATACCCAGTGTGAACAGCGTCACGCGGGTCTTGAGCGAATGGCGACGGAAAAAGTCAAACCGCATGGCACAAATACTACGCGGATTTGCCCGATAAAACTTGCTATTCTTCTTGGTATGAAACACGTCTGCGTCTATTGCGGCTCGAGTCCGGGTCGGTTGCCAGCCTATGCCGTGGCTGCCCGTGCCTTGGGGCAAGCCCTGCTGGCGCGTGGCTTGGGACTGGTCTATGGCGGGGCCAGCATCGGCCTGATGGGCATGGTGGCCGACACCGTGCTGGCCGGTGGCGGGCGCGTGGTGGGAGTCATTCCGCAGGCCTTGGCGCGCAAGGAGGTAGCGCACGCCGGGCTCACCGAGCTGATCGTTACCGCCAGCATGCACGAGCGCAAGACACGCATGGCCGAGTTGTCTGACGGCTTCATTGCCTTGCCCGGCGGCATTGGCACGTTTGAGGAGCTGTTTGAAATCTGGACCTGGGCGCAACTGGGTATGCACGCCAAGCCGGTGGGGTTGCTCAATGTGGCGGGGTATTACGACGCGCTCATCACCTTTTTGGACCATGCGGCGCAAGAGCAGTTCATGAAATCAGCACAGCGAGAGCTGCTGATGGTCGAGTCTGACCCCGCTACGCTGCTGGCGCGGTTTGCCAGTCACAAGGCCTTGGTGCGGCAGCAGTGGCTGGGGGTAGAGCAGACCTGAGTGGCTGTGGTTTATATAAAAAATAGGCCTGTAGCCCTTGTTAAACAAGGGCAAGTAGCTATTTTAAATATAGCAACCTAGCCCAGTATCGCCACCCCTTTGATCTGCGCGAACAGCGCCTTGCCGGGCATCAACCCCAGCGCCTGGCTAGAGCGGCGCGTGACTTTTGCCAGCAGCGGCGTGCCGCCAGCATCCAGTGCCACCATCACCTGCCCGTTGCCTTGCGCGGCCAGCGCGGTCACGGTGCAGGGCAGGATGTTCAAAATGCTGGTGTTGGTTTGGTGTTGCAAAGTCAGGCTGACATCGCGCGCGGCCACCCGCACCCGCACCGTGTGGCCGATGGCGCAGGCTTGGCGCGGAATCAGCAGCTCGCCGCCAGCAAAACGTGTCAGGCTCAGGTGGTCGGTATCGTCATGCGACAGCACTTGGCAGCGCAGCACCGCGCCAGCCGTGTCGTCTTGCGTCAGCGACAAGTCCAGCCGGGTCAGCAGCTCGACGGTGGGGCCCTGGGCGGTGACGCGGCCGCCGTCCAGCAGCACCAGGTGGTCGGCCAGGCGCGCCACTTCGTCGATGGCGTGGG
>JAVHPS010000078.1:0-2667 GCA_036170715.1 Rhodoferax sp. | reverse complement strand
CCTCAAATAAATCAAATTTCATAGCTACTTGTGCTTTATTCATAAGCTCTAGAGGCCTATTTTTTATATAGCCGCAGGCGCGTGTGCATCAGTATCTGCATCAGCTTGCGCCACCCGGTTGCGCCCTTGCTGCTTGGCTTGGTACAAGGCCAGGTCTGCCTGGGAGTAAAGCGCGGCAAAACCACCCACCTGGCCGGGGGCATAGCTGGCCACACCTATGCTCACGCTGATCGGCATAGACACTTGCGCCAGCAGCAAGGGCGGGGGTTGCAGCACCCGCAGACGAATTTTTTCGGCCACCTCCAGCGCGGCCTCAAGGCGGGTGCCAGGCAGCAGCACCATGAACTCTTCGCCACCCACGCGCGCGGCCAGGTCGGTGTCGCGCACGCTGACACGCAACACATCGGCCATGAACTTGATGACTTGGTCGCCCACCGGATGGCCATATTGGTCGTTGATGCGCTTGAAGTGGTCCAAATCCAGCATCAGCGCAGCCAGACCCGTGCCATCGCGCCGGGCGCGCGCCAAGGCTTGCTCGGCCTGTGGCTCAAAAGCGCGGCGGTTGAGCAGGCCAGTCAGGGCGTCTTGCATGGCCAGGTCTATGAGTTTCAGGTTTTGTGCCTCAAGCAGCTCACGCTGCATTTGAACTTTGGCGCGCAGCAGTTCAGCCGCCGTGAATCTGCGCCACAACACCACCGACAGCACCACACCCAGCACGGCGGCAAAACTGGCGTAAAGCCGCTCGGTCGCCAGCAGCAGCCCCGACACCGGGGCTTGCCCCAGCGCCACAATCAAAGCCGCCCAACTCAGGCCATAAATCAGCAGCGTGACCGCCGGGCGCAACAGCAGCAAGGTGCCGACAAAGCAGCAGCACAAGGTGTACACCGTGACCGAGGGCATGAACCACTGCGCCATCCATGACCACACCCCACCCATCAGCAAACACAGCAGCGCCAGCACGCCAGTCACCGCTTGGCCCAGTTTGGTTTCTGGCACCAGGTGCTTTTTAAACAACAGCAGCAGCCCCAGCAACGCGATCAAAGCCACATCCAACCCCGCCACCCAGCGCAGCGGTTCGGCCTGGGGCGGTGGCAAGGCTTTGGCGCCGTCTATGGACAGCCAGGCTCCGGCGCCCAGCATCAACACCAGCAACGCCATGAACCACACCACAAAACGCAGGTTGGCACGCAAAGCCAATGCCGCCACCTGGTCGTTTTGCTGCTTCCAGCGCCGCAGCAGCTCAGCCAGCTGATGCAGCCTGGCGTTCACTGCGGGTCTTCCTTGAATGCAGCCGCGCACACCACCTGGTTGCGCCCGGCGTGTTTGGCTGCGTACAAAGCGCGGTCGGCGGCGGTGTAGAGGTCTTCAAAACCGCTCATCTGCCCTGGCTCCCAGGCGGCCACACCGGCGCTGACGGTGATGTGCAGCGGCTGCGCCGTGCCCGCGGCAATGGCCGCTTGCGCCACCTGCCGCCGTATTTTTTCTGCCACGCCTTGCGCCGCTTGGGCGCCCGTGGCGGGCAGCAACAGCATGAACTCTTCACCCCCCACGCGCGCAGCCAGGTCTGAGTCGCGCACGCTCGAGGCCATCACCTGTGCCATGAATTGAATCACGGCATCACCCGCCGGATGGCCATGCTCGTCGTTCACCTGTTTGAAATGATCCAGGTCAAACATCACCGCAGCCAGCGGCAAGCCATCGCGCAGGGTGCGGCTCAAAACGGTGAGGGCTTGGTCAGTGAAGGCGCGGCGGTTGAGCAGGCCGGTCAGGCTGTCGCGTTGGGAGAGGGCTTCAAGCTGGGTCTTTTGCAACGCCAGCGTGGTGTTTTGCGCCTGCACCTGGCGGCGCAGCAGCTCGGTGACCGTGTGCCGGCGCCACAGCACCAGTGACAGCGTCAACCCCAGCGCCGCCGCCATGCCACCATGAAAGCGCAGCAAGATCAACACTGTGCCAGTTTGAGCCGTCTGCCCCAACAGCCAGAAAAAAACGGCATAGCTCACGCCAAAAATCACCAGCATGGTGCTGGGACGAATCAGCAGCAGTGTGCCCACAAACACACAGCTGATGACATACATGGTGGCTGACGGCAGCACCCACTGCGAGGCAATCGACAAGGTGGTGCCAAAGCTGACAAACACCACCGCCAAAAACACCGGCAACCCCTGCTGCCACTTCGACATGCAGGCGGTGCGCTGACACCAGAGCAGCCAGCCCAACACCACCCACAAGCCCAGCATCAAGCTCAGGTCAACCCAACCAATCAGGTTAGAAACATCTGCCTCGTTAGCTGATTCACCGGTATTCACGCCCCAGGCCAGGTAAATACCGGCCACCAGCAACAGCTGCACCACACCCAGCACCCAGGGCAGACGCGCCATGTTGTCTTGCATGGCTTGCGCCGCCACCAGGTTGTGCTGGCCGTGCCAGAGCAGCAGTTGCTTCCAAAGATTGAGCATTATTTTTATCAAATTTAATAGCACGTTATGCTTGATTTTAAATCACTATAGGCTTATTTAATTGATAAAAATCAATACGATTTTTATAGCATAGCAGTCACTATTTCACGGTTTCGGTCTCAAATCAAAATTCAACACCCTACCCACGCCTTCAACGCCAGTCTATGCCTGCCAGCACGGCAAAATTTGATGTGTGTCAAAGCCCGGTTCA
>JAVHPS010000077.1:0-2672 GCA_036170715.1 Rhodoferax sp. | reverse complement strand
CAGCTGTTTTTGCTCGGCGCTGCGGGCGGTGAGCCACGTCGTTTGATCCAGTCCAACAGCATCGACACAGAGCCCGCGTTTGCGCCTGATGGACAGCATATTTTCTTTGTCAGTGACCGCGGTGGTTCGCCACAAATTTACCGGGTTAGCGTGGCCGGTTTGGGGGTCGAGCGTGTCACATTTACCGGTACTTACAACATTTCACCGACGATCAGTTCGGATGGTCGCTGGATGGCTTATATTTCAAGGATGGGTGGGGCTTTCAAGTTGCATGTGATGGAGTTGGCCAGTGGCATCAGCACGGCTATTACGGAAACATCGGCCGATGAAAGTCCGGGCTTTTCCCCCAACAGCAAGCTGCTGTTGTTTGCTACACAGCAACAAGGCCACGAAGCTTTGATGACCAGTACGCTGGATGGCAAAGTCAAAACCCGTTTGAATGGCCAGGGTGGTGATATTCGTGAGCCACATTGGGGACCTTTTTTTAAACCTTGAATTTCTGGAGTATTGCTATGAAAAATTTGTTGGCAGCGTTGTGTACGGTTGCTTTTTTGACGGCTTGTGGCACGTCTGTGCCATTGAATGATGTTCCCGTGGTGGATGCCAAAGCGAGTACGGTGCAAGGCTCCGGCGCAAATGGAGCGGGTGTCAATGGCAACAGCGTTGCACCGGTTGATTTGGGCAAATCAACGACTTCACTTGATGGATCGATTGAGTCGCGCACGGTGTATTTTGATTACGACAGTTTTGTGATCAAACCTGAATTTCAGTCCTTGATTGCCGCACAAGTGCGAGTAGCCAAGGCACAACCGGCCCGCAAACTGGCCATTGAAGGCCATACCGATGAAACCGGCGGCCGTGAATACAACTTGGCGTTGGGTCAAAAACGTGCCGATGCGGTGCGCAATGCGATGGCAATTTTGGGGCTGCCCTCATCGCAAATGGAATCGGTAAGTTTTGGCAAAGAAAAACCTGCGGTGACGGGCAAAGATGAAGCCGCATACGCTAAAAATCGCCGCGCTGAAATTCGCTATCAATGAGTTTCAGTGCAATGAAACTGTTGAAGCCTTGTGTTTTTGTCGCTTGCAGTCTGCTGGCTGCAAGCCTGGCCCAGGCCGGTTTGTTTGAAGATGATGAGGCGCGCAAGGCGATTCTGGATTTGCGCCAGAAGGTCGAAGCGGTTCAGCAAGAGCTTGTACAAGACCGCAAGTTGGCCTTGGAAGAAAACGCTACGCTGGGCAAGAGTCTGCTCGATCTGCAACGCCAGATTGAACTTTTAAAAACAGAGCTGTCAACCCTTCACGGCTCCCATGAAACTTTGCTGCGTCAGCTGGCAGACCTGCAGCGCAGTCAAAAAGATCAGGTGCAAACAGTCGCTGACCGTTTGGCTCAGTTTGAGCCGGTCAAAGTTCAGGTCGATGGACTTGAATTCTTGGCTGAGCCGGTTGAAAAACGTGATTTTGAAGGTGCTTTAGCCACTTTTAGAAAAGGTGACTTCGTCACTGCCCAAAACCTGTTTGTAAGTTTTTTGGGACGTTATCCAACCAGCAAGTACGCACCATCTGCCTTGTTCTGGCTAGGCAATGCGCAATATGCAAGCCGTGACTACAAAGAAGCCATCATCAATTTCCGGGCCTTGATTGCCCGTTATCCAGAACACCTGCGTACTCCAGAAGCGGTCTTGTCAGTGGCCAACTGCCAGCTGGAATTGAAAGATGCCAAAGGTGCACGCAAGACTTTGACTGATCTCGTCAAGGCTTACCCTCAATCTGAGGCTGCAATAGCCGCCAAGGAACGTTTGTCTACCTTGAAATGACAGACCGTCGCTTTGGGGGAGTTGAGCGCTTGTTTGGTGTCGAAGCTGCCAAGCGTATTTTCGGTGCACATGTAGCGGTGGTTGGCATTGGCGGTGTTGGGTCGTGGGTGGCTGAGTCTTTGGCGCGCTGTGGTGTTGGGCACTTGACATTGGTTGATTTTGATCAGGTGGCTGAGTCCAACATCAACCGGCAGATTCATGCTACCCAGGTCAGTCTGGGCATGGCCAAGGTGCACGCCATGCGTGACCGGATTCATGCTTTTTTCCCAGAGTGTGAGGTTCATTGTGTCGAGGCCTTTGCAGAGCCTGGCAACTGGCCGGGTCTGTTACCTGAAGGCGTGAATGCCGTGGTGGATGCCTGCGACCAGACTCGTGCCAAAATTTCCATGGCGGCTTGGGCGTTGACCACCGCCGGAATATATGTCACGGTTGGTGCGGCCGGAGGTAAACGGCAAGCCCAGTTGGTTACTGTTGAAGACTTGGCCATGGTCAGCCACGACCCACTGCTGTCGAAGGTTCGCCATGCATTACGCAAAGCACATGGCGCTGTACGTGATGGAAAAAAAATGGGCATTACCGCTGTCTTCAGCAGAGAAACCGTAGCTCCACCAGATGCGTCTTGTGGTCTGCTGGGAGATGGCAGCTTGAACTGTCATGGCTTTGGTTCTGTGGTCACGGTCACGGCAACTTTTGGCCAGTGTGCAGCGGGCGTTATTTTGAATAAATTGGCTGCTGTTGGCTAAGATCGCCTGGAAAATGTTTATAATTTAAGGCTTCCAAGAATTTTATTTTTAGAAGATTGGGATGTTAGCTCAGCTGGTAGAGCAGCGGACTTTTAATCCGTTTGTCGTGGGTT
>JAVHPS010000076.1:0-2683 GCA_036170715.1 Rhodoferax sp. | reverse complement strand
CGATGCCGATGCCGATGCCGATGCCGATGCGGTGGCTGGCTCGGTGACCCGCCGTGCCCGGCTGCCACGGGTGATTTTTGTGCGGGAAACCCAGTGAGGCGCTCCCTGTTGTTGTTTGTATATCCTGTATATGCTTCAATTTTCAAGGAGAAAACCCCATGTTGACCCGAGTCTTCAAAAGTGGCAATTCGCTGGCGGTGCGCATCCCCAAAGAACTGGCCTTTGCGGATGGCGCGCAAGACGTTGACATCGAGCGTGTGGGCAACACCTTGGTGCTGCGCCCGGTGGTGCAGGAAACCATTGGCGACCTGACCCCCATCCTGTCCATGTTCAGCCCCAACTTCATGGCCGATGGGCGTGAATTTCACGAACAACGCGAACGCGATTGGAGCGGCAACAGCCCCTGGCGCTTTGAGACCGACGATGGCGAGGCCGTGGACAAGGCGCAGAAATAAGCCATGCGTTACCTGCTTGATACCAATATTTGCATTTACATCATCAAGCGCTAATCGCCCGAAGTGCTGCGCCGGCTTGAATCTTTGCCTCTGGGCGGTGCCGTGATGTCGGTGGTGAGTTATGCCGAACTGCGTGCCGGGCTTGAAATGCAGACCGCTCATCGAGCCCAAGATGAGCGTGTTCTGGCCTTGCTGATACAACGCATACCTGTGTTGCCCTTCGGTGAATCTGATGCGATCAGTTTTGGCGTGCTGCGTGCTGCCGTGCGGGACCGCCGCCGCGACACCATGAATCAGCTCATCGCAGCGCATGCCATCGGTCTGGGGCTGACGCTGGTCACCCACAACGAGACCGATTTTCAAGGCTATCCCGGCTTGATGGTTGAAAACTGGGTCAATTCCCCGTGAACATCACTTCAAACGCCTGTCGATTCTTGTAAGCTAAATCACCCTCTAGGGCTTTTCCAATATTTACATGAAGCTATTATTTTTGCATCTTCATCATGTACTACCGCTATTCTTTCATGGCATGCATGGGTGCCAATCGTGCTAATAATTAGCTTGTTCATGCTAATATTTGGCATGACTATCAGTTCTGCACTTTTTACCGACAGCCAATCGCGCCTTTTTGTGTGGCTGTTTGGTCAACCTGCCCGCGCCTATCACCTCAACGAGCTACGCCGCCTCACCGGCTTGGGCAGCGCCTCGTTGCAACGGGAGCTCAACCGCCTGACTACGGCAGGCTTGGTGGATGCGCAAGCGGTAGGCAACCTGCGCCGCTTTCAGGCCAACCCCCAATCGCCTGTGTACGCTGAATTGGTTGCCTTGACTCGCAAAACGCTGGGCACGGTGCCGGTGCTGCGCGATGCCTTGCAGCCCTTGTTGCCAAATCTGCAATCCGCCTGGGTCTATGGCTCGGTTGCCAAACAAACCGACACCGCCCGCAGCGACATTGACGTGATGTTGGTCGGGCGCGACTTGCTGCTCAGCCAGGTCTTGGCCACTCTGGAGCCAGCAGAGTCCCAATTGGGCAGAAAAATCAACCCAAGCTGCTATTCACCCCAAGAGTTTGAGCGCCGCCGAGCCGAGCCAGACTCGTTTGTCAACCGGGTGTTGTCGCAGCCCACACTGTCATTGATAGGGAATGCCCATGAGCCTGCCTGAACTGGACAACCTGGTGCGCATCGGCCAGCTCAAAGCCGAGCCGCGCAACGATAGGGAAGTCACCCGTATGCTCGCCATGGCGCAGACCCGCCTGAGCGATGCCAAGTTGAACAAGCTATCGCTGGAAGGCCGCTTTACCAGTGCCTACAACGCCGCCCACGCCGCAGCCTTGGCAGCATTGCGCTGGCACGGCTACCGCAGCGAAAACCGTTACACCGTCTTTCAGTGCCTGACGCACACCCTGGGCTGGCCCGCCAACCGCTGGCGCGTATTGGACACCGCGCATCAAAAACGCAACCTGGCGGAGTACGAAGGCTATCTGGACGTTGAAGAATCCACTGTGACTGAAATGTGCGCTTTGGTCCAAGGCCTGATTACCGATGTGCAAGTATTAATAACAAAATAACCCTCTAGACCTTATAGATCAAGTGTGAGAAGCTATCAAAATAAATCTCTCAACCAGAGACTTCTTCAGGCTCCCCGAAAGTATCACCGATGCCTGAATTGGAAAATACTGTTCATGCGTTGTCTTTGAGTTGCTTCTCTGCGAGCGATCCATGATGGATGCTCAATATGTAAGGTGACTTATTCGTCAGAATAGATTCGTGTTGCTTATACTAGTATTACCGCGTAATACTTTTGGAGCCAAGCCATGCAAACCACCACATTGACCAGCAAGGGTCAAGTCACCATCCCGCGGGATGTGCGACAGCATTTCGGGCTCACGCAAGGCATGGCGGTGACCTTTGAGATCAAGGGGGACTTCATCGCCCTGCGGCCTGCGCGCGCATCCCGGCAGGCTCAGGACAGCGGCTTTGGCCTGATCAAGAGTCGGCGTAAAGCTGTGCCCGCAGATTTTGATGTGGCCAGTTTGGCGACGCACGCACCATGATCGCGCTTGACACGAATGTGCTGGCCCGTTACTACGTGGCCAGCAGCGATGCCCCCTCGCAAAAACAAAGCGCTGCGGCGAAGAAGTTGCTGGAAAGCGGCAAGTCGTTGTTTGTCAGCAAGACGGTGGTGCTGGAGCTGGAGTGGGTGCTGCGCGGCTATTACAAAAGCCC
>JAVHPS010000075.1:0-2691 GCA_036170715.1 Rhodoferax sp. | reverse complement strand
ATGGCCACATCGTGAATCAGCTGGTCGTAGGCACGCTGCAAAAAGGTGGAATAAATCGCCACCACCGGTTTCAAGCCTTCGCAGGCCAGGCCAGCGGCAAAGGTCACGGCGTGCTGCTCGGCAATGCCCACATCAAAGTAGCGCGCAGGAAAGCGCTGCTGAAACTCGACCATGCCAGAGCCTTCGCGCATGGCCGGTGTGATGCCCACCAGGCGGTCGTCAGCCGCAGCCATGTCGCACAGCCAATCACCAAACACCTGGGTGAAGGTGGGTTTGGCAGCCGCCGTACTCTTTTGCAAGCCCACGGCCGGGTCAAATTTGCCTGGGCCGTGGTAGGCAATCGGGTCTACTTCAGCCAATTTGTAGCCTTGGCCTTTTTTGGTCACCACGTGCAGGAACTGCGGCCCTTTGAGCTGTTTGATGTTGTCCAGCACGCTGACCAGGGTGTCCACATCGTGGCCATCAATGGGGCCAACGTAATTGAAGCCAAATTTTTCGAACAGCGTGATCGGCTTGACCATGCCCTTGGCCGATTCTTCAAAGCGTTTGGCCAGTTCCCACAACGGCGGTGCGCCTTTGAGCACGGTTTTGCTGGCATTTTTGGCAGCAGCGTAAAACTGGCCGCTGAGCAGCTTGGCCAGGTGGCGGTTGAGTGCGCCCACGGGCGGGCTGATCGACATGTCGTTGTCGTTCAGGATCACCAGCAAATTGCAGTCCATGACCCCAGCGTTGTTCAAGGCTTCAAACGCCATGCCGGCCGTCATGGCCCCGTCGCCGATCACGGCGATGGCGTGGCGTTCTTCACCCTTGATACGGCTGGCCAGCGCCATCCCCAAAGCGGCCGAAATGGAGGTGCTGGAGTGCGCGGTGCCAAAGGCATCAAATTCGCTCTCGTCGCGGCGCGGAAAACCGCTCAGACCACCGAACTGACGCAGGCTGGCCATGCGCTCGCGCCGCCCGGTCAGAATTTTGTGCGGGTAGGTCTGGTGGCCCACGTCCCACACCACCCGGTCATGCGGCGTATTGAACACATAGTGCAGCGCCACCGTGAGTTCCACCGTGCCCAAGTTGGAGCTGAGGTGGCCACCGGTTTTGGCCACACTTTCCAGCAGGTAAGCACGCAGTTCAGTGGCCAACTGCGCCAACTGCCCCCGCGCCAATTGGCGCAAGTCGGTTGGGGACGCGATGGTTTGCAGCAGGGGATACGGGTTGGAGATCAACATATGATTTACTTTTGATAGCATACTTCCCTTTATTTAAAAGGGCTATAGCCATATTTATGTATATATTTCAAGCGCAGTATCAATGCGAGCGTTGCACCACCATGTCGGCCAAGCCGTGCAGCCAGCGGGTATCGGCCAAGCCGGTGTCCTCCAGGGCCAAGAGCGCTTGACCGTGCAGGGATTGGGCGTAGGCCCGGGCCACTTCCAAACCCATCAGAGAGACATAAGTGGGCTTGTCGTGGTCGGCATCTTTGCCAGCGGTTTTACCCAGCGTGCTGGAGTCAGCCACCACGTCCAGAATGTCATCCACCACCTGAAACGCCAGGCCAATGGCAGCTCCAAAAGTCTGCAAGCCCACTTGTGCCTGCAGCGTGGGCTCGGCGCAGGCCGCGCCCATCAACACACTGGCCTGCAGCAAAGCGCCGGTTTTGAGGCGATGCATTTCCTGCAGCTGGTCTTGCGACAGCGCCAAGCCGACACTGGCCAGGTCAATGGCCTGGCCACCCGCCATGCCGGCACAGCCGGCGGCACGGGCCAGCAGGCGACACAAGTGCGCTTGCTGCGCGGGGCTCATGGCGCGGGTGTCATCGGGGGTCAACAACTCAAACGCCAAGGCTTGCAGGGCATCGCCGGCCAGCAAAGCGCTGGCTTCGCCAAACTGCACGTGCACGGTGGGTTTGCCGCGCCGCAGCACGTCGTTGTCCATGCACGGCATGTCGTCGTGCACCAAGGAATAAGCGTGAATCAGCTCCACCGCGCAGGCGGCGCGCAAGGCGGCCTGGTCCGACTGTGCCACTGCCACATCGGGGCTGGCTACACCACGGCGCAGCAGCGCTTCATCACACGCCTGCTGGGTGGTGCAATCGCCTGCGAGCGAGCCACTTTGAACCGCTTCATAGGCGGCCAACACCAGCAATGGGCGCAGGCGTTTGCCGCCATCCAGCACGGCGTAGCGCATGGCGGCCATGAGTGCGGCGGGCGCATGGTGTGCGGCATCGGCCGCCGACGTGACGCTGACCCAGCCATCCAGCGCCTGCTCAACGCGTTCAAGCTGCTGCTTGATCCAGGTTGGAAAATCTTGTGCTACAGGTGAAATCACTCGGGTGTCCATGTTTTAAGGGTCGTGCCGTCAAGGACTTTGACCTGGTTTTCAACCGTTTCCAGGCGCTCACGGCAAAAGCCCAGCAACTCGGCCCCACGCTGGTACTGGGTCAGCAACTGCGCCAGTGGCAGCTCACCCGACTCCAGTTGAGCCACCAGTTGTTCCAGCTCTTGCAGAGCCACTTCAAAACTGGAAGGTGCTGCACTGTGTTTGGAGGCTGTAGCCATGGTTTGCGACGTGTCCCTGAATCAAAAGCGCGATTTTAGGCGTTGCCTGTTACACCCGATGTCACACCTTACAATGGGCACTGGTCAGCTCTCAAGGTAGCTGGCTCCCGAGCCCCTCCCCGAGGGGTTTTTGCATCTT
>JAVHPS010000074.1:0-2701 GCA_036170715.1 Rhodoferax sp. | reverse complement strand
TCCACCAGCGCGGTGACGCGCACCGATTCGCTCACCGCGCCGGTCTGCAACGTAAAGCGGTCGCCCACACGCACCCCCAGGTCATCGGCCAGCTCGCGCCCAACGATGGCCTCACCCGGACTGAGCCGCGCCTGCCCGCTGACCACTTTGCTGCGCAGCCCGACGATGCGGTCATAGCGCTCCAAGTCAACACCCAGCAGGGCGATCGACTGCTGCGCCTGCCCGCGCAGCGCCAGACCAGAGCCCGACACCATCGGGGACACATCTGAAATCTCTGGCATGGCTTGCAGCACCGGTAACAACAGTTGCCAGTTGACCACTGCGCGCAGGCGCTGCACGCGCGGTTGTGATTCAGTCAAGCGGGTGGTGCCGGGCTGCACCGGGCTGGCAAGCTGCACCACGTCTTGTGGTGAGCGCAGCGTAATGTGACCCTGCGCACCCAGGGTTTTGGTCAGGGTACTGGCCTGCAAGCCCCCAATCAGCGCCGAAATGTAGGCCACCACCGCCACGCCAGCGGCCACGCCCACCATGATGAGCACCGTCTGCATGCGCCCTTCGCGCAAAAAACGCAGTGCCACCAGCCACTCAAAACCGAAACTTTTGAACATGGTTCGCGCCGCTCAGCGCCCCATCGCGTTACCCAGCGCAGCACCGGCTGCACCGGCTTGGTTGGGCGCTGGCATAGCAGCTTGGCGGGCGGCGCTTTGCTGCTGCGACAGCACCCGGGTGCGCACCCGTGCCCCGGCTTCAACCGTGCCACCGAGCAACACTTCATCACCGGCGTTCAGGCCTTGCAGCACCTCCACTTGGTGCTGGCTGCGCACCCCCAAGCGCACCCGGCGCAGTTGGGCGCGCCCGTCCACCGCCAGCAATACATCAGCCACATCGTCAGCGGCATCGGCCGCGTTGTGCAAGGCCGCCAGCGGCAGCACCAGCGCCTGGTCGCGCTGAGCCGTTTCAACCTCCACCGACAGCGTCATGTCCTCGCGCAAAAAGTCCGGTGCGCTTTGCATCAGACCCAAAGTCACTTCTACCGCGCCGCGCTGCGCGTCAACCGCAGGCGCAATCGCCAGCACTTGCGCCTGCAGGATCTGTGCCGCAAAAGCATCGGCCACCACACGCGCGCGCTGCCCGGGCTGCAACTGCGACAAAAAGCGCTCATCCACTTGCGCCTTCAACTGGGTGGGCCCGGCCAGCGCCAGCGACAGCAGGGTGCGTCCGGGTTGAACAATTTGGCCAGGCTCGACCATGCGCGAAAGCACCCGGGCATCAGCGGGCGCACGCACCATGGCCTGTGCCAGCCGTGCCTGGGCCACTTGGGTTGCGGCACGCGCCTGCGCCAACTGCGCCTGCGTCTGCAGCAGATCAGCCCCGGTGTCATTGGCCGCTTGCACTTGCGCACCGGCGGCATCCTGCGCGGCCAGCGCCACGTCGAGGGTGCGACGCGATTCATCGCGCCGCGCCGGGCTCAAAAAACCCTGCGCCACCAATTGCTCGGTGCGGTGCATGTCCGCGCGCGCCGCCTGCACGCCGGCTTGCGCTTGCTGAAGTGCTGCGCCAACCTGGGTGCGCCCGGTGCTGCGCAGCCCCTGCAAACGTGCATGAGCCTGCTGCTGCTGTGCCTGTGCCTGCCGCAGTGCGGCCTGCAGCTCTTCGGACTCCATCTGCACCAGCACCTCACCCGCCTTGACCAGCGCGCCTTCGCGCACCTGCACGGCTTGTACCCGCCCTGTGAGCGTGCTGCCCACGTCGACCCGGGTCAAGGTGGCCACCCGGGCTGAAAACTGTACGCTGCGCACCAGCTGCGTTGGGCTGAGCTGGACACTGTCCACTGGCGGTGCGCGCTTGACAAGCCACAACCCGGCAGCCAACGCCAGCAACACCAGCGCCACGCCAACGCGCCAGGCACGGGATTTAAAACCAGCTACAAAGTTCATGTACCGCATGGTAGCGACCTGCACGCCGGGGGCTGTGCTACGGGCACAATTTCCCCCAAAGTGCGTGACTCGGGCGCAGGTCGATCAAGGTTACGGGCAGGCAAAAGCTATTGCCAATGCATGGGCCATGACCAGCTGCGTCGGCATGTCAGCCTCGTAGAGACCTGGCTGGCGCAGCAACTCGGCCGTAAAAAGTACGCGCGCCGATGCGGGTTCCGGATGCCGACCCTGGAGGCACAGGCGTGGTTTAGCCCCCTGGCGTACAGCCTGCGCCTCGGCCTCTAGCACACCTTCGAGCACGCCCACCAGGTAGTAGCTGGCATGGTCTTGCCCGGTGGGCTCGGTGGCGTTGAGGGTGCGCCACTCCCGCAGGGACATGGCCGGTGCACCCACGCCGACACCCATCAAGGTGGCGATGGCCAAAGCAACAAGCCACCGGCTGCGTGGCGTCGAGGTTCGTCGGTTCATGGCGGTTGGTCGTTACAAGCGCTGCCATCTTACCGTTCAGGCGCGGGCATCGCCCCAGCGCAGTTGCGCCGTGTCATCGCCCCGGTACAGGGTTTCACCATGCCGGTTGACGCAGTAATTGGGTGACACGATCATTTCAAAAAAGGACATGTCGGCCGGGATGCGCGTGTATTCAAACAAAATGCTGCGCACCACCTTCGCCCCGGTGCGCAGGTGGCTGCCATGGCCAACCCAGGCCGGTCCGGTGAGGGTGACACCGGGCTCGATGCGCACGTTGGAGCCAATGTACACCGGCC
>JAVHPS010000073.1:0-2705 GCA_036170715.1 Rhodoferax sp. | reverse complement strand
CCCACGACAACAGGAATCACAATCCTGGACTCTACCAACTGAGCTACAGCCACCGAAGAGTCTTAATTATAACTTATGCTGCATCACTTGGATGCAGCTGCAACGCTGGTGGATGATTCTGATTTGATTTGCGAAGCCAAATTTTTGGCTGGATCAGGAATCAAAATTTCTACTTTCAATTGGTCTTTCAGCTCAGCGTAATAGGCCTGCACTTCGGCAGCTGTCCACCATTGCGCATATTGCTCACGATCCTGCGCAGCCGAAGCCTGTGCCGCTTCATTACGTGCCACCAATTTGGTCACACGAACTGCAGCATAACCACGTGCCCCCAAATCGACACCCAGCCAAACCGGTAATGTAGAAGCATCCGCACGCAGTGCGGCAAGCACCAAAGGCGCAGGCAAATTTTGAGACTGTTCGCGTGACACCACCACCGATGTCGGCAAATTGACGGCAGTACTGTCTTTTTTCCAAAGCGCCAATTTATCGGAGCCCTCTTTTTTAGCCAGCTCCGCAGCCTTGATGGCAGCCACCCTGTCGCGCACCATGGGATGGATTTCATGCAACGGCAATACCCTTGCAGACTGATAAGCAACCACACGCCCCGCAGCCAACTGACTCACCGCCGTTTCAACGGCTTCGGTGTTGCGTTTTTTCTCCAGCGCATCAGCAGCGAAGAGGGCTGACAAAAACTTTTCACTGCCCAACGCACCACTGACACCAGGCTGCGCACGGCGGGTTAATTTATCTGCTGTTCTGATTTCAAGTTTCAGCTTGTCTGCCACCGGCTTCAGGCTATCAGCCTGCTCATACACCGTGTTGGTGAAGATATCAGCAAACTCGGCATACTTGCGCTGCGCCTGCTGTGTTTTTAAATCCGTCTCCATGCTGGGCCGCAGTTCCTCAAAACTGCGCTGCTTTGGCTGCTTGATGTCAGTGAGCAAAACAATGTGGTAACCAAAATCAGATTCCACCACGTCACTGATATCGCCCTTTTTCATACTGAAAACCGCATCTTCAAAGGGTTTGACCATGGCTCCACGGCCAAAATAATCCAGATCACCACCTTTGGCGGCTGAACCGGTATCCTGTGAACTCTTTTTGGCCACATCCGCAAAACTTGCCGGATTGGCACGCACGGTTTTCAACAAATCGTCAGCTTTGGCTTTGGCTTTTTGACGCTCTGCAAGGGCCAACTCTTTGGGCGCATTGATCAGAATGTGACTGGCCCGGCGTTCTTCAGCACCGCTCAGACGAGCCACGTTTTGGTCGTAATAGGCTTTCAAATCTGCTTCAGGAATTTGTATGCTTTTCTTGACGGCATCCAGATCCAGCACCACATACTCAACTTTGGCTTGTTCCTGCGCCTGAAATAGGGACGGATTACTTTGGTAAAAAGCCTCAATGTCAGCTTCTGACGGAATGGCCTTGGCCAAAAAATCCTGCGCCAGGAAATTGACTACCTGAATTTCACGTTTCTCAAAAAACGCATTCAGTGCTACATCGGCCACCGCAGGCGTGGCGAAACCAGACACGCGCACCCCTGCTTCCACCTGCTGGTTGGAAATATCCCGCCGGACACTGTTCTCGAATCCCTGCGGTGTCAGGCCTTGGGCAGCCGCCAGCTGACGATACCGATCCATGTCCAATTTGCCATCAGGTTGACGCAGTGAAGCGATGGTGGGATCTTCTTGCAAAAATCTCGCCAAACGTGCATCACTGGTCGAGAGCTTGACTTTTTCTGCCGTCAAAGCGACTACACGTTCTCGAACCAGGCGCTCTAAGGTCGCGTAACGCGCTTGTGGTGAGTCCAGCAATTTCGCATCCAGGTTAGGTCTGGCGGCACGCAAACGATCAGCTTCGGTCTTGTGCGCTTGATCCCATTGAGACTGGGTGATATCCACCCCACCCACACGTGCGACCACAGCCTCTGATTCTTTCATGCGGTTGTAGCCATCAATCCCAAATAACACAAACGACGGAATGATCAACAAAAACATCACCCCCATCATGATCTTGGTGTGTTTTCGAAAAATATCAAACATGAAAACTCTCCTGCGTGGCAATAAAAAAGGCGAACCTGTGTTCGCCTTTATGCTGAATGGTGGGTGATGACGGGCTCGAACCGCCGACCTACGCCTTGTAAGGGCGCCGCTCTACCAACTGAGCTAATCACCCGACCGAAACCGGTTCAATTCAAAGCGTCCTTCAATGCCTTACCCGGACGGAACTTGGGCACTTTGGCGGCCTTGATTTTAATCGATGCGCCCGTTCGTGGATTGCGGCCGACACGCGCCGCACGTTTGGTTGCAGCAAAGGTTCCGAACCCGACCAAGGACACCGAACCACCTTTTTTCAAGGTGATTTTGACGGCATCAATAGTGGCCTCCAGCGCACGTGCAGCCGAAGCTTTGGACATGTCGGCACTGGTGGCAATGTAATCAATCAGTTCACTTTTATTCACAACAAACCTCTCTTGGTATGTAACAAAATTTATCAGGTGTCTCGCATTTTGAATTTGCACCAGATCGGTCAAAAATTCAAATTCATGCGGCTGCAAACAATCACTTGCAGCCGCAACAAGATTCGGAGCAGGAGGCGATTCTAGACCGGATTATTTGAACCCCTCCAATACCCGCTGAATTTTTTAAAAAACAAGCTTCGCGCTTTAAAACCATTCTTATTCAGTGCTTAACCACTTGCGC
>JAVHPS010000072.1:0-2719 GCA_036170715.1 Rhodoferax sp. | reverse complement strand
TGGGCTGGTCTTGCACCTGCCCCAGCGTCACGCCCAAGGGCAGGGTCTTTTCGATCTGCTGTGTGGCCGCGCTCAGGGCTTTGCCCAACGCAATGATGTCGCCACCCTTGGTCATGGACACGCCCAGTGCGATCACTTCCTGGCCCTGAAACCGCACCTTGACGGCGGGCGGGTCCACATAACCGCGTTTGATCTGGGCGATGTCGCCCAGCCGCAGCTGGTTGGCTCCGGCGCGAATCGGCATGGCGCGCAACTCGTCCACCGCCTTGAATTGCCCCGCCACCCGCACCTGCACCACGTCCAGCGGCGTTTGCACGCTGCCGGCGGACTCCACCGCGTTTTGCTGCCCCAACTGCGCCAGCACGGCGTTCAGGTCCAGCCCCAACTGGGCCAGGCGCTGTTGCGAGATTTCAATGAACAGCTTTTCGTCCTGCACACCAAACAGCTCCACCTTGGCCACGTCGGGCACGCGCAGCAAGTGTTGGCGCACGTCATCGGCAAAGGTTTTGACCTCGGCAGCGCTGAACCCCGGCGCTTGCAGGGCGTAGATCACGCCATACACATCGCCAAAATCATCATTAAAAAAAGGCCCCAACACGCCCTGGGGCAGCGTGCCACGCATGTCGCCGATTTTTTTGCGCACCTGGTACCAAACGTTGGCCACCTCGGCACCGCGGGCATAGTCCTTGATCTGAAAGGTGATCTGCGCCTCACCCGGCTTGGAGTAGCTGCGGATTTTGTCGGCGTAGGGCACTTCTTGCAGCGTGCGTTCCAGCTTGTCGGTCACCTGCTCGGCCATCTGCTGGGCGCTGGCCCCGGGCCAATAAGCGCGCACCACCATGGCGCGAAAGGTGAACGGCGGGTCTTCGTCCTGGCCAAGCTGAAAGTAAGCCGCCACGCCCAGCACCATCAGCACAATCATCAGAAAACGCGTCAGCGGGGCATGCTCAATGGCCCAGCGCGACAAATTAAAGCCCTGTTCCGGGCGCAGGTGGTGTTCGGTCATATGCGGCTCACTTGGCGGGCGCAGACGGGGCTGCAGACGGATTTTTAATTGCTCTATTTTCAGGAGCTGTCTGCGCTTTGCTTTCGAGGGCTAGAGGCTTATTTTCCTTGTAAATTGAGACTTTCTGCCCAGGTGCCAGCACATGCACGCCAGCCACCACCACCTGCATGCCCGGCTGCAAGCCCGATGCCACCACCACCTCGTTGCCATCGGCAGTGGCAATCTGCACCACGTGCGGCTGCACCGTCATGGCCGCCGCATCCAGCAGCCACACGGCGCTGTCTTGCCCGTGCTGAAACAAGGCGCTGGTGGGCAGCTTGATCACCGGCGCGCCAGCATGCTGCAACGCCTGGGGCCGCACCGACACCGTGCTGCCCAACGGCAGATCCGCCTGGCCGATCAAGCCCACTTTGACGCTAAAAGTACGGGTCACCGGGTCGGCACTGGCGGCCACCTCGCGCACTACCCCGCTGAACTCACCCGGGTCAGACCAGCGGCGCACTTGCACCTGCGTGCCCGGCTTGATGGCCGCCACCTTGTCCTCGGGCACGGCAAACACCACGTCACGCGGGCCGTCCTGGGCCACTTGCAGTACCGGTGTACCGGCCGCCACCACCTGCCCCGGTTCGGCCAGCACCGCTGTCACCACGCCCGACACATCGGCGCGCAGCACCGCATAACTGGCCTGATGACCTTGGGCGCTGTGCTGTGCCTGCGCCTGATCCAGTTGCGCCTGGGCGGCCTGCAGCACCGCGTCACGCCGCTCCAGCTCGGCCGCGCTGATGAAGTTTTGCGCTTTCAAAGACTGGTAGCGTTTGAAGTCTGCCGCCGCCAGATCACGGTTGGTCTGCGCTGCCGCCATTTGGGCACGTGCCGCGTCCGCGCCCAGCTTCAGGTCTTGCGGGTCCAGTTGCGCCAGCAATTGCCCGGCCTTGACGCGCTGCCCCAACTCCACCGGCCGCGCGGTGAGCTTGCCGCCCACCCGAAAGCCCAGCCGCGATTCCACCCGTGCCTTGACCTCGCCCGCGTAGTCCAGCGTGCTTTGCGTGCCTTGCACGCCCACCGTCAGCACCTTGACCGCGCGCATCGGCTCGGGTGGCACAGCCGGCTTGGAACAGGCCTGCAACAACAATGCTGCCGCTATAGTGACCGCCACACGGCCTGGCCGCAAGTGCATAACAATTGAATTCATGACCACGCTCTTTCAAACAAATCAAATTAATGACCAATGGGTTATTAATTCTAATAACTTCGCCTGGCTTGTCAATTCAAGGCCGGGTTATACCCACCGCGCGCTGCGGCTTTTACCGCTCACAGCGCCCATCCAGCGCAAGGGCGGGGCATGAAGCACAGCGCAGCCATGTCACCCGTCGCAGCCGCCCAGCAGCCAGCGCCAGTCACGCACTACGAGAACTTTCCGGTGGCCTCGGTGCTCTGCCCACCGCAGCTGCGCCCGGCCGTGGCCGCCATTTACCACTTTGCCCGCAGCGCCGATGACCTGGCCGACGAGGGTGAGGCCAGCGCCAGCCAGCGCCTGGCCGACCTGGCCCGCTACCGCGCCGACCTGCACGCCTGTGCCAGCGGCCACCCGCACAGCGGCCACTGGCCACAGGTGTTTGAGCCGCTGGCCAGCATGCTGCAGCAGTTTCAGCTGCCCGTGGCGCTGCTCAACGACTTGCTCGATGCCTTTGAACAGGACATCCGCTACACCGC
>JAVHPS010000071.1:10758-13193 GCA_036170715.1 Rhodoferax sp. | reverse complement strand
GCCGTCAATCCGAACGTGCTGGCGAACGTGGATCAGCGAACACCGACGCAAATCATCGCCAGCATTGACGAACAGGGACGTGTCGTGGCGCAAGCTTTGACACGGCTATCTGCCCTGTTGGTCTGAAATTCGGCAAACCTTGTGGGGAATTGCGCGGGTTCTGGCTTGAATGTGCGCACATCACCGCTACCATTCGCCCCACATCGCGGCCAAGCCGCTTTTTTTCCAGAGGAAATCATGAAACGCATTCTGTTATTTGTCTTGACCAACGTATTGGTGGTGGCGGTGCTGGGCATTGTGGCGAGCCTGCTGGGCGTGAACCGCTACCTCACAGCCAATGGCCTGAACCTGGGCGCGCTGCTGGGCTTTGCGCTGGTGATGGGCTTTGGCGGCGCCATCATCTCGCTGCTGATCAGCAAGCCCATGGCCAAGTGGACTTCTGGCGTGCGCATCATCAACCAGCCAGCCAACTCCGACGAGGCCTGGATTGTGGAGACGGTGCGCAAGCTCTCTGAGCGGGCCGGTATTGGCATGCCCGAAGTGGGCATTTTTGAAGGCGACCCCAACGCCTTTGCCACCGGCGCATTCAAGAACTCAGCCCTGGTGGCGGTCAGCACGGGCCTGCTGCAAGGCATGACGCACGAAGAAATTGAGGCCGTCATTGGCCATGAAATCGCCCACGTGGCCAACGGCGACATGGTCACCATGACGCTGATTCAGGGCGTGATGAACACCTTTGTGGTGTTTTTGAGCCGCGTCATTGGCTACGCCGTGGACAGCTTCTTGCGCAAGGGCGACAGCGAAAACACGGGCCCCGGCATTGGCTACATGATCACCACCTTGGTGCTCGATATTGTGCTGGGGTTTGCTGCCGCCATCGTGGTGGCCTGGTTCAGCCGCCAGCGCGAGTTTCGTGCTGACGCGGGCTCAGCACAGCTGCTGGGGCGCAAACAACCCATGATCAATGCGCTGGCACGGCTGGGCGGCATGCAACCCGGTGAATTGCCCAAGAGCGTGGCGGCGTTTGGCATTGCCGGCGGCATGGGTGCACTGTTTTCCACCCACCCGCCGCTGGAAGATCGGATTGCGGCGCTGCAAAACGCACAGGGTTGATGTCAATAGCTGCCGCATTGCTGCAGGCAGTTGATTGCCCCCTAGCGCCGACCTTGCCTCGACACCGCGTAACTTGAAAGTCGAAAGCAGAGGTTGGCGCACAGTGAAACGAAGCGGCAGAAGCACAGTGCATGGTCTTTTTACACGACGGGCTGATGGGGATGTGATCCCGGAAGATGCGTGCAACTGAAAAGCACCTTTGCGAAATACCCCCATCGCGCGAGTGTGTAAACTGGCTGCCATGATCACAGGTTCTCCAGCCGACTCATGAGTCTGCCCCGATCCAATCCAGAAGCCGAACCCGCTGAGCCCAGCGCCAGCCGACTGGTGTGGATGTATGCGGTTTTTGCCAGTCTTTGGATTGTTTTTTCAGACCACCTCGTGGTCTGGCTGTTTCCCGATCCGGTTCAGTTTGCCCACATCAGCACCGTTAAAGGCTGGTTGTTTGTGGCGGTCACATCGCTGCTGCTGTATGCGTTGATACGCCGCCAGTTTGAACGTGTTTTCAATGCGCTGCAGAAGCAGCAAAACGCGCTGGCGCAGGCGCAAGCCTCGGCACAAGCGCTGCGTCACAGCGAGCAGCAATACCGGGTGCTGATGGAGCGCAAAGCACTGCTGTCTGAGGCGTTGCTGAATCTGTCTGCAGCCGCCGAATCCATGAGCGAACGCGCCTTCATGCAGCACGGCCAGGAATTGGCCGAAAAACTCACCAACAGTCAGATCGCTTTCATCCATCTGGTGCACGAAGACCAGGAAACCATAGAGCTGGTGGCTTGGTCCAAAGCCACGCTGGCCACCTACTGCACGGCGGCCTATGACAACCATTACCCGGTGAGCCAGGCTGGTATTTGGGCCGATGCCTTGCGCCAACGTGCACCCGTGGTCATTAACAACTACGCCAACGCCACCGGTAAACATGGTCTACCCGAAGGGCATGCCCGCCTGGAAAGACTGATCAGCGTCCCGATTATGGAAGGCGGGCTGGTGCGCCTGATGACCGGTGTTGGCAACAAGCCCAGCGACTACACCGACACCGACGTGGAAACCGTGCGCCTGATCTCGGATGCCATTTGGCACATTGTGCGTCGCCGCCGCGCCGAATCAACCCTGGTGGAAAGTGAACGCCAGTTGCGTCTGCTCACCGACAACGTTGACGACGTGATCTGGACCACCGATCTCATGGGGCACTTCACCTACGTCAGCCCGTCAGTGGAGAAATTGCGCGGTTTCACGCCCAACGTCGTCATGCAGCAAACCCTGGAACAAGCCGTTTGCCCGGCTTATGTGCCGATGGTGTCAAAGGCCTTGAAGGACAACCTGAG
>JAVHPS010000071.1:6316-10658 GCA_036170715.1 Rhodoferax sp. | reverse complement strand
TTTACCCCGAGTGGCTGGCCATTTCGGCACTGCGCGATGCACAACACATCACCACCCACTATGTAGCCAACTTCAGCGACTTGAGCCAAACCAAGGCTGCCGAGTCGCGCATTCAATGGTTATCGCACTTTGATGGCTTGACTGGCCTACCCAACCGCACCCTGCTGCAAGATCGCGCCGCGCTGACCCTGAGCATGGTGCAACGCGCAGGTGAACCACTGACCATGATGCTGGTGGCCATTGACCACTTCAGCACGGTCAATGACACACTGGGGCATCACCTGGGCGACCAGTTGTTGGTGGAGATGGCACGTCGGCTCAGTGCGGCCGTGCGCGAGCAAGACACCGTAGCCCGCCTGGGGGGCAAAGAATTTGTGCTGGTGTTACCTGGCACCGACCACCTGGGTGCGGCCCACCTGGCAGCCGAGTTGTTGGGCATACTGGCCCAACCCTGCACCCTGGGTGACCAAGAGTTGAGCATGACGGCCTCTATTGGCATCGCGAGTTACCCAGACAACGGCACAAACTTCGAGGACTTATTCAAAGCCGTTGAAATTGCCATGCACCGCGCCCAGGACTTGGGGCGCAACAACTACCAGTTCTACAGCACCGATCTTTATGTACAAGTGTTGGCGCGTGAAACCATGACCAAGGCCCTGCGCCAAGCCATCGGGTTGCAGCAATTTCATTTGGTTTACCAGCCGCAAGTGGATTTACAGACCGGACAAATTTGCGGACTTGAGACCCTGCTGCGCTGGTCGCACCCGCAACTTGGCAACGTATCACCCACACAGTTCATTCCCCTGGCCGAAGAAGCTGGGTTGATCATCGAGATTGGTGCTTGGGTCTTGAACCAGACTTGTCAGGACATCCGCCATTGGCACAGCGCAGGCGTGGCCATACCGCATGTGGCCATCAATGCGTCGCCGCTGCAGTTCCGTAACAACGATTTCGCGGCACAAGTGCGAACCGCCTTGCAGCAGAGCGGCATCAACCCCGCACTGATTTACATTGAGGTCACCGAAAGCGCCCTGATGGACGACGTGCCACGCAACGAAGCCATGCTCAGAGCGCTCAAAGAACTCGGCATCAAACTCTCGCTCGACGACTTTGGCACGGGCTATTCCTCCTTAAGTTACCTCAAGCGGTTCCCATTTGACCAGGTCAAAATTGACCAGTCGTTTGTGCGCGACATTGCCACCAACCCCAGCGACATGATGCTGGTCAAGGTGATTATTTCCATGGCCCATGGCCTGGGCATGAAGGCGATTGCCGAAGGCGTGGAAACCGAAGCCCAGTGCGACATCATGCGCACCAGCCTGTGCGACGAAATCCAGGGTTACTTCTTCTCAAAACCCGTGAGCCGCCATGACATTGAAGCGATGTTTTCCCAACACCAGCAGTTGCCTGCACATTTGTTGCGTTTGCAAAAACCGCAACGTACCCTGCTGCTGGTGGACGACGAGCCCAACATGGTCTCGGCACTCAAGCGTTTGTTCCGCCGCGATGGCTATGCCATACTGACGGCCAACAGTGGGGCCGAAGGACTGTCCCTGCTGGCCGAGCACAAGGTTGACCTGATCATCTCTGACCAGCGCATGCCGGGCATGACGGGGGTGGAATTTTTGCGTCAAGCCAAGGCCAATTACCCTGACACGATCCGCATTGTGCTGTCAGGCTACACCGAACTGCAATCGGTCACGGATGCCATCAACGAAGGGGCGGTGTTTCGCTTTTTAACCAAGCCCTGGGA
This sequence comes from Rhodoferax sp., assembly GCA_036170715.1. Classification (GTDB taxonomy): domain Bacteria; phylum Pseudomonadota; class Gammaproteobacteria; order Burkholderiales; family Burkholderiaceae_C; genus Rhodoferax. Next base: position 8,905 of record JAVHPS010000071.1, on the reverse strand, counting down.
AGATGAAGCCTTGCGTGCGCAAATCAAAAAAGCGTTTGAATACAAAGAACTGCAGGAAGAAAACCGCCAGCTTGACCTGAAAATCCGCAGTACCAACCAGGAACTGATTGCTGTCAACCGCCAACTCGGTGACCTGCTGGAAGCCAAGCGCCACCAGATCGAGCGCGATGAAAACAGCCTGGCCATTGCCCGCGAGGCCTTGCAACACCTGCCACTGCCGGTGCTGGGGGTGGACGACGAAGGTCTGATTGCCTTCATCAATCAAGCTGCTGAACAGGTATTTGCCAACGCTGGCCCCTTGTTGGGCATGGAGCTTGCCTTGGCGCTGCCGGACATCAACCGTGTCCTTCACCAGATTGATCAAGGCCTGACCGGGCGGGTGACCTTGAACGACACCACGTACCATTTGAACTGGAACGCCATGGGGCAAAAATCTCGCTCTAAAGGCAAACTCGTGACCCTGATGCCCCAGGAGGTCGGCGCATGAACCATGTTGCACTGGACTTGGCCCTGGGCCGCATTCACCACCTGCCTTCTTTGCCCAGCGTGGTGCTGGAACTGCTGGCCAGTGTTGACCAGGAAGACACCAACCTGGATGATTTGGCGCAAAAGATTTCCCAGGATCAAGCCATCACCGCCAGAACCCTGCGCCTGGCCAACTCTTCGTTTTATGGCATGGAACGTCAAGTGACGAGCATCCAGGAAGCGATTGCCATTTTGGGCTTCCGAACCGTGCGCAGCATCGTCACCACAGCCGCATTGCTGGGTGCATTTGAACGCACAGCCGAAAACCGATTTGATTTCGACCGCTTTTGGCAGCACGCGATTGCGGCCGCAGTGTGCGCCAGGGAAATCGCCCCGCACCTGCAGGTGCATCCAGACCATGCCTACACCGCCGGTTTGCTGCATGACATTGGCCGTCTGGTACTGGCCACCCAGTTCCAGACCGAATACACCGCCACCCTGGCTTACCAGGTCGACCATAATTGTCCGCTGCTGGAAGCCGAACAGGTCGTGCTGGGCATTGACCATGCGCAGGTCGGAGCAGCGCTGACCCAACACTGGAAATTTCCGCAAGCCATGACCATGGCAGTAGCCGAGCACCATCACATCGCATGCCAAGGCGTTGCACCGCTCTCCCTGGTGGTCATGGCGGCCAACGTCATGGCATCGGCACTGGAGCTATCTCCCGGCACGGACACCATGGCAGTGTCCATGCCGGCGCTACTGTTGCAGCGCATGGGCCTGGATGCCGACACCCTGCAACACGTGTCAGCCCATGCCGCAACCCAGCTGGCCAGCGCCCGCCTGATACTGGGCAACTGAGGTCAGTTCAATGGTTACGACACCTGCTCCACCCCCTGCATCAGACTGTCATGACGTAGACCCGTTCATTTTTTTTGATGCCAACCCGGTCGCCGCTTTTGTGGTTGATAAATCCCACGTGGTAACGCATTTCAACCAGGCTTGCGCCCTGACGTTGGGCACCACAGCGGCACAGGTGCTGGGTCACCAAGGTATTGGTTTGGTTTTTCATGGCGATGACCGGGCCATGATGGCCGACCTGATCGTTGACGGGCTCATGGAACAGGCCGTCAATGACCTGTACCAAAGCAGCTATCGCAATTCGCTCAAAGTGCCTCATGCGTATGAATCCGAGCACTTTTTTGCCAATTTGGGTGAACACGGACGTTGGCTGTTTTTTACCGCTGCACCCATTTACAACACCCAGGGTGAACTGGTGGCGGCGATCGAAACCGTGCAAGACATCACCGAGCGCAAAGTGGCTGAAGAAGCCCTGATGAAAGCCCAGCTGGAAGTGGAGCAGATCGTGGAACAACGCACCTCGGAGCTGGCGGCGGTCAACCAGACCCTGCGTGATGATGTAGCCCAACGGGAATCAGCGGAGCTTGAACTGCTCAACCGCAACAACCAACTGCAAACCCTTAACTCGAAACTGTCAGAAGTCAAAGAGCATTTGATTCAATCTGAAAAACTTGCCTCCATTGGTCAGCTGGCAGCCGGCATTGCGCATGAAATCAACAACCCGATTGGTTATATTTTTTCCAACTTTGGCACGCTGGAAAACTACCTGGCACAGTTGTTTGAAATGCTCAATGCCTATGAGCAAGCCGAAACGGCGCTGCAAGCCACGCCCGTCGGTCAGACCCTCAAGGCCAAGCGCGAAGCGGTCGAGCTGGACTTTCTGAAGGAAGACATTCCGGTGCTAATGCGTGAAAGTAAAGAAGGCATTGTGCGGGTGCGCAAAATTGTGCAAGATCTGAAAGACTTCTCGCATGTGGACACCAACTCCGACTGGCAGTTTGCCAGCCTGAACCAGGGCATTGATTCAACCCTGAACGTGATCAACAACGAGATCAAATACAAGGCCGACCTGGTCAAAGACTATGCTGATTTGCCCGAGGTTCAATGCATGCCCTCACAGATCAACCAGGTGGTGATGAACCTGGTGGTCAACGCCGCCCACGCCATCGGCCCCCAACGCGGCCAAATCACCGTGCGCACCGGACAAGAAGGTGACCAGGTATGGCTGGAAGTATCCGACACCGGCAGCGGCATCGCGCCTGA
>JAVHPS010000071.1:0-6216 GCA_036170715.1 Rhodoferax sp. | reverse complement strand
AAGGTGACCAGGTATGGCTGGAAGTATCCGACACCGGCAGCGGCATCGCGCCTGACGTGTTGCCACGCATTTTTGACCCGTTCTACACCACCAAACCCATTGGCAAAGGCACCGGGTTAGGCTTGTCTTTGTCATACGGCATTGTGCAAAAACATCACGGCAACATTGAGGTCAAGACAGAGCTCGGCCAGGGCACTACCTTCAAAGTTACCCTGCCCTTGAAACAACCCATGAACCCACCACCATGACGCAAGACCATCCCACTGCGCCAGTCGCTGCCGCCACACTGCCCACCGTGCTGTGTGTGGACGATGAACCCAACATTCTGTCGGCACTCAAACGCCTGTTTCGTGGCAAAGGCTGGCAAACGCTCACCGCTGACAGCGCCCAGGCAGGTCTGGCGTTGCTGCAAACCCAATCCGTCGACCTGGTGATTTCTGACATGCGCATGCCAGAGATGGATGGGGCCCAGTTTCTGGCCGAAGTGCGTACCCGCTGGCCAGCCACCCTGCGGCTGCTGCTAACGGGCTACGCTGACATCAACGCCATCATTGAGGCCATCAACCGGGGCGAGATCTACCGCTACATCACCAAACCCTGGGATGACAACGACATCGTGCTGATCGTGCGCCAGGCGCTGACCCACCAGGCCCTGACACAGGAAAAACAACGGCTTGAAGCGCTCACAACGCAACAGAATCTGGAGCTCAAAGAGCTCAATGCCAGCCTGGAAGCCAAGGTGATGACGCGTACCAGTGAATTGAGCTTGGCCAATGAGCAACTCAAAGCCAACTTTTTCACCTCGATCAAGGTCTTCTCAACCCTGTTGGAAATGCGTGGTGGCAACCTGTCAGGGCATGCGCGCCGGGTGGCAGACCTGTCCAGGCGCATCGCCCTCAAGCTCAACCTGGATGCCAAGCTGATGCAGCAGATTTTTGTGGCCGGTCTGTTGCACGAAATTGGCAAAGTCGGTTTTTCTGACGAGTTGCTCACTACACCGGTGGCCATGATGGCTCCCGAGCAACTCGATGCCTACCGCAAACATACCGTGCAGGCTGAATTGCTGCTGTTGCCGTTGGCCGATTTGCGTGAGGCATCTGAAATCATCACCGCACAGTTTGAGCGCTTTGATGGCTCTGGCTTTCCGCAACAACTCAGCGGCGATCAAATCGCCATTGGAGCGCGTATTCTGAGCGTTGCCAGTGACTACGACAACATGCAAATCGGCACCCTGACACAAGCCAGGCTCAAGCCCGAAGAAGCCCGGATCATCATCAACCACAGCAGCGGCAAACGCTATGACCCCACCGTGGTTGCTGCCTTCATGACCCTGTTTGACGCGGCCCCGGCCGAGGTCGAACACAAGGAGTCCGTGCGTGAACTGACACTGAGTGTTGATGCGCTCCAGCCTGGCATGGTGTTGTCGCGTGACCTGATCACCCCCAGCGGCATGTTGATGCTGTCTGCAGGCCACCAGCTTGATGCGCGCTTGATCGCAAAAATCCGCAGCTTTCTGCGCTTGGCCGATGACGACTTGCGGGTCAATGTCCGTGCCGATTCGGTGCCGCTACCACCCCACTAACCGGGCTGCTTAAGCGGCAAGCTGAGGCGAAATGCAGTACCTTCACCGGGGGTGCTGCGGACACCCAGAGTGCCGTGGTGGCGCTGGATGATTTCCCAGGAAACAGACAGGCCCAAGCCGGTTCCTTTTCCCACTGGTTTGGTGGTGTAAAACGGCTCAAAAATGCGCTTTTGCACTTCTGGCGGCATGCCACAACCCGTGTCTGACACCTCAAGCCAAACCTGGTCATCCTGAGCCCCGCTGCGCACCGTAATGATGCCTTTGTCGTCTATCGCCTGCCCGGCGTTGACCAACAAATTCACCAGCACCTGGTTAATTTGTGCGGCGATGCACGTAACATCCGGCAACGGCTCAAGCTGCTTCACCACCGTGGCTTTGTATTTGAGTTCATTAGCCGCCACACTGAGTGCACGCTCCAGTGTGGCATTCAAGTCGGCAGCAGCCCACTGACCATCGTCAGCACGAGAAAATTCACGCAAGTCGCTCACGATGCGTTTGACGCGCGACAAACCATCCAGCGACTCGTTGATCAAGTTTGGAATATCTTCCTTCAGATAGCCCAGGTCGGCCTGCTGCATGGCTGCAGCCACGGCATCACGCTGGGCTGCAGGCAGTGCCGCCGTGACGCTCTGGTGCACATCAAGCAAGGCCAATAGCTGTTTCACATTTTGCGACAGGGTGCTGACATTGGAGGTCACAAAACCAATCGGATTGTTGATTTCATGCGCTACCCCGGCCGCCAGTTGCCCAACAGCGGCCATTTTTTCAGATTGCAACAACTGGCCTTGCGTTTGCTCCAAGCGCTGCACCGCAGCGGCCAGGTCATGGGTACGCTCCTGCACACGCAACTCCAGCGACTGATTGGCCAGCTGCAATGCAGACTGTGCCTGGCGCACCTCGGCGTTGGCCAATTCCAGCTTATGGTTGCGTTCGGTCAGCAACGTAAACAAATCCAGCATCGCACCGTTGTAAACCGCATGCGTGCCGTCCTGCGACTGGTCAAGGTGCTCAAACGCCTGGAGCGCCGTTTGGCCACTGTCCATGTCGCGCATCTGGCTGGCCATGCGCTGGTCTTCCAGCAAGATATGAAAGCTCAGCCAACTGCTTAAGAACCGCAGCAACTCGGTGCCCGTGACCGTGCCCTCCTGCTCGTATTGCCGTCGCATGGCACTGACTTCATCCACAAAGGCCTGATGCGCCTGGTGATGCTGGCGCAGGTAGGCGGGTGCCATTTTGTGTTGCGCCATCAACTGCTCTTCGTCCTGGAAGTGCACCTGCGCATAACGTGTCAGGTTGTCCAGCAATGTGCCCACCGAACGCTTGGCCACGGCATCATTCATGGCCAAGTGCGGAGCCGCCTGGTTAATCATGTCAACCAAGGCCCGGTGTTGCTTATCCACCAGCGGCAGTCCGGTCTCAAAATGCCGACTCCAGGTCATGAAGGCAAGTGTGGATGGCATCGTTTAAACCTCAAATTTTTGAAAACAGGTTGGCTTCTTGCAACAAGCTGTCAAGGTTACCCAGGCTGGCTTTGACGCATTCGATATCGCCACCCAACCGGGCCGTGACGCTGGCACACAGTGGCTCAGCTGCGCTGCAACCACCAAAGTCAAATCCGAGTTGCTTGCTGATCTGGTTGGCAGCCACCACACTGGCCATCATGTCGGTGTCGCACTTTTGGGGCTCATGCTGGAAACGGATGGTGTCCACCAGATCGGCGGCAAAGCGCCATTTTTGCGCCAGCATGGCCCCCACGGTGGCGTGATCCACACCGATCACTTGAGCCAGCGATTGGTGCAGTGGAACCTCTTGCCACAGGCTCATTTCCATGGCACGGCGAAACTCCGCTGGCATGAACTGAGCCACCACCACTTTGCCAAAGTCGTGCAACAAACCGGCAATGAAGCAATCGTGCACATCGGCCGCATGCAAACGCTGCGCCAGCTGCCGTGCCAGCGCCGCCGTGGTGAACGAATGCAACAAATAGCGCTGTCCGTCAAACCCCGCCAATGCGTTGCTCGGCAGCATGCCAATGGCGGCAATGCCAAGCGCCAGGTTTTTAATGGTGTTAAAGCCCAGGAAAACCACCGCATGATCAACGGAAGTGATTTGTTTGGCCAGCCCGTAGTAAGCCGAGTTCACCACCCGCAACACCTTCACCGTCACCACCGGGTCACGGTTGATAACCTGCACCAAGTCTTTCGGTGCACAGGCCACATCGCGGGTGAGCGCCAGAATTCTTTCAACACTTGCTGGAAAGGCCGGCATCTGCTCTACCGCTGCAGCCAATCGAAGAGAAAGATCAGAATTCATAGAGCCCATGCGATGCCATACATCTGGAGAATCGGTGGATTCATTCTATGGTTGCCCGATGCCCACGCCCATATTTTTCAGCCATCTACTAAACTTGCCCCATGGAGCTCTCTACCTGGTTAACTTTTTTCGCTGCCTCCTGGGCCATCAGCATCTCGCCTGGGCCAGGGGCCATTGCCTCGATGAGCGCGGGGCTGAACCACGGCTTTAAATACGGCTACGTCACCATCTTTGGTCTGGTGCTGGGCATCTGGACGCAGTTGCTGGTTGTGGGGGCCGGGCTGGGGGCGCTGATTGCGGCATCGGCCACCGCTTTTACCGTGGTCAAGTGGCTGGGTGTGGCGTATCTGGTGTGGCTGGGCATTGCCCAGTGGCGCGCCCCGGCAAGGCCAATGGTGGCGGTGTCAGACTCAGGCGAAATCGTGACGCAGCGCGCGCTGATTCTGAAGGCCTGGATGATCAACGTGGTCAACCCCAAGGGCACGGTGTTTTTGCTGGCGGTGGTGCCGCAATTCATGAATTTGAATCAACCCCTGTGGCCGCAGTACCTGATCATTGGAGCCACTCTGGCCTTTACCGACATGGTGGTGATGTCAGGCTACACCGCGCTGGCCTCACGGGTGCTGGGCGCGCTCAAAGAGCCGTCGCACATCCGTGCCATGAATCGCACCTTTGGCAGCCTGTTTGTGCTGGCCGGCTCAGCACTGGCGTTTTTCAAACGGGCACAGTGACGCTACTAAAAATATAGCTATAAACCGTTTATAAATAAGGGCTATAGGTCAATTAAACCTACCAAGCTGCGCACATGCAAGCCGCCAATGCTTCGGCCAGCCTGATGCCGTCGACCCCGGCCGACAAAATGCCACCGGCGTAACCCGCGCCTTCGCCACCGGGGAACAACCCCGCAGTGTTCAAACTCTGAAAATCCTCCCCGCGCGGGATACGCAACGGGCTGGAGGTGCGCGTTTCCACGCCGGTCAGCACCGCATCCACCATGTCAAAGCCCTTCAGCTTATTGCCAAACACAGGTAAAGCTTCACGCATCGCTTCAATGGCATAGCTGGGCAAAGCCGCGTGCAGGTCGCCCAGTTGAACCCCGGGCTTGTAGGACGGCTGCACATCGCCCAAGGCGGTAGACGGCCGCCCAGCAATGAAGTCGCCGACCAGTTGCCCTGGCGCGTCGTAGTTGCTCCCGCCCAACACATAGGCGTTGGTCTCCAGCGCACGTTGCAGGTTGATGCCCGCTAGCGGGTGCACGGCGTGCGCGTCAATAGCTCTTAAATCTATAGCTTCCTGCGCATATCTGGCGGCGGCAAGAGGCTCAAAAGCCTTGTAAAAATCAGCCGCTTCCTGGGGAAAATCTGCGGGCTCGATACCGACCACAATGCCAGCGTTGGCGTTGCGCTCGTTGCGTGAATACTGGCTCATGCCGTTGGTCACCACGCGCCCTGGCTCCGACGTGGCAGCCACCACCGTGCCGCCCGGGCACATGCAAAAACTATAGACAGCGCGGCCGTTCTTGGCGTGGTGCACCAGCTTGTAAGCGGCAGCACCCAGCACCGGGTGGCCAGCGTGGCGACCCCACAGGGCGCGGTCGATCACGCTTTGCGGGTGCTCAATGCGAAAGCCAACTGAAAACGCTTTGGCCTGCAGTGCCACGCCACGCTCGTGCAGCATGGCAAAGGTGTCGCGCGCGCTGTGGCCCAGCGCCAGAATCACCTGATTGGCGCGCAGTTCTTCAACCTGGCCACTGGCTTGGTTCTGCACCGTCAGACCGCGCACGCGGCGCTGGCCGTTCACCTGCTCGATGTGCAGGTCGGTCACGCGCTGCTCAAAACGCACCTCGCCACCCAGCGCGATGATCTGCGCGCGCAGCGTTTCCACCACTTTGACCAGCTTGAAGGTGCCAATGTGCGGATGCGCTTCATACAAAATGTCGGCCGGTGCACCCGCGTTGACCAGCTCCTCCATCACCTTGCGCCCCAGGTAGCGCGGGTCACGAATCTGGCTCCACAGCTTGCCGTCCGAGAAGGTGCCGGCCCCGCCTTCGCCAAACTGCACGTTGGACTCGGGTGTGAGCACGTGCTTGCGCCACAGGCCCCAGGTGTCTTGCGTGCGTTCGCGCACCGGGCGGCCGCGCTCCAGCACAATCGGCTTAAAGCCCATCTGCGCCAGCAGCAACGCGGCAAAAATGCCGCACGGGCCAAAGCCCACCACCACCGGGCGCAGCGGCAAGTGGGCGGGTGCTTGTGTTGGCAGCCGGTAAGCCATGTCGGGCGTGGGCTGAATGTGCGGGTTGGCCTTGAATTTGCCCAGCAGCT
>JAVHPS010000070.1:0-2745 GCA_036170715.1 Rhodoferax sp. | reverse complement strand
CGATCAGCTCGCGCAGCAGCACTTTTTCGGTGCTGTTCATGCCGGCAGCGGGTTCGTCCAGCGCAATCAGTTGCGGGTCGGTGGCCAGCGCACGGGCAATTTCAAGCCGCCGCTGGTCGCCGTAGCTCAGCGTGCGGGCTTTGAAGTCAGCCAGTTGGCCAATGCCTACGTAGTCCAGCAATTCTTTGGCACGCGCGGTGATGGCGGCTTCTTCGGTTTTGAAACTGCCGGTGCGAAACACCGCCCCGAGCAAACCCGAATGGGTGCGCACATGTCGCCCCACCATGACGTTTTCGAGCGCTGTCATTTCAGCAAACAAGCGGATGTTTTGAAACGTGCGCGCAATGCCGGCCTTGGCCACTTCATGCACTGCGGTGGGCTGGTAGGGCTTGCCCGCCAGCATAAAGTTGCCGGTATCCGGGGTGTACAAGCCGGTGAGCACGTTGAAAAACGTGGTTTTGCCCGCGCCATTGGGGCCAATCAGGCCGTAGACCTGACCCCGTTTGATCTGAATGCCCACATCGCTCAAGGCCTGCAGGCCGCCAAAGCGCTTGGATACGCCAGTGACGTTGAGTACGGTGTCTGTCATGTGATTCCTTTGTCTGTCAGGCCAACGCTGACGCAGCCTTTTGGGATGGTTCGATGCCGTGCCGTCTCAGGACTTGGTGGCCGGCAGGGCTTTGCCGTGTTCGGGCGACGGCCACAGGCCACGCGGACGCCACAACATGACGATGATCATGGCCAGCGCAATCAGCAACTGGCGCAGGATGGAGGCATCGAGCCGGCCCCCGGTCATGTCTTGCAAAGGCCCAGCCACATAGCGCAGCACCTCTGGCAGTGCCGACAAGGCCACCGCGCCCATGATGACCCCGGGCAAGTGCCCAATGCCACCCAGCACGATCATGGCCACGATCATGATCGACTCCATCAGGGTGTAGGACTCGGGCGAAATAAAGCCCTGAAACGAGGCAAACATGGCTCCCGAAACGCCGCCAAACGTGGCCCCCATGCCAAACGCCAACAGCTTGAGGTTGCGGGTGTTGATGCCCATGGCTTTGGCGGCAATTTCGTCTTCACGAATGGCCATCCAGGCGCGCCCCACACGCGACAACTGCAAACGGTGCGAAATGATCACGCTGAACACCACCAGCACCAAAAACATATAGTAGTAGAGTGACACCGAGGCCAGCTCAAACCCGAGCACATTGATTTTTTTGCCCATGCTCAAGCCAAAGAAACTCAACGCATCAATTTGTCCCAACCCCTTGGGGCCGTTGGTGATGTTCACCGGCTGATCCAGGTTGTTCATGAACACGCGGATGATTTCACCAAACCCCAGCGTCACAATGGCCAGATAGTCACCGCGCAAGCGCAAGGTGGGTGCGCCCAGCAAAATGCCAAACAGCGCAGCCAAACCCGCTGATGCCGGAATCACCACCCAGATCGGCAAATGCATGCCATTGGGAAACATCGCGGCAATCGCCGGAAAGGTGTCCGTCAGGTGCGGCGAAGCCAACAGCGCATACATGTAGGAGCCGATGGCAAAGAAGGCAACGTAGCCCAAGTCGAGCAAGCCGGCATACCCCACCACAATGTTCAGGCCCAGCGACAGCAGCACATACAGCAGCGCCATGTCGGCTATGCGCACCCAGGCGTTGCCAAAACTTTGCAGCACCAGTGGGGTCACCAGCAAGCCAATGGCGGCCAGCACGAAAACAACGATTTGTTTTTGTTTCATAAACACTTTCTAATCAGTTGAGGACAGAGCACGCCACACGCAGTGTGGCTTTGGTCTGTCCCGCAAACTCTCGAACAGTTCAGGACAGAGCACGCCACAGATGCGTATAGCTGTGGTCTGTCCCGCAAACTCTCAGGCACGATCTGCCACCCGCTCACCCAACAGGCCCGAAGGCCGCAGCGTCAGCACAATGATCAGCACCACAAAGGCAAAAATATCCGAGTAATGGCTGCCCAGCACACCGCCGGTCAATGCACCAATATAGCCCGCACCCAGGGACTCAATCAGGCCCAGCAAAATGCCCCCAACCACCGCCCCGGCCAAGTTGCCAATGCCACCAAACACCGCCGCCGTAAAGGCTTTCAGGCCAGGTAAAAAACCCATGGTGTGTTGCACCGTGCCGTAGTTGGCAGCCCACATGATGCCGGCAATGGCGGCCAGCACCGCACCAATCACAAAGGTGGCTGAAATCACCACGTCAGGCTTGACCCCCATGAGGGCCGCCACACGTGGGTTCTCGGCCGTGGCACGCATGGCACGCCCCAGTTTGGTGTAGTTCACCAGGTACATCAGCACCGCCAGTGCGATCGCAGTAACCGACAAAATGATCACTTGGGTGATGGAAATCACCGCGCCACCAATCTCAATCGGGTCGCCACCGATCAAGTTGGGAAAGGGTTTGTAATTGGGCTTCCAAATGATCATGGCCAGCGTTTGCAGCAAGATCGACATGCCAATGGCGGTGATCAAGGGGGCCAGACGCGGGCTGTTGCGCAGCGGGCGATAGGCAATTTTTTCAATCGTGAAATTCAGCGTGGCTGCCACCACACAAGCAATCACCAGCGAGATCAGCAGCACCAGCCAGCCTGGTGCACCCGGCATGGCATCCGTCATCCAGCCAATGATGGTCCAGCTGGTCAGCGCACCCACCATCAGCACCTCGCCATGGGCGAAGTTGATCAGGCCAATGATGCCGTACACCATGGTGTAGCCCAAGGCCACCAAGG
>JAVHPS010000069.1:0-2808 GCA_036170715.1 Rhodoferax sp. | reverse complement strand
TGCTGGTTGCGCTGCTGCCCGCAACCGCCAGCGCCGAGAATCAATTCCAGGAACAGTACGCCAACATTCCCTATTTTCCCAAGGAGCAACTGCCCATCAAGAAAGTGGCGCTAAGTGCGGTCAACGTCAAACTCGGAGTTCATCTGGAGCGTCTGACACTGATCAGTGGCGAAGGCAATATGGATAAAAAAATTACGGCCGGCCTGCTGGCGGGTGCCATGACCCTATTGGGCGGCAGTGGGGGTGGCGACTTTGCCGAAAAAGAGCCGCTTGAACAGCATTTGTCGAGTGCCGATGCGCAACAGATGGCCGACGCGATCGGCAAAATCCTGACCGATGCGGTGCAGCAAAGCGGCTTGGAACTGGTGCCACCCGAGACTATCACCGCAGCCCCTGGCTATGCGGGCGTTGAAGGCGAATCAAAAATCACCACCGACACCGAAAACATCAAGGGCAGCCTGTTCAGGCCGTCCTATTTTTTTGGTTATCAACAAGTCCCGGTGCTGGGTTACAAATTTCGCAAAAAAGCCACTTTTTTATTTGGCACGCCGTCTGACAACGCAGCCACCCGGGTGCGGGAAATGGCCGGCACACCACTGACCCTGAGCTGGTCGGTTTCAGTGGTCAACGATCGCAAAGTGATGCGGGTACGTGAGCTGGCACTGACTTTCTGGGGCCAAGGGGCTGGACCGATGAGTGGCGGCGATGACAAACCCTGGGCCAGCATAGCGCTGGAGCCCGACTCGCTGAGCGTCGCCACCGGCGAAAGCCATAAAAACCTGGAATACTGGTCGGCCTTGACCCCCGGTTTTACTGAAGCCGCCAACACCATGGCCAAGCGTGTCGCCGAGAAATTTGCCGCCGCCGGTGGCTAACGCAGCTCAATCGGTTCGACGGCTGAGCTTGAGCACCAGCGCCAAGCGGTTGACGACTCCGTAAAATGTCAAAACCGACGACACATATTCCTTGACCGTATGGTCGGACAGCGCCAACTGGCGTGCAATGGCTTTGTTGGACTGGCCGCGCAGCAACAGTTCTTGCACCTGTTGCAGGCGCGGTGACAGGTCGCGACTGGCTGCCTGGTCAGCGTCAGGGGCGTTGAGCAACGCTGCCAGCGCTGGGGGCACATAAAAATCCCCGGCCAGCACGCGCGCAAAGCCGTCCAGCACCAGTTGCGGGTCGGCTGTCTTGGGAATAAAGCCGCGTACACCCGCCGCCAAGGCCGTCCTGACCAACCGGTGCTGCGGGTCAGCAGAGATCAGCACCGTGTGGTCAATCCAGGGCGACTCACACAAACTTTTGAATAACTGGTGTTGCGGGTCGTCGGGCAAGTGAATGTCCAGAAAAATCCAGTCAGGTGCGGGCAAGCGCTGCAACGCCAGCCGGGCTTGCGCAGCCGTGTAGGCACTCTGAACCGCAGCGCCGCTCTGGGTTGCCGCCAACAGGGCTGCCAGCCCCTGGCAGGTGAGTGGATGATCATCCACAACCAGAATATTCATGTACTTCTTTCCTCAGAACGGCGCTCAAGCAACGCGCCCAGGGTATGCGCCAGCACGCCCGCATCGACCGGCTTTGACAGCAGCAAGTAGCCCACATCTTCCGCCTCTTGCTGCACGCTGGCGGCCATCTCACCGGTGAGCAACACCGTCATGACGGCAGGAAAACGCTGCTGCAAAAGGTCTAGCACGGCAAGACCATTCATGGGCCCGGGCAGGCGGTAATCACACAATACGCACTCGGGCTCCCAGTCTGGCGCACAGACAGCCAGCACCGACGCATCACCGCGCACGGCGCAGCGCAAGTCAAGCCCCCAGCCCGTCAGCAAGGCTTGCATTGCCGCCACAACCAATGGGTCGTCTTCTACCAGCAGCACCCGCCGCCCCGTCAACCAGGGTTGCACCGGCAGAGTAAGCGGTTGCTCGACCAGCGGTGCCGGGCCGACAGCAGGGCGCGCGTGATCGGGCAGCACCCATCTGGCCGCAATGGTGACCCTGAAGCGCGAGCCGCGCCCGGGAACAGACTGCACACTCACCGCTAACCCCAACAACTCGCACGCGTGTTTGACAATCGCCAACCCAAGCCCCAAGCCCTTGCTGCGGTCGCGTTCATGGTTACCCAACTGCACATAGGGGTTAAAAATACGCGCCATATCTTCATGCGTCATGCCCACGCCAGTGTCCCACACCTCCAGCCACAGGCCCTGACCAGCGTGCGCGGGTCGCAAGGCCAGCAACACACCGCCGCTGGACGTGTAATGCAGCGCATTGCTCAGCAAATTACTCACCACCCGGCCCAGCAAAACCGGGTCAGTACACACCACGCTGGCACCAACCTGGGGCGCATAAAAACCACGCAACGACAAGCCCAGGGCATTGGCCTCGGGCCTGAACCGCTCCTGCAACGCCTGCAACATGGGGCCGAGTTCAACCTCTGCCTGGTTGGGCTTCTCGGTGCCACTCTCCAGCCGCGACAACTCCATGAGCGCACTGAACAGACTGTTGATGGATTGACCGGCCTGGGTAATTTTGATCATCACCGGGTGTTGCATGGCTTCGGGAACTTGCTGACGATAGGCTTCAATCAGCAACAGCAGGGCGTGCACGGGTTGACGCAAGTCGTGGCTGGCCGCCGCCAGAAACTCGGATTTGTCACGATTGGCTTGTTCCGCCCGCTGCGCCTGTGCGGCATTGCTGGCCGCCAGCGCCTTGTTGTCCACCTGCAAGCGAATGGACTGGCGCAACGAGCGATGCGTGTTGCCCAAAGAAGAAATCAGCACCACCACGTACAACACCAGCATGGCCATCAAGG
>JAVHPS010000068.1:0-2813 GCA_036170715.1 Rhodoferax sp. | reverse complement strand
TCAACTCACCGGGGCCGTCGCCCCGGGCAAACAGGCCGCTGTACCAAGCCAGCTCCAGGCGCTGCGGCAAGTGCACGGCTTGGCCATCCAGCAAGGCGGTGTCAAGGTCAAAGCGAAAACGCAGCCCGACCTCGGAGCGCTGCGGCATGGCGGCCACCGTGCCGCTGACGGCGATGTCGCGGCCCTCCAGCGCGTGGTCAAGGGCAGCATGGACAAACCAGGCCGCACGCAAACCGGTAAGGCCAAAGACCAGTACCGCACTGGCCAGCAACAACACCATAAAACGGGACTTATTTGCTATATTATTAACAGCTTCTAGCCGATATAAATAAAGGGCTAGAGGCATAAAAATCATATAAACCCAAAAGGGCCATAAAGCCGCTTGCTGCAGCTGGCAAACCGTGCCCAGCAGTACGCCCAGGCACACCGGGGTCAGCGCGCTAGCCCTCACACGCCCGGCACAGGTCTTGCAGCTGCGTCAACAGCTCCTGGCGCAGTTGCAGCAAGGCGGGCCATTGCAGCAGCGCTGCCGCAGCGTCGCCCTGGGCCTTGAGTTGGCACTGTTGCCCGGCCAGTGTGTGCACCTGGGTGTGCGCTTGCAACAGCTGCTCGATCAAACCCGGCTGGCGGTACTTTTCCAGCCCACCTGCATGGAGCCATTTGCCAAACTGGCATTTGCCTTGATCCAACGCCGGTGGTTGGGGGCGCTCGTCTTTCAGGTACGCATGCAAAGCCAGTACCCAGGCGCGGTGCTCCACTTGGGCAAACAACAGCGGCAGGTCGTCACGGGGTAGCGGTTTGGCCATGGCCCAGGACGCATCGGGCTGCCAGCTGGCGGCCCAGGTGTTGACGGCGGCGGCGGGCATGGGCCGCGCAATGCCATAGCCTTGCGCCAGTTCACAGCCCAGTTGCAGCAGCATGTGGCCATGTTCCACCGTCTCCACACCTTCGGCAATGGCTTGCCGGTGAAACGATGCGGCCAAGTCCAGCACCCCCAGCAAAATCGACAAATCGTCCGGGTCTTCCAACATGTCGCGCACAAAGCTTTGGTCAATTTTGAGTTGCGACACCGGCAAGCGTTTCAGGTAGGTCAGTGACGAGTAACCAGTGCCAAAGTCATCCAGCGCAAAGTGCACACCCAGGCTACGGCACTGCGCCATTACCTCGGTCACGCGCACCATGTCCTGCAAGGCACTGGTCTCCAGCACTTCAATTTGCAAGTCGGCCGCATCCACCTGCGGCTGCGCCGCCAGTGCGTCGTTTAAAAACGTTACAAATCCATTTTGCTGCAATTGCCGTGCGCCCACGTTCACGCTCACCGACAAGTGCAAACCGGCCACCTGCCAAGCGGTCATCTGCGCCAGTGCGGTGCTGATCACCCACTGCCCCACCGCAACCGCCAAGGGGTCGTCTTCAATCAAGGGTAAAAACAGCGCCGGGGCCAGCAAGCCTTGCTGCGGGTGTTGCCAGCGGATCAAGGCCTCTACCCCCACCACCTGGCCGGTGCGCATGTTGACCTTGGGTTGGTAATAAAGCACAAATTCTTGCTGCAGCAGGGCCTGTTCAATGCGCTTGAGCCCTTCAAACTGGCCACGCAAACTGCGGTCGTGCTCGGTGTCAAACACGTGGTAGCGGTTGCGGCCCAGCTGTTTGGCCTGGTACATGGCCTGGTCAGACTGGCGCAGCAACTGGTCGGCATCCACGTCGGTGCTTTGGGGGAACAGCGTCACGCCAATGCTGGCCGATACCTGCAGCTCACGCTGTGCCAACGTCACCGGTGTGCTGGCTGCCGCCAGCAGGCGTTTGAGCAAGGGCACGCTCTCATCCAGACCCGGCACGTCGGTCAGCACGGCCACAAATTCGTCGCCCCCAAGGCGCGCCAGAGTGTCGCCTTCGCGCAGGGTCTGGCGCATGCGGGCGGTCAACTGCACCAGCAGCTGGTCGCCAACCTCATGCCCCAGCGTGTCATTGACCTGTTTGAAACCATCCAGGTCAAGGTAAGCCAGCACCAAATGCTGCCCCCGGCGCACCACCTGGGCCATGCCCTGCTGCAGGCGGTCCAGCAACAGCACCCGGTTGGGCAAACCCGTGAGCGCGTCGTAGTGGGCCATGTGGTCGAGCGCACTTTCATGCTGCTTGCTGGCTGTGATGTCAAGGTAGAGCGTGACCATGCCGCCTTGCGGCAGCGGTGTACCGCGCACTTCCAGCACCGTGCCGTTGGGCAAGGTACGCTCGATGCAGTGCGGCTTGAACTGGCGTGCCAATTGAACCCGCTCAGCCACCAGCAATTCCACATCTTGCGGGCCGTAATCGCCACGCTGAGCGTTGTGGCGAATCACGTCTTCAAACATCAGCACCGGCTGGTTGCACAGCGCGTCGGGTAAATCCAGCAGGTTTTTGAACTCGGCATTAAAAGCCACCATGCGCAAGTCTGCATTGGCCACCGACACGCCACCGGGAAAGTTGTCAATGATGGTCTGCAGCATGTCACTTTTTTGCTGCAACCGGGATTCAGTGGCTTTGAGCGTGACCACCTGGCAGCTGAGTTCTTCAGCCCGGGCATCAAGCTCATGCTGGTTGTCGCGCAAGGTCTCGAGCATGCTGACCTGGCTGCTGGCCAGCTGCTGGATTTCAGCCACCCGGCTGTGCACGGGGGTCAAGGGGGCAAAGTCCAGCACGGCAATGCGCCGGCCGTTGTCGGCCAATTGTTCCAAGGGGCGTGACAAGCGTGCCGTGGCCAGCTGGGTCATCCACACCGCCAAGCCCAGCAGCAGCAAAAAAACCAGAGTCAAAGCCAGCGCCACCGGTTGCCA
>JAVHPS010000067.1:0-2819 GCA_036170715.1 Rhodoferax sp. | reverse complement strand
TGGTGGGCAAAAAGATTGAGGAACTGATTGCCCGGCTGGCGCAAAAGGCGCGCGCGGCAGGCATCCATTTGATTTTGGCCACGCAGCGCCCCAGCGTGGACGTGATCACCGGCCTGATCAAAGCCAACATCCCCACCCGCATTGCGTTCCAGGTGTCAAGCAAGATCGACAGCCGCACCATCCTCGACCAGATGGGCGCTGAAGCCCTGCTGGGCATGGGTGACATGCTCTACATGCCAAGCGGTACCGGCCTGCCGATCCGCGTGCATGGCGCATTTGTCAGCGACGACGAAGTGCACCGCGTCGTCACCTACCTGAAAAGCCAGGGCGAGCCCAACTACATTGAGGGCATTCTGGAAGGCGGCACGGTGGACGGTGAAGACGGTGCACTGGGCGACGGGGGTGCTGGCGGCGGCGAGAAAGACCCGCTGTATGACCAGGCGGTTGAAGTGGTGCTGAAAAACCGCAAGGCCAGCATCTCGCTGGTGCAACGCCACCTGAAGATCGGCTACAACCGTGCTGCCCGGCTGGTGGAAGACATGGAAAACGCCGGTTTGGTCAGCAGCATGAGCAACAGCGGCCAGCGTGAGATTCTGGTCCCCGCGCGCAACGAGTAAGCGCCCATGGTGGCCCAATACGTGCCCAATTTGGGTGGCCTCAAGAAAGAAAAGAAACCTGTGAAACGCATTTTCATAACTATATTATTGATAGCTTCTAGCCCTTGTTATACATGGGCTGGAGGCCTAAAAAGCTTGGAATATTTTGTCAAGAACGTGAAGATGGGGCGGGCCGACTTTACGCAGGTGGTGAGCGCGCCTGCCAAAGACGGGCAAGCCGCACGCGTCAAAACCTCCAGCGGCACGTTTGCCTTTGCCCGGCCCAACCGGTTCCGCTTCAACTACCTCAAACCTTTTGTGCAGACCATCGTTGCTGACGGCCAAACCCTGTGGCTGTATGACGTGGATTTGAACCAGGTGACCGCGCGCAAGCAATCCGCCGTGCTGGGCAGTACGCCTGCGGCGCTGATCGCCTCGGCCGCCGATGTGAAGGCCTTGCAGGCTGACTTTGTGTTGACCGATGCGCCCGACCAGGACGGCTTGCAGTGGGTGCTGGCCACCCCCAAAGCCAAAGACGGCCAGTTGCAGTCGGTGCGCGTGGGTTTTAAAGCAACGCCAGGAGCGGATGCGGTGTTGCAAGTGCTTGAAATTCTGGACAGCTTTGGCCAGCGGTCGGTGCTGACGTTCAAGCTGTTTGACGGTGGCGCGGCGATGCCCAGCGGCACGTTTGAATTCAAGCCGCCAGCGGGGGCGGATTTGATCCGGCAGTAACGGTCGGGCCGCTCGACGGGTCTTGGGCTGTCTTGACCACTTGTACCGGGCCAGCTGCGACACAATAGCAGGCATGACCACGCCCGCCACTTTGCATCAACCCCTGGCCGAGCGCCTGCGCCCTCAAACACTGGGCGAGGTGGTTGGTCAGCAGCACTTGCTGGGCGTTGGCATGGCGCTGCGGCTGGCGTTTGAATCCGGCCAGCCGCACAGTTGCATTTTTTGGGGCCCCCCGGGCACCGGCAAAACCACCATTGCCCGGCTAATGGCCGATGCGTTTGAGGCGCAATTCATCACCATCAGCGCGGTGCTGGGCGGCATCAAGGAAATTCGCGAGGCGGTCGAGCGCGCCCAGCTGGCGCAGGCCCAGGGGCGGCAAACGCTGGTGTTCGTGGACGAGGTGCACCGCTTCAACAAAAGCCAGCAGGACGCGTTTTTGCCACATGTGGAAAGCGGCTTGTTCACCTTTATCGGGGCCACCACCGAGAACCCGTCGTTTGAGGTCAATTCGGCCCTGTTGTCGCGTGCGGCGGTGTATGTGCTGCAGGCCTTGATGCCTGAAGATTTAAAGCAAATTGTGGCTTCTGCCCAGAAGATAAAAGCGCTTCCAGCTATTGAAACTATAGCTGTTGAGCGCCTGGTGGCCTACGCCGATGGCGATGCACGCAGGTTGCTCAACACACTGGAGACGCTGACCGTGGCGGCGCAGCAGGAACAGCGCACCGAGATCACCGACAGCTGGTTGCTTAAGGTGTTGGGTGAGCGTCTGCGCCGCTACGACAAAGGCGGTGAGCAGTTTTACGACACCATTTCAGCCCTGCACAAAAGCGTGCGTGGCAGCGACCCCGACGCAGCGCTGTACTGGCTGGTGCGCATGCTCGACGGCGGTGCTGACCCCAAATACATGGCGCGCCGCCTGGTTCGCATGGCCAGTGAAGACATTGGCCTGGCTGACCCGCGTGCGCTGCGCCTGGCGCTGGATGCGGCCGAGGTGTACGAGCGCCTGGGCACACCCGAGGGCGAGCTGGCGCTGGCCGAATGCGTGGTCTATCTGGCGGTGGCCCCCAAAAGCAACGCGGTGTACAAGGCCTTTAATGCCGCCAAAGCCTTTGTCAAGCAAGACGGCACGCGAGCGGTGCCGATGCACCTGCGCAACGCCCCGACCCGGCTGATGAAGCAACTCGATTACGGCAAGGGCTACCGCTATGCCCATGACGAACCAGATGGCTTTGCAGCGGGTGAGCGCTACCTGCCCGAGGGCATGGTCGAGCCGGGTTTTTACCAGCCGGTGGAGCGCGGCCTTGAAATCAAGATTGCCGCCAAGTTGCGCCAGCTCAAGCAGCGCAATGATCAAGCCCATTGATGTGCCATAAACCTTGCTAATCATCACTTGTTCGCAAGGGTAAACCCGGGCCAACCGCGTGTGATTGGGGGAGGTGGCTTCACTACAATCGCGTCCACTCATTTGCCGGGTCACAGGCCTGGCAGGTT
>JAVHPS010000066.1:0-2824 GCA_036170715.1 Rhodoferax sp. | reverse complement strand
CAATCAGACCGGGCGCTGGTGCTGCAAAAAGGTCAGGTGGTGATGGCTGGAAATGCGGATGCCGTGGCACAAGACCCTGAGCTGATGCATTACCTGGGGGTTTGAGGGTCGCTTCAGCCAATGAAATTGACCAACTCAGCGTCCAACTTGCCTAACCGCCAAGCTGCTTTTCCAGCCCATGCAGCACCCGGTAGCAAGGCAACACGCTAGCCACTGAACTGTTGGGTTCCCTGCCCTCTTTGATGGCGGCAAAAAACTCGCGGTCTTGCAGTTCGATGCCATTCATGCTGACCGCTACGCCAGAGACATCAATCTTTTCATCTTTGCCGTTAAACAAGTCGTCATAACGCGCAATGTAGGTGGCGCTGTCGCCGATGTAGCGGAAGAAGGTGCCCAGCGGGCCGTCGTTGTTGAAGCTCAAAGATAGCGTACAAATCGCGCCGTTGGCGGCCTTGAGCTGGATGCTCATGTCCATGGCAATGCCCAGTGTGGGGTGAATCGGGCCTTGGATGGCGTTGGCTTTCACTACTGCGCTGCCGCACTGGTAGGCGAACAGGTCGACCGTGTGCGCGGCGTGGTGCCACAGCAGGTGATCGGTCCAACTGCGAGCCTGGCCGAGGGCGTTCATGTTGGTGCGGCGGAAGAAGTAGGTCTGCACATCCATCTGCTGAATGTTGAACTCGCCCGCCGTGATTTTGTTGTGCACGTACTGGTGGCTGGGATTGAAGCGACGGGTATGGCCGCACATGGCCACCAGGCCGCTCTTGGCTGCCAGATGGGCCACTTCTTCGCCATCGGCAAGCACGTCGCACAGCGGAATTTCCACCTGCACGTGTTTGCCCGCCTTCAGGCAGGCCAACGTCTGGCTGGCGTGCATTTGGGTCGGGGTGCACAAAATAACCGCATCGACTTCTTTCAGCGCCAGGCTATCAGCCAGGTCAGTGGTGACATGCTTGATGCCGTACTTGGCGGCCACTTCGCGAGTCTTGTCGAGGTCGCGGCTGATGAGTGAAACCACTTCAACGCCGTCAATGTTTTGGATGCCGTCCAAGTGTTTGATGCCAAAAGCGCCCGCACCGGCGAGTGCCACTTTGATGGGTTTGCTCATTTCAGGAATTCTCCAGGATAAGGTGTCCGACTGCGGTGTTGCTCGCCGGTACATGATAAAAACGGTGTCTAACGCTGACAGAACATGCGCTGTCAGCTACATCATGCATAGCACCACGGGCAATCAACCACATCACCAGCTCCACGCCTTCGCTGCCCGCTTCACGCACATAGTCGATGTGGGGGGTCTTGGCACAGGCGGCGGGGTCGGCAATCAATTGATCTAACCAGGCGTTGTCCCACGCGCGGTTGATTAGCCCGGCGCGTGCGCCTTGCAGCTGGTGGCTCATGCCGCCGGTGCCCCAGATGTGCACGTTCAGGTCTTCGTCGTAACTCTCCACCGCTTTGCGGATGGCCTGGCCCAGGTTGAAGCAGCGCTGGCCGCTGGGCACCGGGTATTGCACCACGTTGACAGCGAACGGAATCACCGGGCACGGCCACGCATCCGGCTCACCACACATCAGCGATAGCGGCACGGTCAGGCCGTGGTCCACTTCCATCTTGTTGACGATGGTCAAATCGAAATCTTGCTGGATCACCGAGTGGGCGATGTGGCTGGCCAAGTCCGGGTGACCGATGACCTTGGGCACCGGGCGCGGGCCAAAGCCTTCGTCCGCAGGCGTGAACTCGGCCGCGGTGCCGATGGCAAAGGTGGGGATCATGTCTAGGCTGAAGGCGGTGGCGTGGTCGTTGTAGACCAGAAAGATCACGTCGGGCTTGTTGTCCTTCATCCACTGTTTGGAAAACTCGTAGCCTTTGAACAGCGGTTGCCAGTACGGCTCTTGTGTCTTGCCCAGGTCGATGGCCGCGCCGATGGCGGGCACGTGGGAGGTGTAAACGGAGGCGGTGATGCGTGCCATGATCAGGAAGCTTTCCGGCCAGCCTGGCCTTGTGGTTGATGTTGCGGTTGGGCGCTGCCGTCTTCACCTGAATAGCGGTTGCCTTCGATGGAACGGCCCCCGGCAAGCATCATGGCGCGGTATTCTTCCTCACTCATGCCAGTCATGCTGCCCGCCATTTGCTGAAAGCTCAGGCCGTGGGTGGCTCCGATCTTGGCCAGAAAGTAGATGTTGCCGCCAAGCTGCATGGCGCGGTTCAGGTCCATGTCGAGCACGGCCTGCTTTTGCTCCTCGCTCATCGGCCACTCATCCAGGTAGGCGCGCTGATCCCGCTTGAAGCGCTCGCGGTTGTCGGCCTTCATCAGGCTCATGCAAAACTGGTTGAGCCAGTAACCTTTGCGGCTTTGTTCAGCATCAAAAATGATGGTGCCGGGAATGTCTTTGTAGGGTTTGTCGAGTGCCATGAATCAGCTCCAGTACAAACAATTCGGGTTATCGACCAGCAGCTTGCGCTGCAATTCAGCCGTGGGCGCAATGTGCGGGATGAAATCTACCAGCAGGCCGTCGTCAGGCATGTGGTCTTTCAGGTTGGGGTGCGGCCAGTCGGTGCCCCACAGCACGCGGTCGGGGAACTCTTCAACAATCGCCTTGGCAAACGGAATCACGTCTTGGTAGGCGTTTTGCTCACCGTTGAGCGCTCGGGGCCCGGCGACTGAAAGTCGCTCTGGACATGTCACCTTGCTCCAAACATTGCGGTGTTCCCGCATGAACTTCTGGAACAGCGCAAACTGCGGCCCGTCCACCGGCAGCGCCACGTCCGGGCGACCCATGTGATCGACCACCACGGTGGTCGGCAGCGCGGTAAAAAAGTCCCACAG
>JAVHPS010000065.1:0-2834 GCA_036170715.1 Rhodoferax sp. | reverse complement strand
CAGAAACCCCAATTTCACCGCCCCAGACCATGAAAATCACCCGTTCTTCTGTTCTCAAAGCCTTGCGCCTGATCACCCTGGTAGGTGCGTGCACCGCATTGACCAGCCACGCTGATGACTATGCCGATATCAGCCAATTGGTGCGGGCCAACAAATTCCCGGAAGCTCTGGCCAAGGTCGATGGTCAACTTGTCGCCAAACCCGCTGATCCACAACTGCGCTTTCTCAAAGGTGTGATCCTGCGCAACCTGGGCAAACAAAATGAGGCCGTGGCCACCTTCACCAAGCTCACCGAAGACTACCCGGAGCTGCCTGAACCCTACAACAACCTGGCGGTGCTGTACGCCAGCCAGGGCCAATACGACAAGGCGCGCGTAGCCCTTGAAATGGCCATCCGCACCAACCCCAGCTACGCCACGGCGCATGAAAATATGGGGGATGTGTATGCACGGCTGGCCAGCCAGGCCTACAACAAGGCCCTGCAGCTGGACAACGGCAACACTGCCGTGCCACCCAAGCTGGCCTTGATCCGTGAAGTCTTCAAACCCAACCTGGCCAACCCGCGCCCGGTGGTGACCGCCGCTGCCGACACACCAACAACCAGCACACCGGCCGCAGCCAAACCTGTGACACCCCCCACAAGTGCCAGCAACACCAAGCCAACAGCAGCCACGGCCACAACCGCTGCTGCACCGACACCCGCCAAACCAGCACCCGTCTTGGCAACGGCAGAGGCCGCCACAGCCATTGAGGCAGCGGTCATGGCATGGGCCAAGGCCTGGTCTGCGAAAGACATGGTCAGCTATCTGGCGGCCTACAGCCCGGCATTTGCACCGGCTGGTCAGCAGACCCGCACCGCTTGGGAGCAAGACCGCACGGCACGCATCACCGGCAAATCACGCATCAGCGTCACCCTGAGCGACCTGAAAGTCAAGGTCACGGGCGCAACCGCCACGGCCACCTTCAGGCAGGCCTACAAGGCCGATGGTTTGTCGGTATCAAGCCGCAAAAACCTGGCCTTGCAGTTAAGCGGCAGCCAGTGGTTAATCACCAAAGAAACCACTGGCAATTGAGCCACAGGGTGCACTTGGCAACACCTCTTTGGCGGCATCGGCCGACAGTTTTTTTGCTTTGACTGAATGATTTTTCTGCCCCGCATTTCCCTGTCGGCTTTGATCTGCACGCTGTGTTTGTCATGGGCTGCGTCACCCGCACAGGCCAAAGTCAAGAAAAAAAAGGCCAGCCACAGCGCTGCAGCCACCAGCCCGCGCCAGGATGGGGCTGCAGAAGCCCGCTTGATCGCCATCTACCGTCTGATTGGCCGGGGCGACACCCAGACCGCGTTGAGCCAGGCCACGCAATTGGTCAAAGCCCACCCTGACTTCGCCTTGGCACAGCTGGTCTACGCCGACTTGTTGTCGGCCCGGGCCCGCCCGTTGCGCGCGTTTGGCGATGCACCGGCAGAACACCTGCAGCACGGCCAGGGCATTCTGGCGGACTTGCGCAGCGAATCCCTGCTGCGCTTGAAAGCCTTGCGCGAGCGCCCCCCGGCGGGCATGCTGCCAGCCGAGTTTTTGAAGCTGGCCGCACACAACAAGCACGCCATCGCCATTGATGCCTCCCGCGCCCGCCTGTATTTGTTTGAAAACCGCGCCAGCGGTGCAACCCTGGTGGCGGACTACTACATCTCGGTGGGCAAGCTCGGGCTGGAGAAAAAAATAGAAGGTGACCAGCGCACCCCATTGGGCGTGTACTTCATCACCAGCCAGCTCGACCCCAAAACCCTGAAAGATTTTTATGGTTCCGGGGCTCTGCCCATCAATTACCCCAATGTGCTCGACCTCAAACGCGGCAAAACCGGCGGCGGCATCTGGCTGCATGGCACGCCACCGGGCCAGTTTTCAAGGGCTCCGCAGGCCAGCGATGGCTGTGTCGTGCTGGCCAATCCCGATTTACTGAACCTGATTCGTCAAGTTGAAATCCGCTCCACCCCGGTGCTGATTTCAAAACAGCTCAAGTGGGTGGCCCCCGCCAGTCTGAAGCCCCCCACCCATGAGTTCACCAACCAACTCAACGCCTGGCTGAAAGCCAAGTCCAGTGGCAACCTCAGCAGTTTGAGCGCGTTTTATGCCCCGGACTTCAACAACAACGGCAAATCACTGGATGCCTGGCTGCCCACACTGCAACAGGAAATGAGCAAACTGCAGGGCCAAGCGCTGGAGATCAAAGACCTTTCTTTGTTACATTGGGTTGACAGCAACGAAACCATGGTGGTCACCTTCGGTGAAGTGGCCAGCGGCCAGCGCAGCGGCCAGACCCGACGCCAATACTGGAGTCGCGAAGGTACACAGTGGAAGATTTTTTACGAAGGAACGGTTTCATGAATTTCAAGTCATTTAGCACGTTATCCCTTAAATCAATTGGGCTAGCAGCTATTTTGTTAGTAGCATCCTCGGTGCAGGCCGAAACCCCGCCGCAGGTTAAATTTGCCACCAGCGCGGGCGACTTTGTGGTCGAGCTGTACCCCGACAAAGCACCCAAAACGGTGCAAAACTTCTTGCAATACGTGACTGACAAACACTACGACGGCACGATTTTTCACCGCGTCATTGGCAGCTTCATGGTGCAAGGCGGCGGCTTTGATGCCCAGTATGTGCAAAAGCCGACCCGCGCACCGGTGCTCCATGAAGGCCGCGCCGCCATGGAAAAAGGCTTGCACAACGTGGTGGGCACACTGGCCATGGCGCGCACCAGCGACCCGCAGTCGGCCACGGCCCAGTTTTTCATCAACGTGGCCGACAACCGCCGCCTGGATCCGACCTTTGTACCCCCGG
>JAVHPS010000064.1:1753-2861 GCA_036170715.1 Rhodoferax sp. | reverse complement strand
TGGCACGCATTCGCCATCAACGTGAATCCGGATACGCGCAAGGCGAGCTTTGACACAGGAAAACGACCCAGTGACAGAGCCGTTTGCCGGGGCTCAACCGGTCATGCGGATTCATTAATCAACTCGCCTTTTCAAACTGCGCCGCCACCGCCTCCAGCGAATTCTTCACCCGCTGCACAATCGGCGAATTCCCCGCGGCACTGAGCACCAGTTGCTCGGTGGCGCGTGTCATACCGACGTAAAGCAGGCGCAGTTCTTCTTCCAGCGGCTCACCCATCCAGGGCATGCAGTCCAGACCGGCGATGAAGACCCGTGGAAACTCCAGCCCCTTGGCGCTGTGCAGGGTGAGCAGTTTGACGCTGGGTGCGGTCCAGTCAAACGCGCTAAAGCCAGGGCTGTTCATGGACTGGCAAGTAATGCCTTGCCGCCTGATGGCCTGGGCAATCAAATCCATGTGTTTTTTGATGCGGCACAGCACGGCCATGTCGTCGAGCGCAACGCCTTCTGTCACGGCGGCGGCAATGCGCTCGGCGATCAGCGTGGCCTCTTCGTTGCCATAGGTGGCGCTGATCAGCACCGGCAGAGGTCCACGCCGCCCGGCACTGCTAGGGTGCACGGTCTGCATTTCGTCATCAGACTCAGCCTTTTCGCTCACGATGCCTTGGGCACACTGCATGGCCAGAGCCAGCACCTCGGCGGTGTTGCGGTAGTTGAGCCTGAAGATGCTGGTGCGGCCGCGGGCATCAATGCCGACGCTGGCAAAGTTGAACTTGCGGCGTTTCTTTTGGTAAATCGACTGGGCATCGTCGTACAACACCAGCAGCGAGTTGCTGGACGGGGTCACCAGCTTGGTCGACATCTGCAGCCAGGCATCCTGAAAGTCGTGCGCTTCGTCGATCAGAAGTCCGGTGTATTGGCCGCTGGGCACCAGGCCGGTGTCCAGGGCACGTTGCACGATGGCGGCCAGTTCTTGGTAATAAGCCTCACCTTGCGATGTAGGTCGGTCAAGCTGGTAGGCCTTCAGCATGTCCTGGCACCAGGCGTGAAAAGTGCGCACCACCACGCGCTCGTCCACACCGCGCTGACGTAGCATGGTCTCAATGCGCTG
>JAVHPS010000064.1:0-1653 GCA_036170715.1 Rhodoferax sp. | reverse complement strand
AGGCGTTTTTCAAATTCGTAGGGGTCAAGCGCTTCGTCCAGGTCATCGCGCAGCAGGGTTTTGTAGGCGGGAAATACTGACTCCAAGTCGCTGCCGTCCACCTGCTTTCGCCTGATGTTGCTCAGTACACAACCCCAGCCGTAAGGTACGCGGCATTTGCCTTTGAACGGGTCTTGCGTTTCGACCAGCGCCGGGTCGGCTTGCAACACATGGTTGAGCTCCAGTGCGTAGTCACGGGCCTGCCGCAAGGGGTGGCTGGTTTGGGTAATTTCGCCGTTCAGCAGCAGGTCAACCGTGTCTTTGGTGACGCGCTGGTTTTCGATCGTGCCCCAGGCCCAGTGCTTCACCTCCAGAATCAACAGACCCCGGCGCGGGCTGAGGATCACAAAATCCGGCTGGCGTGCCTTGGGACCGACCGGCACGTCATGCCACACCATGTAGTCGTCTGATAGACAGCGCTTAAGCTGGTGCAAGGTGTAGCGCTCGCCCGCATTGGCGCAGCGCTTGTCAATGTTCGTGAGCCCTTGGGGGAAGATGGCCATGATCGATTCCGTATGTGTGACGGGAGGATTTTGCCATGGGTTTTAAGATAAATTGGCATCAAGCCCATATGGAACAAGCGTGAGAAGCTATTAAAAATATAGTTATTTATGCAGTGATGCTTCAGGCCTGTCAGATGCATGATTTGAGCCATTCATTTTTCATCATGCTCGCACACATGAACCTGAGACCAGATTGCTCTGGCCAACAATGAGTTTCAAGCCCTTGCATTTCGAGGAAGTGGTGGCTTTTTTGCTACCATAGCGCAATGCGTGCTGTGATTGATACCAATGTGTTTGTGGGTGCCTGCATAGGTGTTGGCGCCTCCAATGCAGTCATTCGTGCTTGCTTGCAGCACCGGGTTGTACCGTTAATGGGTGAGGCTTTGCTGGCTGAGTTTGAGGACTTGCTGGGGCGTGAGGCTCTGTTTGCCAGGAGTCGCCTGGACGCGGCGGAGCGCAGCACATTGTTTGACACTTTTTTGGCGCTTTGTGAATGGACCAGGATTTACTTTTTGTGGCGACCCAATTTGCCAGATGAGGCCGATAACCACTTGATCGAGCTTGCCGTGGCTGGCGCTGCAGATGTCATCGTGACGAGAAATCTGCGTGATTTGCGCGGTGCTGAATTGCGATTTACCTCATTACGTGCGCTTTCACCCGAAGACTTTTTGAAGGAGTTGTGACATGACCGCCCTGACTGTGCGTTTACCTGATGAAAAGCACCGCCGCCTCAAGGCGCTTGCTAAAAGCCGTGGCACACCTCTGAACCGTTTGATTGATGACATGACCACGGTGATGCTGGCCGAGTTTGATGCTGAAACCCGTTTCCGATTGCGCGCAGCACGCGGCGCGGGTCAGGAGGCGTTGGGATTGAGGTTGCTGGACAAGGCCATGGCACCCTGATACTCATATCACCCATCTCTTTTGCCAATTTCACAGGCTGCAAATGGTTTCATTCCCGAAGCATCTGAAGTGTCGCGTGGCTGCTGCTGGCCGCCCCATCACCGCCTGCAAGTAAGCCTCTCAGGCTGACGTCAAAAGCGTCAATCGGCCAGCGACCTCGCCCATTTGCTATGCTTTCCCAATGCACCCCACGCCCTCCACCCTGCCA
>JAVHPS010000063.1:0-2876 GCA_036170715.1 Rhodoferax sp. | reverse complement strand
CCCGGCGCTGCCCGTTTTGCGACGTGGGCCACGGCCGCCCCGACCCGCTGGATGCCAACGAACCCATCAACCTGGCCAACACCATTGCCCAGCTCAAACTCAAATACGTGGTGATCACCAGCGTGGACCGAGACGACCTGCGGGATGGCGGAGCCGGGCACTTTGTGGCCTGCATCGAGCAGATTCGCGCCAAGTCGCCACAGACGCAAATTGAGGTGCTGGTGCCCGACTTTCGCGGCCGCGACGACCGCGCGCTGGAAATTTTGAAAACCGCCCCGCCCGACGTGATGAACCACAACCTGGAGACCATCCCGCGGCTGTACAAAGAGGCGCGCCCCGGCTCGGACTACCAGTTCAGCCTGAACCTGCTGCAAAAATTCAAAGCCCTGCACCCGAATGTGCCGACCAAAAGCGGCCTGATGGTCGGCCTGGGCGAGACCGACGACGAGATTCTGGACGTGATGCGTGACATGCGCGCCCATGGCATCAACATGCTCACCATTGGCCAGTATCTGGCTCCCTCAACCTCCCACCTGACGGTCAAACGCTACGTGCACCCGGACGTGTTCAAGATGTTCGAGGCCAAAGCGTATGAGATGGGGTTCAGCCACGCCGCTGTGGGGGCCATGGTGCGATCCAGCTACCACGCCGACCAGCAGGCCGGGCATGCCTTGGGACAGACCGCTTAAATTGCTATTAATTATATAGCTACTAGCCCTTTATTTACAAGGGCAATAGGCCAATTTTATGCAAAGTTTTCAACCGACCGCAGGGCTCTGGCTGGATCTCCCCACACTGGTGCAGCGCTGCAACACCACCACCTATGCGCGTGCGCTGGAGATTTACCGCACCCAGCGCGTGCTCAGCTTGCACATCGAACCGCTCAAAGACGTGTGGCTGCTCACGGGTGACGTGCAGGGCACGGCGCGCCACCCGTACACCGTGTCGGTGGAAGTCAAACGCAGCCCCGACGGCCGCGTGCTGGACTGGGACAGCGACTGCAGCTGCCCGGTGGGCTACCAGTGCAAACACAGCGTGGCACTGATGATCAAAGCGGCTTACAAGGGCCAGCAAATTCTGGGTCACGCCGTGCAGCTGCCCAGCTTCAAACCGCTGACCGAGAAAGAACTGGCTGCGCAACGTCAGCAAGACCTGGCCAAACGCCAGGCCGAAGCGCAATTAGAGGCCGAAAAACAAGTGGCCCGCTGGCTCGATGACCTGGCCCACGCCAGCCCCGCAGCGCCCGCCGTGGTCACACGCGCCGAGCCGGGTGCACGCCACGAACAATTTTTGTACCTGCTGAGCATCAACACCCCCACCGGCCCCAACCCGACCCTGACGCTGGAAACCGTGGTGTCTTACCCCAAGGTAGTCGGCGGCTGGGCCAAGGCCCGGCAGCTCAAATTTGACCCCGAGCGCGGCCAGCCCATTTTTGACCTGGCCAGCGAAGCCGACCACGACGTGCTGCAACTGATGCGCGCCATGCGCAGCGCCGCCAGCAGCTATTTCTACAGCTACGGGGTCAAGTCGCGCGTAACGATTGAAGGCAAGTTTGGCGTACAGGCACTGGAACTGGCGGCCAGCACCGGGCGACTGTTTGTGGGCGACAGCAAAGGCCAGCCCAGCATGCCGGTTAGCTGGGGCCCGGCACTGGAAGTGCGCTGGCAATGGCATGAGGTCAACCAACTCCCCAGCAACGACAGCGCCTGGACGCTCAAACCGATGCTGACCACACCGCAGGCCAAGCTGTGCCTGAACACCCCACCGCTGTACCTGGACAGCCTGCATGGTGTGTGCGGACTGGCACAGGTACACGGCATGAACCTGGCCCAGGTGGCGGTGTTGCTGAAAACGCCACCGCTCAAAGCCACCGCGCTCAAAAAACACCAGGCCAGACTGCTCGAACGACTGGGCCCGCTGCCCTTGCCGCCGATGCTTGAGCAGCTCAAAACCCTGACCGGTATCACGCCCAAAGCCTGCTTGCACCTGACCCGGGTCGCGCCTGAAAACGTGCCCAGCCATGGACTCATCCAGGCCACCCTGCGCTTTGATTACGCTGGCCACCGCGGCTGGTGGGTGGGCCAGGGCACCACCGTGCTGCTGGACGATGGCCAAACGCGTTGTTTGCTGCACCGCGACCCGCAAGCCGAACTTGAAGCCATCACCAGTTTGGCCCAACTTGGCCTGACCGCGGGCAACGGCGGTGTGTTTGGCATTGCAGGCCACGAGTCACAAAAATTCTGGCTGCACCAGGCCGACAACGACTACGCACTGCTGCGTGATGCCGGTTTTGAAGTGACGCTGGACGAAAGCCTGAACGGCTGGATCGCGCATGGCGAAGCCCTGCAGGTAAGCCTGCAAGCGCAGGGCGGCGACGAGGCCACCTCACCCTGGTTTGACCTGAGCCTGGGCATGGACATCAATGGTGAGCGGCACAACATCCTGCCCTGGTTGCCCGAGCTCATCAAGGCCGCCGCCATGAGTCCGCGCAATGCCGCTACCGGCGAGCCCGAGCTGCCGCCCTTTGTTTACCTGCCGCAAGCCAGCGGCGGGTTTATTCGCCTGCCCACTGACAACCTCAAGCCCTGGCTCAGCGCCTTGCTGGAACTGGTGGGCGACCATGCCCATGACTTCAGCGGCGACAGCCTGCACTTGTCGCGCCTGGACGCGCTGCGCACCACCGCCAGCCTGGGCGAAGGCGCGGTGTGGACGGGCACGCAACACCTGCGCGAGATGGTGCAACGCTTGAGCGGCCGCGCCGAGTTGCCCGACGTGCCGCTGCCCGCAAGCGTGCACGCCACCCTGCGCCCGTACCAGCAGCAAGGCGTGAACTGGCTGCAGTTTTTGCGCGAATACGGCCTGGCCGGCATTCTGGC
>JAVHPS010000062.1:0-2891 GCA_036170715.1 Rhodoferax sp. | reverse complement strand
TGCGGCTCGGGTTCAAAGTCGGGTAAAAAGTCGCTGCCAAAGCCCAAGCCCACGGTAAACGGGCGCGGTGACAAATTGGCCAGCATGCGGTCGTAAAAACCGCCCCCGTAGCCCAGCCGGTAGCCGCCCGCGGCATAGCCCACGCAGGCCACAAACAGCAGCGTGGGCACAATCACTTCGGTATCTTTGGGTTTGGGAATGCCATAGGCATCGTCTTCCATTGGGCAGCCCGGATACCAAGTGTGAAAAGTCATGGTTTTGTGAACTTTGTCCACCACCGGCAGTCCAATCTTGCGCAGTTGGGGTTGGTCGATGAGTTCGCCGTCTTCCTTCCAGCGGTGCAGAGCCGGCAGGGGGTCAAATTCGCCCTTGATGGGCCAATAAGCCCCAATCACCGTGTCGCTGCGTCCCACCAGCCAGATGCGCATGATTTGCTGCAGGGCGGCAATGCGCTGCTGGCGGTCTGGCAAACGCAGGCGCTGGTCGATCAAACGCTGGCGCAGGGCTTTTTTTTCAAGTGCCTTTTTGTCTTCAGAGTTATTCATAATCTCCACATGCAGTTCAGAACCATTTTGACATTGATTTCTTTCGCCTTTGCACTCGCGCTGGCGTACCCGGGCGCTGATGCCGCAACCGCTGACACCAGCGTGGGCGATGCGGTGCTGCTGGAAATGAACCAGGCTTTCAAACAAAACCACGCCAAACGCCTCACCGAACTGCTGCCCAGGGCCCGTGGTCATGTGCTGGAACCGTGGGCTGCCTACTGGGAACTGCGCGCCCGGCTGGACACGGCCAGCGCCGATGAGATCACCGGCTTTTTGCAGCGCTACCAGGGCACCTACCAGGAAGACCGCTTGCGCAACGACTGGCTGCTGCAATTGGGCCAGCAGCGCGACTGGGGCCGTTTTGTCACCGAGGCCCCCAAATACCGCATGCAGGACGACCGTGAGGTGCGCTGCTACACCCTGGCCATGGAACACAGCCTGGCCCACGTGGACATGTCGCACGAAGTCAAAGACCTGTGGTACGGGCAAAAAAATGCCGCCGACGGCTGCACCCTGGCCGCCCAACTGCACCTGGATGCCCAGCAACTCACCCCCGCCGACATCTGGCACAAAGCACGCCTGAGCCTGGAGGCACAGCAGCCCAAGGCGGTGCGCGAAGTGGTGGCAATGGTGGCACCACAGGCCTCTGAAAAGCTGGCTATAGCGCTTTCAAAACCAGAGTATTTTCTAACCAAAACCGTGCCTGACAGTGCCCGCACCACGCAAGAACTGGCCGTGCTGGCCTTGAGCAAACTGGCCGAGAGCGACCCCGACCGCGCCGCGCAACTGCTGCAAGCGCGCTGGGTCAATCAGCTTGACGCGGGGCAACGCGCCTGGGCCTGGGGGGCCATTGGCCGCCAAGCCGCGCGCAAACTGGCCCCCAACGCGCTGGATTTTTTCACCCATGCCAGCGCCACTGACATGCCCGACACCCACCTGGTCTGGCGCGCCCGCGCCGCCCTGCGTGCCGGGCAGTGGCCACGGGTGTTGTCTGCCATTGCCGCCATGAGCCCAGCCACTGCCGCAGACCCCACCTGGGTTTACTGGCGTGCGCGTGGCCTGCTGACGGTGCAAGACAACCCGGCAGCCCAGGCGCAGGCGCGCCAACTGCTCGAAAGTATTGCCGGGGTGCGCGGTTTTTATGAACTGTTGGCGCAGGAAGAGCTGGGCCTGCCCATCACCCCACCGCCCCAACCCGAGCCGTTGACCGACGCGGAACAAGCCGCGGCGCAAACCAACCCCGGCCTGCAGCGCGCCCTGGCTGCCATTGCACTGGGGCTGCGCAGCGAGGGCGTGCGCGAATGGAACTACAGCGTGCGCCTGCACACCCCTGGCGGCATGATCGACCGCGAGCTGCTCGCTGCCGCCAACCTGGCTTGCCAGCATGAAGTCTGGGATCGCTGCATCAACACCAGCGAGCGCACCAAAGACCTGATCGACCTGACCCAGCGTTTCCCCATGCCGCACCAGCAGGCGGTGCTGGTACGTACCCGGCAAATTGGGCTGGATCCGGCTTATGTGTATGGGCTGATCCGGCAAGAAAGCCGCTTTGTCACCGACGCACGCTCGGGCGTAGGTGCCTCTGGCCTGATGCAAGTGATGCCCAAAACCGCCCGCTGGACGGCCAAAAAGATCGGTTTGACCGGATTTGTGCCGCAACAACTGAATGAGCGCGACACCAACATCGCCATTGGCACCGGCTACCTGAAACTGGTGCTGGACGACTTTGCTGGCTCCATGCCGATGGCAGCGGCGGCCTACAACGCCGGTCCGAGTCGGCCACGGCGTTGGCGCGGTGCCTCCGGCGAGCCGGTGCTGGAAGCCGCCATTTGGGCCGAAAACGTGCCTTTTGACGAAACCCGTGACTACGTCAAAAAAGTGCTGGCCAACACCACCATCTACGCCGCCATGATCAGTGGCCAAACCCAGTCGCTCAAAGCCCGGTTAGGGCAAGTCGGCCCGCGTGATGCAGCACAGCCTGAGAACCGAGACCTCCCATGATGAAACTCTACATTGGCAACAAAAATTACTCGTCCTGGTCGATGCGCCCCTGGGTGCTGTTGACGCAAGCGGGCATCGAATTTGAAGAAATCATGGTGCGTTTTGATGCCTTCACGCCCGACTCAAATTTCAAGACCACACTGAAAACCGTCTCCCCCACGGGCAAAGTACCGGTACTGGTAGACGGCGACCTGGTGGTTTGGGACACACTGGCGATTGCCGAGTATGTGGCCGAGACCTACCCGGAATGCGAGTTGTGGCCGCTTGATGCGATGGCGCGTGCCCGCGCACGCAGCGTCTGCGCCGAAATGCACAGCAGCTTTACCGCCCTGCGCAGCGCCTGCC
>JAVHPS010000061.1:0-13781 GCA_036170715.1 Rhodoferax sp. | reverse complement strand
AGGTGTCCAGACGTGGCCCCACTTTGTCCTTTTTGACATATTGCTCTTTGCGCGCATTATCTGCACCAAACTCGGCGCTGGTAGGCGCACCAGCTTTAGCCGAGTGGCAATCAGCACAATATTTCTCCAGCATCGGCGCAATGTCGTTGCGATAGGTCACATCTGCGGCCATGGCAGGTAAAGCCACCACAGCACCAGCCAAAACAGCCATTAATTTAAGTTTCATCATCATCTCTCCTCAGGGTTTAAAAAACTAACTCTACTTACTCAGCTTTGACGATTTTTTTACCGAACAGATCGGTTGGGCTCGGGCCTTCGGGCTCGTTGTGGGCAATGCCATAGTGGCATTCAATACAAGTTTTACCTTCAACCTTGGCTTTGGCGTGGCGCTTTTGGGCACCAGGCGACTGCAACTCCAGGTTCATTTTGTCGGCACGGTGGCAGCTGCGGCATTGATGGGAGTCGCTCTCCACCATGTCTTTCCAGACGCGGTGCGCCATCGTGGCACGCTTGGCCTCAAATTTTTCCTTGGTGTCAATGGAAGGCAACACATAGGTGTAGAACAGGTCTTTGGTGGCCTTCAGTTTTGCCAGCACCAAGGGCCCTGGTTCATGCGGCACGTGGCAGTTGGTGCAAATGGCACGCACCCCGGTGCGGTTGGTATCGTGGATCGTGCCCTTGTACTCGGCCAAGTTGTATGACATTTCATGACAACTGGTGCAGAACTCTTCTGTACTGGTGAATGCCAAAACATAAGCACCGGCAATCCCTATGGAAACTGAAAACAGGAACAGCGCAACCAATAACCCAATAACCAGCTTCCAGCGCCGGCGCAAATTTTTGACAATCTCAGACATTTTTGATTAACCTGTGTGTGTTGCTTAACGAGTCAAAA
Source organism: Rhodoferax sp. (assembly GCA_036170715.1). Lineage (GTDB taxonomy): Bacteria > Pseudomonadota > Gammaproteobacteria > Burkholderiales > Burkholderiaceae_C > Rhodoferax. Next base: position 12,886 of record JAVHPS010000061.1, on the reverse strand, counting down.
TAAATTTAACCAGATTCTTGATGGCAGCATCATCACCTTTGGCTTTGACGTGCGTTTCTTCTTCACCGTCCACCTTGATCTTGGGCCCGGTGGTCAAGTGGGTGAACAACTTGGCTTCAGCGTCGGCCTTGCCTTTGTATTTTTCAGCCACTTTTTTGTAAGCAGGGCCGGTTTTGTCTTTGTCTACCGCGTGGCACTTGGTGCATTTGCCGTCTTTAAGAGACGCTTCGGCAGCGGCTACGTCCTGCGCTTGGGCGGCCATGGCACCGCAGGTCAGACCCACAGCCAACAAGCTGCGAAGAAGGGTAGAAAGTGTGACTTGACTCATTTGAATATCCTCTTTAAGTTAAAAAATGAACGAACACCGAAAACTGATGGGGGAATCCTACTCCTCGCAAAATCAGTCGGAAACCCCATTTTTTTGATGCAAATCAACATAAGTTGGATTGACGGCCGGAAAATCGCTTAAAAGCAGGTACAAACCCTTCCGTGGAAACACCTAGGTCTAAACGGCTGTGTTCCACATACCGTTGACCCCCACTTTTTTGACATGATGCCTAAACCAAACCACATCGTTCAGCACAACGCCATCGGCCTCGTGGGCTCTGCAGGTGTGTGTCCGGCTCCCATGCCTGACTACCTGGAAAAAACCTACTGGTGGGCCTACACGCACCCCAATGCCGTCAAAGTATTCGAGCGCCAATGGCTGGTAAATCTGATTTTGTGGGGCAATTTCGCCAAGCTGCGTGACCTGGCCCTGAACGACATGGGGCAACCGATCCACGGCCAGGTGCTGCAGGTGGCGTGTGTGTATGGCAATTTCACCGAACACGTGGTGCGCCGCCTGGCACCTGATGCACACCTGAGTGTGATTGATGTCGCCCCAGTGCAAATCGCCAACCTGCACGAAAAATTGGGGCATCAGTCCCATGTTTCCGTGCTGCAGCAGGACTCCAGCGCGTTGCAGTTTGCTACCGCCAGTCAGGACACGGTGGTGGTGTTTTTCTTGCTGCATGAGCAACCGCTTGAGGTGCGGCGTAAAACCGTAGCCGAAGCCCTGCGCGTGACCAAACCGGGAGGCAAACTGGTGTTTGTGGATTACCACCAACCCCGCGCCAGCAACCCGTTTCGCTACATCATGGTACCCATTCTGATCACCCTGGAGCCTTTTGCCATGGACTTGTGGCATGGAGAAATTGCCGACTGGCTGCCTGAAGATTGCCCCGTGGCCAAGATCGAAAAAGAAACTTATTTTGGCGGCTTGTATCAAAAGGTAATGATCACCCGTTGAGGTGTACAAGAACCCGGTTTAAACCAGGCCACCACCTAAAATACCGTGCTGTTGTTGGAAAAAATTACCTTGAAGCCCGCTCCTTCCCTGACCTTTTCCAAACTTGGCTGCATCAAGGGTGGGCGACAACTTTTCAAAGATGTTGATTTCGAACTGACTGCGGGCCAATGGCTCTATGTGAGCGGAGCCAACGGGGTCGGCAAGACCAGTTTGCTGCGCATGGTGTGTGGCCTGGCCAGCGTAGACGCAGGTGAAATTTTGTGGAACCACGCACCGATTCAAACGCAAACCGATGCCTACCGTCAGGACTTGTGTTACCTGGGTCATTTGAATGCATTGCAAGAGTCCATGACAGTGGATGAAAACCTGTGTTTTACCTCTGCCCTGGGTGGATTTGCACCCACTGAACCCCAGCGCAAAGCGGTGTTGACGCGTTTTGGCATTCGTGGGCGCAGCCTGCAGCTGGTTCGACATTTGTCGCAAGGTCAAAAGCGCCGCGTGGCTTTATCGCGCCTGGCCTTGAGCCCGGCGCGCCTGTGGGTGCTGGATGAACCTTATGTGGCGATGGATGAAGCGGGTGTACAGATGCTGGCCGATCTCATCGCCGCACACTTGGCCAAAGGTGGCTTGGCGGTGCTCACCAGCCACCAACGGGTGGCCATTGGCAACATCCCGGCCCAATTGCTGGAGTTGAAAGCCGCATGAACACCCGCATTCCTTCGATTGGCACCAGCCGCGTGATGCTGGCCATACTCAAGCGCGAAATTGCTTTGGGCATGCGGCAAAAAGGTGAGGTGCTCACACCGCTGGTATTTTTTGTCGTCGTGGCCAGCCTGTTCCCGCTGGGGGTGGGGGCTGAATCCAACTTGTTGCTGCGCATGGCGCCAGGCGTGCTATGGGTCAGTGCCCTGCTGGCGGCCATGCTGTCACTGCAGCGCATGTTTGCCACCGACCACGCCGATGGTTCACTGGAACAAATGGTGCTGTCAGCCACCCCACTGGGCTTGTTGGTGCTGTCCAAGGCGCTGGCACATTTTTTACTCTCCGGGTTGCCCCTGGTGTTGGTAGCTCCGGTTTTAGGCCTGCAGTTTGGCCTGGACAGCAGCGCCATGGGCATCCTGATGGTGACGCTGCTACTTGGCACGCCCACTTTGAGCCTGATCGGCAGCATTGGAGCGGCCCTGACCCTGGGCGTGCGCGGGGCCGGGGTGTTGTTGTCGTTGTTGATCTTGCCGCTCTATATACCGGTGCTGATTTTTGGTGCCGGTGCGGTCGAGGCCGATGCCGCAGGCTTGGGCATTGGCGGTCATTTGTCTTTGTTGGCGGCGCTGTTGGTGCTGTCGCTCTTTTTCTCACCTTTGGCCACAGCGGCCGCTTTGAGGATTTCTCTCGAATGAACTTACGCGAAATACATTGGTTCAAATTTGCGTCACCGCAAAACTTTTATGGCTTGGCCGGGAAAATGTGGCCCTGGTTTGCCGCACTGGCGACCCTGCTGACGCTGGTCGGGTTGTGGATTTCATTTTTTGTAGCCCCGGTCGATGCCCAGCAAGGCCAGGGTTACCGCATTATTTTTGTCCACGTCCCGGCTTCGCAAATGTCCATGTTCATTTATCTGGTCATGGCCGCTTGGGCTGGTTTTGGTTTGGCATTCAATACCCGCTTGTCGGGCATGATGGCATCGGCACTGGCCCCTACAGGTGCGCTGTTTGCCTTTTTGTCGCTGATCACTGGCTCACTCTGGGGCAAGCCCATGTGGGGGGCCTGGTGGGTATGGGACGCACGCCTGACCTCTGAGCTGATCCTGTTGTTTCTTTACCTGGGCTTTTTGGCCTTACAAGCCAGCATAGATGACCCACGCCGCGCCGACAAGGCTTGTGCGGTACTGGCGCTGGTGGGGGCGGTGAATGTTCCCATCATTTATTTCTCGGTCAAATGGTGGAACACGCTGCACCAGGGTGCATCGGTCTCCATGAAGGGATCGGCCATGGCCGCCCCGATGTTGGCCGGTATGCTGGTGATGGTGTTTGCCTTCTGGATGTACACCATTGCCATCGCGTTGCTGCGGGTTCGCAGCATTATTCTCGACCGTGAACGTCATACAGAGTGGGTGAAACATGCAGTGGAATAGCGTTGCAGAATTTTTGGACATGGGCGGCTACGCCTTCTATGTCTGGGGCAGTTTTGGCATCACCGCGCTGGTGGTGGTGTATGAGGTTTGGGAAGTGCGCGCCAGACGGCGCGATGTTTTACGAAACCTTTTGACCGAAACCTCGTCAACCCTAGACTGAACTTACTTTTATCAACATGAAACCTCGTCACAAACGTGCTGCCCTGATCGTTGGGGCTCTTGCGGCCATTGGCATCGCCGCCTACTTTGTTCTGAATGCCTTTCAGAGCAACCTGGTCTTCTTCTTTACGCCCAGCCAAGTGGAGTCGGGTGAAGCACCAAAAAATCGCACGTTCCGGGTCGGTGGCATGGTCAAGACCGGCTCGGTGCAGCGCAACAACCTGACGGTGTCGTTCGTGGTGACCGACACCCTCAGGGAAGTCCCTGTCACCTACACCGGCATCCTGCCCGATCTGTTCCGTGAAGGAAAAGGTGTGGTGGCGCAGGGCCAGCTCAAAGGTGATGGCAAATTTACAGCCACGGAAGTGCTTGCCAAGCATGACGAGAACTACATGCCGCCCGAAGCGCAACACGCCATGGATCAGGCTGCGCTGGAAAAGGCGGCTAAATCGCTGAAGTAAAGCTGGCAGGTTTTCATCAACTCGGGGCTTCCCCGAAACTTGAAGCCATTGCGCGTCAACCCTTCATATTGCATCTCACCCACAAGGCTCACCATGATCCCTGAACTTGGACATTTCGCATTGATACTTGCCCTGCCGGTGGCTGCTGCACTCGGCTTACTGAGCGTGGCTGGCGGCCAAAATGGCCGCGCCGACTGGATGGCACTGGCCCGCCCTGGGGCGCAAGCCTTGTGGCTGCTCACCGGTTTTTCGTTTTTGTGCCTGGCCTATTCTTTTTACACCAACGATTTTTCGGTGATGTATGTGGCCCAGCACTCCAATACCCAGTTGCCTGATATTTACCGCATTGCAGCGGTCTGGGGTGGCCACGAAGGCTCGTTGCTGTTGTGGCTGCTGATGCTGACCACCTGGATGATGGCGGTGTCGCTGTTTTCCAACCAGTTACCGGATGTGATGGTGTCACGCGTATTGGGCGTGTTGGCCCTGATCGCCGTCGGCTTTTTGATGTTCATGCTGATCACCTCCAGCCCCTTCACCCGTCTGGCCGACATCCCTGACAACGGGCGTGACCTGAACCCCTTGTTGCAAGACCCGGGGTTGGTGTTTCACCCACCCATGCTTTACATGGGTTATGTGGGCATGTCGATTCCCTTTGCATTTTCGATTGCAGCGCTGCTCAACGGCCGCCTGGATGCCGCCTGGGCGCGCTGGACCCGGCCTTGGGCCACCGCCGCCTGGATTTGCCTGACCATTGGCATTGCCATGGGTTCCTGGTGGGCTTACTACGAACTCGGCTGGGGCGGCTGGTGGTTTTGGGATCCGGTTGAAAACGCTTCTTTCCTGCCCTGGCTGGTGGGCACGGCACTGATCCACTCGCTGGCCGTGACTGAAAAACGGGGTTTGTTCAGAAGCTGGACCATCATGTTGTCGCTGATCGCCTTCTCGCTGAGTCTGTTGGGCACATTCCTGGTGCGCTCAGGCGTATTGACTTCGGTGCACGCCTTTGCCTCCGATCCGAAACGCGGGGTCTTCATTCTGTTGTTTTTGGCCGTGGTGGTGGGCAGCTCACTGGTCTTGTTTGCTGCACGTTCGGGCAAGGTACGCTCGGGCGGGTCGTTTGCACTGGTGTCGCGTGAAAGCTTTTTACTGGTCAACAACGTGCTGCTAACCACCGCGGCAGCAGCCGTGCTGTTGGGCACGCTGTACCCATTGATCATTGACGCACTCAACCTGGGCAAGCTGTCCGTCGGCCCACCTTACTTCAATGCCGTATTCGCGCCCATCATGATTCCAGTGCTGTTTTTCATGGTGATTGGCAGCTTTACACGCTGGAAAAATGACACGGTAGCAGAGCTTGCTAAAAAACTGCGGCCCATCGCCATCATTTCGGTCCTTCTGGGGTGTGCGGCACCCTTGCTCGCAGGGCCTTGGTCGGCACTGGTGGCGCTGGGTTTGACCCTGGCGATCTGGATCGTGCTGGCTTCTGCACTGCAAATTTACCGCCAGCTCAAAGATACCGTGAACTGGAAGTCGACACCCATTTCCTACTGGGGCATGCATGTGGCCCATATTGGCATCGCAATCTGCGTGGTAGGCATCACCATGGTCAAGGGTTATGAAACTGAAAAAGATGTGCGCATGACCATGGGCGACACCGTGGAGGTGGGCGGCTACACCTTCCGCCTGACTGACATCCGGCAAGTACCCGGCCCCAATTTCAACGCCGACCAGGGCAGCGTGGAGTTGATCAAAAACGGCCAGGTGCTGCGCACCCTGCACCCACAAAAGCGCAATTATTTTTCGTCCACCATGCCCATGACAGAGGCCGCCATCGACAGTGGTCTAACGCGTGATGTTTATGTGTCTTTGGGTGAAAAACTTGAAGGCACTGGCAAACCAGCGTGGGCGATGCGGGTTTACCACAAACCATTTGTGACCTGGATCTGGTTTGGTTGCCTGTTCATGGCACTCGGCGGTGGCATGGCGGCACTGGACAAACGTTATCGCAAAAAAGCTGCCGCCAAACTTGCAGCCCATGACATCAAAGGTGTGACGGCATGAAAAAGGCGTATATCCCGCTGGCTATTTTTGCGGTGTTATTGGTGTTTCTGGCCATTGGTCTGACGCGCGATCCACATGAAATTCCTTCGCCCCTGATCGGCAAACCCGCCCCGGTGTTCACCGCCCCGGTATTAGACAAACCCGGTCAAACCTTTTCCAGCAAAGACATGCTGGGCAAGGTCTGGTTGCTCAACACCTGGGCTTCATGGTGTGTGGCGTGCCGCGAAGAGCATCCGATTCTGGTCGAATTTTCCAAGACTAATCCCTTGCCCATCATCGGCCTGGACTACAAAGACAAGGATGCAGAAGGCCTGAAATGGCTAGCGCGCTTTGGTAACCCTTATCAACTTGCCGTGACCGATCAGGATGGCCGCATTGGCATTGACTTTGGTGTCTACGGTGTACCCGAGAGCTTTGTCATCGACAAAGCCGGTGTCATCCGCTACAAACAAATTGGCCCTTTCACCGAAGAGTCCATCCAGAAAAAACTCATTCCCTTGATCAAGGAACTGAATCTATGAAACCACTCCTGATCACGTTATTTCTGGCGCTGCAATGCGCCTTCGCTGTGCATGCCAACGAGGCGGCACCCCTGGCAGATGACCCCGTGGTAGAGCAGCGCCTGATCTCGATTGCAGAAGAATTGCGCTGCCTGGTATGCCAAAACGAATCCCTGGCCGGATCACGTGCCGACCTGGCGAACGACTTGCGCCGCGAAGTACGTACCTTAATCAGGTCGGGTAAGTCAGATGCTGAAATTAAAGATTTTTTAGTCACCCGCTATGGTGACTTTGTGCTCTACCGTCCCCAAGTGAAACCTGTGACCTGGCTGCTTTGGTTTGGCCCACTGCTGCTGCTGCTGGGTGCCATCTGGTTGTTGATCAGCATCATCCGGCGCAACCAGGCCCAAAAAGACACCCCGGTGCTGGACGCTGAACAGCGTGCCAAAGCACAAGCCCTTCTTCAAGAAAACGATTCTTCAAAATGAACTTATTTATTGGTTTGGCAGCGCTGTTGACGCTGTTGGTGGTGGCCTGGTTTGTCCGCCCCTTGTTCCGGGCATCCCGATCGAACGGTGTCTCGGCCGAAAAGTTGAACGCGTCCATTCACCGTGACCAACTCGCCGCACTGGAAGCTGACTTGGCGCGGGGCGTGATCAGCCCACAAGACTTTGAGACCACACGCGATGAATTGCAACTGCGTTTGCTCGATGACACAGAAAGCTTTGAAGCCGCTCCGACACAAACCGGTACTGGCTATTGGAATTCAAAGCGCACCGCAGCGGCATTGATGGTGAGTTTGCCCGTGCTGGCATTGGGCATTTACCTGAAGCTGGGCACACCCGCTGCCATCAACCCAGTTGCCAGTGTGGCTTCCCAAACCAATGACCCGCAAGTGCAGCAAATGATCGACTCACTGGTGGCCAAACTCAAAGCCAACCCTGATAACCCTGCAGGCTGGACCATGTTGGCGCGCTCTTACAAGGTCATGGGGCGGCTTGCCGAGGCGCAACAAGCCTATGAAAAGGCAGGCCCAGCAGTGCATGCCAACCCCGACATGTTGGTGGACTATGCCGAAGTTTTGGCCATCATGGCCAACAACAACTTCATTGGTGAACCCAAAAAATTGGTGGACGAGGCCTTAGCCCTGAACCCGCAGCATCCCATGGCATTGATGATGGCAGGTGTAGCGGCCTACCAGCATACCGATTTCAATGGTGCGGTAGCCACATGGACAAAACTACTGTCACTGCTGCCGCCAGGTTCACCCGATGCGCAGCAAATTGAAGCCAATATTGCAGATGCCCAGGCCAAGGGCGGCACAGCAAAAGGGGAAAGCAACCAATTGCCCCCAGTTCCAGCCGGTGCGGCGGCTGGCATGACCGAGGCAAACGTCAATCAAATGGTGGATCGGCTGGCCGAACGCCTCAAAAACACCCCCGATGACCTGGCTGGCTGGGCCCGTTTGGCACGTGCCTACAAGGTGCAAGGCCGACTGGATGAAGCCGCCAATGCATATGCCAAGACCGGCAAGCTGATGGACTCCGACCCCGACCTGTTGACACAATACGCTGACTTACTGGCCATGCAAAGCAAGAGCTTGCAAGGTAAACCGGCTGACCTGGTCAATAAGGCCTTGGCCTTGGCTCCGAAGCACCCCATGGCACTGATGATGGCCGGGCAGGCCGCTTACCAAGCCGGCCAATATGCCAAAGCCGTTGGACATTGGGAAACCGCCCTGGGCACCTTGCCTGCAGACTCACCCGACATTGCGCCGATCAAAGCTGAGATAGCAGATGCCAAATTGAAGGCAGGAACCGCACAAAAACCCTAAGCATTCATCCCCTCCCATCCAGCCCGGTTAACACCGGGCTTTTTTTTGTCCAAGCCTTGGATAAAGCTGTGTATAAATTAGCTTAAAAGTTGAAGTTATCCACAAAAAAAATTATTTTTAAGAGTTATCAAAATTTCATGTACATGTCTGATGCAGCGCCATCCACAGCAAGCAGAAAGCAGCAACTTTATGATTTATAAAGAAATTTATCACTTATCCACGTAAAGCCTGTAGCCTTATCTACTACTACTATCTTAAAAATTTAAATTCAAGTTAAGTCAAAATCAAAGTCCTTCACATGTTTTTTGAAAATTTATACAAGATAAAAAATCCTGTGTATAAAACAATAAATTTTCAGTTTTCAAGATTTTTCAGGGTGCAATCAAGTAAGATTTGAAACCTGTGCTACGGGCCATCGGCCTGATTCAGGTTTGCAGCGTTCAATTTTTCTCAACTCTTACTTTTAAGTGCGCGTGTCCACTTCTTTCGAAATCAAAAGTGCTCAATTGCCATTGATCGCTTTAATGCTGAAAACGTCCGATTTATTGCAAGTTGCGACGGATATCACGCAGCAATTTGGAGCGCAAAGTGACAGCCCAGATTTTTTTGACAACGATGCGTTGGTGCTTGATTTTTCATACCTTTCCAGCACGACCGATGCGGCGCAGTTTTCAATGTTGTTGCAGGCGTTAAAAAATTGCCGCTTGAAACCGGTGGCTTGGCGGCAAGCGCAACCGGAGACCGCCGCCATGGCGTTGGCCGCTGGGTTGGTAGAGGCACCGCTTGAAGTGCCGCGCCCCAAATCCTTCAAGAACAAAAAACAGGCTGAACAATCCAGTCCCGAGACGGTTTGTGAAATTGTGAAAGAAGTGGTGCGCGAGGTGGTGCGTGAAGTCCCCGGGCCTGCGACCCTGGTGATTGACAAGCCCCTGCGCTCAGGGCAAAAAATTTATGCGCGCGGTGCTGATCTGGTGGTGTTGGCCATGGTCAACATGGGGGCAGAGGTGGTGGCTGATGGCAACATTCACGTGTACGCGCCGTTGCGTGGCAAAGCCATGGCCGGGGCCAGTGGCAACACCCAGGCGCGCATTTTTTCGCTGTGCCTGGAGCCTGAACTGATCTCCATTGCCGGCGTGTACCGCACCAGCGAAAATCCACTGCCGCAAGACATTCAAGGCCTGCCAGCACAGGTTCGGTTGAGCACCGACGGCCAGGAAAAACTGATCTTTGAAGCCTTGAAGGCTTAAACACATTCTTTGAAAGATTCCCCAAACATGGCAAAAATCATTGTGGTGACCTCCGGCAAAGGTGGCGTGGGTAAAACCACCACCAGTGCCAGCTTTGCAACCGGCTTGGCCTTGCGTGGCCACAAAACGGCGGTGATTGACTTTGACGTGGGCTTGCGCAACCTCGATCTGATCATGGGTTGCGAACGCCGCGTGGTTTATGACCTGATCAACGTCATTCATGGTGAAGCCAACCTGAACCAAGCGCTGATTAAAGACAAGCAGTGCGACAACCTGTTTGTGCTGGCCGCCTCGCAAACCCGCGACAAGGATGCCTTGACCCAGGAAGGGGTTGAGAAAGTACTCAACGACCTGGCTGCCATGGACTTTGAATACATCGTGTGTGATTCCCCGGCAGGTATTGAAACCGGTGCCTTGATGGCCATGCACTTTGCTGATGAAGCGCTGGTGGTGACCAACCCTGAAGTTTCGTCAGTGCGAGATTCCGATCGCATTCTGGGCATGCTCGCCAGCAAGACCAAGCGCGCCATGCAGGGCCTTGACCCGGTCAAAGAACACCTGCTGATCACCCGCTACAACCCGTCGCGCGTGAACCAGGGGCAAATGCTGTCGTTGCAAGACATTCAGGACATTTTGCGCATCAAACTCATTGGGGTCATTCCAGAGAGTGAAACTGTGCTGCAAGCGTCCAACCAGGGGGTTCCTGCGGTGCACATGCAAGGCAGCGATGTATCTGAAGCCTACAAAGACGTGATTGACCGCTTTTTGGGTGATGCCGACAAGCCCATGCGCTTCACCGAGCCGCCCAAACAAGGGTTGCTACAGCGCCTGTTCGGGGGGAAGTGAGGCCATGTCGTTTTTCTCATTTTTTCTGGGCGAGAAGAAAAAAACCGCCAACCTGGCCAAAGAGCGCCTGCAGTTTATTTTGATGCACGAGCGCGACGGTCGTAGTCCGGCCGAGCCCGACTATTTGCCTGACTTGCAGCGGGAATTGATTGCCGTGATCAGTAAATACGTCAAGATCAACCCGGCCGACATCAAGGTCAACCTGGAACGCCAAGACAACCTGGAAGTGCTGGAAGTCAAAATCGAGCTGCCTGATGCCCGCTGACTTTGCCAGTTACCAATTGGTGAAACCCATTGAGCTATAAATAAAATAGCTAAAAACCCTTTTTATATAAGGGCTGTAAGTGTATTTTATTGTTGATATTTTTGTCATGGGTGCCAGCGTTTGAGCAGCAAGGCATTGCTCATCACACTCACTGAGCTCATCGCCATGGCGGCACCGGCCAGCACCGGGTTCAGGTAGCCCAAGGCTGCCAGCGGAATCCCGGCCACGTTGTAAACAAAGGCCCAAAACAAGTTTTGCCTGATTTTGGCCACGGTACGGTTGGAGATGTCCAGCGCTGCGGCCACCAGTGCCAGGTCACCCCGCATCAGGGTGATGCCGGCGGCATGCATGGCCACATCCGTACCGCCACCGATGTTGGCCATGGCCATGCCCACATCAGCAGCTGCCAGCGCCGGTGCGTCGTTGACACCATCGCCCACCATCACTACGGTGTCACCGCTTTGCCTGAGGGCTGCGATGTGTGCCGCTTTGTCGCCCGGCAGTACATTGCTGATGACTTCATCAGGCTGCAAACCAACTTGTTTGGCCATGGCCAAGGCAGCGGCGGTGTTGTCACCCGAGAGCATCATGACCCGGATGCCCCGTGCACGCAGCGTCGCCACGGCCGCACGGGCGCTATCTTTGGGCGCGTCACCAAAGGCCAACAAAGCCAGAGCATTCAGACCTGCGGACGTTTGCTGCGCCAGCACTGCCAACGTTGCGCCTTGGTGTTGCAGGGTTTGCAAGTGCGCCTCAAAAGCAGCCAGTGGCACACCCAACGCTTGCATCCAGCGCAGGCTGCCAATCCAATATTCACCACCACCCACTTCCCCGTGCAGGCCTTTGCCGGGCAGGGTTTGCAATTGACTCAAGGGTTGCAGCGTCAGCTTGTGCTCACTTGCAGCGTTCACCACGGCCCGTGCCAAGGGGTGGCCACTGCCGCTTTGCAGGCTGGCGGCAATCGCCAGTAAACTGTATTTGTCGGCATCGGCAGGCACGACAAAATCCACCAGCTGTGCCTGGCCCAGCGTCAGGGTGCCGGTTTTGTCAAACACCACCACGCGGGCCTTGTGCGCCAGCTCCAGCGCTTGCGCGTCCTTGATCAAAATGCCATGCTGCGCCGCCACACCGGTACCGGCCATGATGGCCGCTGGCGTGGCCAAACCCAGCGCACAGGGGCAGGCAATGACCAGCACCGTGACGGCGTTAATCATGGCCACTTCAAACGGCTCCCCAGCCAGCCACCAGCCCAGCAAAGTGATCAAGGCCAGCACCAAGACCACGGGTACGAATACGGCACTGACTTTGTCCACCAAGCGCTGGATCGGGGCTTTAGCCGCTTGTGCGTCTTCGACCAGGCGGATGATGCCTGCCAGCACCGTATCCACCCCCACCGCCTGCACGCGCACGATCACCCGGCCATCGCCATTGAGCGTGCCGCCCGTGACCTTGTCGTGCTGCGCTTTTGACACCGGTAGCGGCTCACCCGTCAGCATGGATTCATCCACCTGCGTCAAACCCTCTAGCAGCACACCGTCAACCGCAAAACGCTCACCTGGGCGCACCACCAGATCGTCACCCACCAGCACTTCGTCGATCGGCACGTCCACCTCGCCGTCGAGCCCCAGCAGGTGCGCCGTTTCAGGCCGCAAGGCGTGTAATGCGCGGATGGCGGCGGTGGTTTGCCGCTTGGCGCGCGCCTCCAGCCATTTGCCCAGCAGCACCAGCGTCACAACCACCGCCGAGGCTTCAAAATACAAGTGAGGGCTTATCCCGATGGGTGCACTCAACCAAAGCCAGACAGACAACAACCAGCCCGCAGACGTACCTATGGCCACCAGCAAATCCATGTTGCCGGTCAGTGACTTGAGCGAATGCCAACCCGCTTTGTAAAAACGTGCACCCAGAAAAAATTGAACCGGGGTTGCAAGGGCAAACTGCAAGCCCGCCGGCAGCATCCAGTGCAGCCCAAAAAGTGCGCCAATCATGGGTAACAGCAGGGGCGCAGACAACACCAAACCCAGCGCTACCGGCGCAAAACCGGCCCAATTGGAGGGCGTGGCCGCGTCAATGGCCGCATTTGCCGCCACC
>JAVHPS010000060.1:0-2909 GCA_036170715.1 Rhodoferax sp. | reverse complement strand
TGCTGAATATTGGCCCATTTACTGTGTCCTGCCACGGGAAATCCTTTAAAAATTCGTTACGCTACAGTTCCGATTGTACTTTTTGAGGGTGACATACATGCCTGAACCGATCCTGATTGCGCAACACGGCCAAACCCAATGCTTTCTGCAACCCGACAAGGCCAACCGGCACGGACTGATCACCGGGGCTACCGGCACGGGCAAAACCATCACCCTGCAAACCATGGCCGAGGGCTTTGCCAAGCTCGGCGTGCCGGTGTTCATGGCCGACATCAAGGGCGACCTGACCGGCATTTCGCAAGTGGGAACCTCTACGCCAAAACTGGCCAAAGTCCTTGCAGAACGGGGGCTCGCAGCTCCTGAATATGCAGCGTTCTCAGCCACGCTGTGGGACGTTTTTGGCGAACAGGGCCACCCGGTGCGCGCCACCGTGAGCGACCTCGGGCCGCTGTTGCTGTCGCGTATGCTGAACCTGAACGAAACCCAAGCCGGGGTGCTGCAACTGGTGTTCAAAATTGCTGACGATGCCGGTTTGGCGCTGCTCGACATGAAAGACCTGCGCGCCATGTGCCAGCATGTGGGCGACAACGCGTCGAGCTTTACCACTGAATACGGCAACATCAGCGCCGCCAGCATCGGAGCCATCCAGCGCGGCCTGATGCAGATTGAAGAACAAGGCGGTGACCAGTTCTTTGGCGAGCCCATGCTCAACATCGACGACTTCATGCAGACCGACAGCGCCGGGCGCGGCATGATCAACATTCTGGCTGCCGACAAGCTGATGAACGCGCCACGCCTGTACAGCACGTTTTTGCTGTGGATGCTGAGCGAATTGTTTGAAAACCTGCCCGAGGTGGGCGACCTGGAAAAACCCAAACTGGTGTTCTTCTTTGACGAAGCGCATCTGCTGTTCAGCGACGCGCCCAAGGTGCTGATTGAGCGCATTGAGCTGGTGGTGCGGCTGGTGCGCAGCAAGGGCATTGGTGTCTATTTCGTGACGCAAAACCCGCTGGACATCCCGGACAGCGTGCTGGCACAACTGGGCAACCGCGTGCAGCACGCGCTGCGCGCCTTCACGCCACGTGACCAGAAGGCGGTCAAGAGTGCTGCCGACACCATGCGCCCCAACGCCGGGCTGGACATTGGCACCGCCATCACCGAGCTGGCCGTGGGTGAAGCGCTGATCAGTTTTCTGGACGAAAAAGGTCGCCCCAGCCCGACCGAGCGCGTTTACGTCTTCCCCCCCGCCAGCCAGATCGGCCCAATCACACCCGCGCAGCGCCAGGCCTTGATGAACGATTCGATCGTGGCCGGGGTGTACGAAAAAACGTTGGATCGTGAATCGGCCTTTGAGAAAATCAAAGGTCGTACCGACACGCGCGCTGCACAGGCTGGCCAGTCTGAAAACGCCAACAAAGCCAGTACAACTGCAGCCAGCGGTGGCGCAGCGGCCGCTCCAGCCGCAGGCGGTGGCTTGCTCGACAGCCTGAACTCTGGCCTGGGCAGCTTGCTCGGCGGTGGCGGCGGCCGGCGTACCAGCGCTGGCGAGCAGTTGTTCAAAAGCGCTGCCAGCTCGATTGGCCGTGAAGTTGGCCGCCAAATCATTCGCGGTGTGCTGGGCGGCATTTTTGGCGGCAAACGCTAAAGCGCCAAGCAAACCTTTTTTTCAAGTTGGGGTCAGAGCACGTTTGCTACGCATAGTGGTCTGACCCCAAGGTCTCGCCTCTCATTCATATCAAATTCTTTGTCCCATTTTTGAAAGCAGTTTCATGACCACCCCCCAAGACCCCATGGTTCACGTCATCAACCACCCGCTGGTGCAGCACAAGCTCACGCTGATGCGCCGCAAAGATGCCAGCACCACCAGCTTCAGAACCTTGCTCAATGAGTTGGCCATGCTGATGGCCTATGAAGTCACGCGCGACATGCCGCTGCAAGACGTCGAGATTGAAACCCCACTTGAGAAAATGACCGCCAAAGTGATTGACGGCAAAAAGCTGGCGCTGGCCTCTATCTTGCGCGCTGGTACCGGGCTGCTGGACGGTTTTCTGGCCGTGGTGCCCGGCGCGCGCGTGGGTCACATTGGCTTGTACCGCGACCCGGCCACTTTGGCCGCGGTAGAGTATTACTTCAAGATGCCCAAAGACATGGCCAGCAGGGATGCCATCGTGGTCGACCCAATGTTGGCCACCGGGCATTCGGCCATTGCCGCCATCACGCGCCTGAAGGCGTTGCAACCCCGTTCGATCAAATTTGTCTGCCTGCTGACCTGCCCCGAAGGGGTCAAAGCCCTGCGCGCGGCGCACCCGGATGTTCAAATCTTCACCGCGGCCATCGACCGCCAGCTCAACAGCCACGGCTACATCCTGCCCGGCCTGGGCGATGCCGGTGACCGGATTTTTGGCACGCAGTGAACACTTATCGCAAATGCTTGTGCAACTTGGCGTTGAAACTCTCAGGAATACCCAAACGCCTCGGGCCGGGCTGCAACTCAAACCTGTCGCCAGCCTGTAGCGTGCCAGGCTCATCCACCGCCAGATAAAACCCGCAGCACCCCTGCTGCGCCATGATTTTGGCTGCGCTGTTAAGCCCCATGGCGGCGTTAAATTTGTAGCAGGGCTCACGCGGCAAGGTGACGCGCAGCGCACAGTGCTCAAAGCGCAGCACGTCGCCCACCCACACGTCAGTTTCCAGCACCCCCACCAGACTCAGGTTTTCGCCCATGCTGCCCCACGGCAGGGCCGCATCAATGCCATCCACCCCGGCATGCGCACGGGCCTCGCGCCAAGCCTGATAGTGCTCGCTGGGATAGGCGTACAGCGCCTTGTCCAGCCCGCCATGCACTGACAAATCGGCTTGTTCGTCGCCCTGCAAACCCAACGGCAGCACCGATACCGGACCCGACACGG
>JAVHPS010000059.1:0-2911 GCA_036170715.1 Rhodoferax sp. | reverse complement strand
ATAAGGAGACACGCGCATGCCAGTCAGTCAAACCCGCGACAAGGGGCTCAGCGCCGCCACGCCAAAACTTGCACCACATCTAGCGCCCCCTCTTGCGCCGGTTTGGCAATTCCCCCCAAGTTACGCCCAGTTGCACCAGGGCCTGAACTGGCAAGTGCCCGAGTGGTTCAACATGGCGCAGGCCTGCAGCGTGCGCTGGGCGGGTTTGCCAGATGCTACGCAAAGAATAGCTGTCCGCGCATACCAATCAAGCGCTGCAAGTACTTTTTATACTTATTCAGAGCTGCAACAGCAAGCCAACCGCTTGAGCCACGTGCTGCGCGGTTTGGGGGTGCAGCCGGGCGACCGGGTGGCGATTGTCTTGCCGCAAAGCTTTGAGGTGGCGGTGGCTTTCATGGCGGTGCTGCAAATGGGGGCGGTGGCGGTGCCGCTGTCACAGTTGTTTGGCCCCGAGGCGCTTGAGTTTCGGCTGCAAGACAGCCAGGCGGTGGTGGCGCTGGGCGACGCCCAAACCCTGCCCCATCTGGCGCTGGTGCGCGCGCGTTGCCCTGATTTGCGTTGCCTGATGGGCTTTGGGGGTGAACGGGGTGCGGTGGCTGACGTGGCCGATGTTGACGCTGCCCAGGCCATGCGCCAAGCCCCAAGCACGTTCACCCTGGTGGCCACCCGGGCGGATGCCGCCGCCATCTTGATCTACACCAGCGGCACCACTGGCAACCCCAAAGGCGCGCTCATTCCGCACCAGGCTTTGCTGGGCAATCTGAGTGGCTTTTTGAGCAGCCAAAACTTTTTTGGTTTGAATCAAAATCAGCCTCTCACGCCCGAATACATTGCACAAGCTGCTCTGATTTTAGAGAGTGCCCAAGCGCCAGACTGGCAACCACAGCCCGGCTCGGCGGCGGTTTTTTGGTCACCGGCAGACTGGGCCTGGACCGGTGGGCTGATGGACGCGCTGTTGCCATCGCTCTACTTTGGCCGCCCCATCGTGGCCTATGCCGGCCGCTTTAGCCCCCAAACCGCGCTGGAGCTGGTGCGCGACTGCGGTGTGACCCACACTTTTTTGTTCCCCACCGCGCTCAAAGCCATCATGAAAGCCTACCCCGGCCGCCCTGGCTGCAGCGTGCAGCAGCAGTTTGGCCTGCAGCTGCAAGCCATCATGAGCGCCGGTGAGGCGGTGGGCGATGCGGTGTTTGACTACTGCCGCAGCCAACTGGGCGTGACGGTGAACGAGATGTTTGGCCAAACCGAGATCAACTACATCGTGGGCAACTGTGCGGCGGTGTGGCCGGCCAAACCCGGCAGCATGGGCATGGCCTACCCCGGCCACCGCCTGGCCGTGATTGACGACGCTGGTTGTGAGTGCGCCGTGGATGAAGTCGGCGATGTGGCCGTGCACCGCTGCGACGTGCATGGCCAGCCCGACCCGATTTTCTTTTTGGGTTACTGGCGCAACGCCGCTGCCACCCAAGCCAAATTCACCGGCGACTGGTGCCGCACCGGTGACCTGGCCAGCCGCGATGCCCAAGGCTACCTGTGGTACCAAGGTCGCAGCGACGACGTGTTCAAGGCCGCGGGCTACCGCATTGGTCCGGGTGAGATCGAGAACTGCCTGGTCAAACACCCCGCCGTGGCCAACGTGGCGGTGGTGCCCAAGCCCGATGCCGAGCGCGGTGCGGTGGTCAAGGCTTATGTCGTACTTGCACCAGATTTTGTAGCTGCTCGCGCAAGCTACACGGGCGCTAGAGGCCAATTTGATGCCCAACTGGTGGCCGAGCTGCAAGCCCACGTCAAGGGCAAACTGGCACCTTATGAATACCCCAAAGAGATTGAGTTTTTGGATGCCCTGCCCTTGACCACCACCGGCAAAGTGCAGCGCCGTGTGTTGCGCTTGCAAGAGCAGGCGCGGGCTTGTGTGCGCCATCAGGCTGGCGTTTTGCGCGGAGCTAATATTGGCTGATGAGCACAATTACTTTTGACACACTGCGCTACGTTAGGCAACTTGAGGCGTCGGGCATTGCCCCCCAGCAAGCTGAGGCCTTTGTCATTGCGCAGCGCGACATTCTTTCTGAAGCCCTAGAAGCTGCGTTGGTCAGCAAATCTGACATTCGCTCTGTGCGTGATGACATTGCCATATTGAACAACGAATGGGCGGTGTTGAAATGGATGACAGGGCTGGTCATGGCCGGTGTGGCTGCACAAGTTTTAAAAAGTTTCTTTTCCTGAGAATACCGCTTGTAAAGTGACAAACTCAAGGGTAAACCCGTAGTTTCATGCGGCTAAAATGAATTTTTTGAGGTTTAAACTCAATCACAGCTGCGGCCACAGCAGCATTTCAAATTCAAAAGTAGTGTTGGGTTAACGCAAAGGATTCGGGTGATTCGTATTGCAGGTCAGGCCTTTTGCCAAGCATTGCTGTCTTGCCATGCTTGTATGGTATCGATACTCCCAGCCCAGCCCAGCCCAGCCCAGCCCAGCAGCGCGATCTAGCCAGCGCGATCAAAGTTCCCACACTCAGCAATTCGCTGGTCAAAACTGCTTCAGTTGTTTTGCCGCCTTGTGCATGGCGTGCATGACCACCACGTCTGCCATTCCCCCAGCCCCACCCGTTTGGTATGGGCTCAGCTGCCTGTTTTTCACGTTTTTTCATTTTCAAGCCATGCCCCCAGGAGAAACCGCATGAATATCTGCGCGAAAGTCTGTACCCCGCTCCAAATGTTCCCCAAAGCACTGCATTGCCCGCAGGGTTGGCGCGCCTCAAGCCGCCTCATGCTGGCAAGCGTGGTGCTGGCGCTTTCAGCCTGTGGTGGTGGTGGCAGCCCACCAGCGGCACCCAACCCGGCCAACGCTGCAGCCTGTACCCCCAGTGCCAGCGTTTCATGCATTGGCCCTGTGGGTGGCAAGGCCACCACAA
>JAVHPS010000058.1:0-2914 GCA_036170715.1 Rhodoferax sp. | reverse complement strand
CCGACTTGCTCATGCGGGTGATTTCGGCCAGCGCGCCAATGCTCAAGCCTTCCAGACCGATTTGTTCCGCCAGCCCAAGGGCGGCATCGACAATGGTCTGCTTGGTTTGCTGGCCTTTTTGCAGCGCCCGGACACCCCGGGTGCGGGGACTTGCGGCAACGGAATGAAGGGGAAGAGGTGAGGTGGCCATATGTCTTAAAAAGAACGATCGTTCTATTTTGCAACATTTCCACCTCTCGTGTCACCCCCAGCGGGTTTCTAGGGTGATCTTTCTAGCGGTTTCGCGGGTTAACCCCTAGGCAAAACCCGACACTGGTCAACACATCAGCGCCAGACAGGCCTCCAGCTGCTCCCCCGGCAGGCGTTTGAAATGGGAACGCACATAGCGTTGCAGCCGCCCCCGGGCAAAAGCCACCAGCACGGCGGCACGCAGCTGGGCATCCAGCGTGGGGGTGTCGCTGGCGGCCACACTGGCCGAGTCGCGCAGGCATTGTTTGAGCGCCGCTTCAACTTTGTCAAAAAACAGGTTCATGCGCGCTTGCAGGCGTTCTTGCTCCAGCAGCAAGGCATCGCCCACCATGACACGCGTCAGGCCGGGGTTTTTCTCGGCAAATTTCATCAGCATGGCCATGATCTGGTGGGCACGCTGTGCACCGCTGGCTTGAGGCTGGGCCTGGATCTGGCCAATCAACGCAAACACCGTCTGCTCGATGAAGTCGATCAGGCCTTCAAACATTTGTGCCTTGCTGGCAAAGTGGCGGTACAGCGCCGCCTCGCTCACCTGCAGTTCTTTGGCCAACGCCGCCGTGGTGATGCGCTCGCCCCCGGGTTGCTCCAGCAGGGTGGCCAGGGTTTGCAGAATTTGCACACGCCGCTGGCCGGGTTGCAGGCGTTTGGCTGGGGCAGGCTGGGCTGCCTGCGGGGGCGTTGAATCAGGCATCGGTAGAGGCAAGTCTGGGGGGCATCAGGGCTCTGAAGGGGTAATTTCATTCTCGCACAGCAGCACCAGTGTGAAGCGCGCCCCGCGCCCATCGGCCCCGGTCGCCACTTGCAACTGGCCCCCATGCACGCGGGCGATTTCATCGGCAATGGCCAGACCCAAACCGTTGCCTTCGCTGGTGCTACCGGGCACGCGGTAAAAGCGCTCCAGCACGCGCTGGCGCTCTTGTGGGGGTATGCCGGGGCCGTCGTCTTCCACTTCCAGCATGGGGGCCTGGTCTGCACCGCAGTGGCCGCAGCGCAGGGTCACCGTGCCACCGACCGGGGTGTATTTAAGCGCGTTGTCCAGCAAGTTGCCCAGCAGTTCACGCAGCAGCCAGACATGGCCCCACACCCGCACCGGCTGTGCCTCCAGACCCAGATCGATGGACTTGGCGGCGGCCGCATCAAGCTGGTCTTCAAGCACGCTTTCGCACAGCGCTTTCAGGTTCACATGCTCGGGCGGCTGCTCGGCCGGGTTGCGCGCGTCGGCCCGTGACAGCGCCAGCAATTGATTGGCCAGTTGGCTGGTGCGGCGTGCTGCATCACGCAGGCGCAGCACCCTGGACACTTCTAAATTGATAGTGTCTTGCTGATTATTATCAAGGGCCAGAGGGCTATTTTCTGAAAAATGTCCGGCACTGGCGTGAACCACTGTGGTCCGGTGGGCGGTTTGTGCCAGGGCCTCAATTTGCGACTGCAAACCGGCCAGCGGAGTGCGCAACTGGTGCGCCGCATCGGCCACAAAGCGTGCCTGACTTTGTGCCTGGGCTTGCACCAGACCGAGCAGGTGGTTCAGGGACTGCACCAGTGGACGCACTTCTTCCGGGGTGGCCTGCACATCAAGCGGGCTCAGGTCGCGCGAGGAACGGTGCTCCACCGCACGCTTGAGTGCCAGCAACGGGGCCAGCGCCCGCCCTACCGCCCAGTTCACCACAAACACCGCCAGCACCATCAGCACCAGGTTGGGCAACAGCACTTTTTTGAGCACCTGGGCAAACCATTGCTGGCGCGGGTCTGAGCCGTCGGCCAGGCGCACCACCAGTTCACCGGCCACGGTGGGCGTGCGCAGGGACAAGATGCGGTACACCACACCGTTGTGTTCTTCGCTGGCAAATTCGGGGTCAAAGGTGGTGGGCGGCAAACCCGTGAGCCAGTCCGCGCCCAGCAGCACGCGGCCGTCCAGCCCCACCACAGCCATCGACGACATGCGCCCTTCACGCAGGAAGTCTTCAATGGCCGGGGCACGCAACAAGATCGGCGGGTCTGCTGCCGTTTTGCCTTTGGCCACCACCGAGTCCACCAACAGCGGAGCCAGACGCAGCAACTGGCGGTCTTGTTCCAGCGCGGCGTTGTCGGCCGAGCGGTAGTCAAACCAGGTGTTGATACCGGCCAGCAAGGCCAGTGGCAAGAGCAACAGCAACAGCAAGCGCCGCTGCAGCCCGGTGGACATGGCCGCCAGTTGCATGGCGGGCTAGTTCGCCGTGGAGTCGATCACATCCGTCAGCCGGGGGGTCAGCAGCTCCAGCCGGTAGCCAAAGCCGCGAATCGAGCGCAGTCCCACGCCCAGCGGTTCGAGCTTGCTGCGCAGCCGGGAGATGTAGACCTCGACCGCGTTGGAGGTGATTTCTTTGTCCCAGCCGGTCAGGGCTTGCAAGAGTTTTTCTTTGTTGGCGGGCTTGGGCGTGTGCAGCAGCAAATATTCGAGCACCGTCCATTCACGCTGCCCAAGTTCGACCAGCTGCCCGCTGGGGCGCACGCACGTCTGCCGGGTGGCGGTGTCCATTTCAAGCGGGCCAAAGCTCAGTACCGACGAGGTAGCCGCCTGCGAGCGGCGCAGCAGCGCACGCAGGCGAGCCAGCAGCTCGGGCAACTCAAAGGGTTTGATCATGTAGTCGTCCGCGCCCATGTCCAGGCCACGCACGCGGTCGCTCAG
>JAVHPS010000057.1:0-2916 GCA_036170715.1 Rhodoferax sp. | reverse complement strand
CTGAGCCAAAAAATGGGGCTTTTCAGGCCCCATTGGGAGGGTCAATCAAACTACCGTTTGGTGGATGGATATTTCAGGGTGAAATTTGGCTCCTGTCGGTCGGCAATAGGCTGGATGCGGCTGTTCACGACGGGCAGCTTTATGGTGGTCTAGCTCGGACTCAGTCAGAAGCCGTTCGTGGCGGACTGCAACGTGCCCAATGCGGTAGTAGCTTTTCCCAATTGACCTGCCCGATTGCTGACATTGATTTCGGCTCCACTCATCAGGCAGAAATACCGATTCCTGTCAGATCGAAATGAAATCTGACTGACGAAGTTGCCATGTCAACTCGCCAAATACAACTCAACCCGATCCGTTGTCCAGGTTGCAACGCCAGTTCCAAAAAAGTCGGCATCTTCTGTCCATACCGAGCAGCCGATCGTCAAGGCGCAGGCCAGAACCGGCCAATCATCAGCATCACGGATGGCAATACGCTTCAAAGCTTGTTGTTGAAACCCTGCATAGAGTTCAAACTCAAGTGGTTGAACAATCGATTCAAGGGCATCCAGTACGTCCATCGCTGGTATTGTGTCTACACCACGTTTGCTCAATAACCCTGGCAAATACTTTCGGGCATCGGCGTAAGTCACATCGGGCGCGAAGAATTTAACGGATTCAGCATAACCAAGCAGCAGCTCGCGCACACGCCTTCCCAATACCGCCCTGATCAGTATGTTGGCATCCAGGACGATGGCTTTGTGACTCATACCACCATGGCCTTGGTGTTTTTGGCGGTTTGCCCCTGTTTGCGTGCTGCCTTGAACTCGGTAACGATCGCCTCAACATCCATATTCCGGGCTGCAAGTAACTTGTCCAAATTCTTACTGGCCTTTTTCAGAGCTGCAATATCGGCCTCAGCCTGACCTTGGATTGGGATGAAATACCCCACGGTTTGTCCGTGGCGTGTCAGCGCCACAGGGGTGCTGGCAGCAATGAATTCCGCCATACCAGCGCGGAACTCCCGAATACCGACTTTTGTAGCTTCCATGATAGTGACCCTAATTGACAAAGACTCTGTGTACTCAAGTGTACACAAATTGCCAACCCGATGAAATCAGCATGCATCGACTATGGGCTGTAAAAGTAGGCACGTTGGATAGTAAAAGGGTCTCGGTCGAAACATAAACTTCACCGGTGTACCTTCTATGGGCCAAGCCGCCGGGCTCCTACCCCTCCTCGTTTTCCGTCCAACCCTTCTCGCGTCCTAACGCCATTGCAGCCCAATGTTCCTCGATCGCAGCCTTAGGGATTTGCGCCAACCCCCCAGACATTTTCTTTCGTGCGACCCAGTGGTTTGCATACTGGTTCCAACCCAGCTCAGTCTGCGGGTAATCAGACATAGTTGGCCAAGGTTTGTAGTCTGAATTGTTCATCATTCGCTTCAAATGTCGATCCGGAGGTCGAGTCTACCGAAGCAGCCAGGCAACTGTTGGAGCCGCCTCCGATTTGAGTCACGCGCCGACCGTCAATTGAGCCATCAAAAAAGTCAGGTGGACGGCCATAGCCTTGATGATCTGAGTCATTCAACTGGCTCATTGCAAATCCGGCAAGTGGCTCAAATCATCGTCGGCACCAACACCCAAGGACTGGATGGCGCGCTACGGCTTTGCACCAGTGTTGCTGGAGACGTTTGTGGAGTTTGAGCGTCACAAGGGGACGTGCTACAAGGCCGCCAACTGGACTCTGGTGGGCCGCACTGCCGGGCGGGGTAAGAAGTCAAAAAGCAACAAGCCGATGATTCCCGTCAAGGATATTTGGCTGTACCCCCTGCGTCGGGGTTGGCAGGGTGTCTTGTGTTGTGATGCGGGTTAGGCGAATAGTTACCAAGTTTAAATTGGTAGGCAGTCGCGACTGAGAACAAAGAATGCCGGAGAAACTTGCAGCCGCGATATGAACTTATCATCAGCCAACCACCGCTGCCAGAGTCCAACCCTTCTTATCGCCCAATGCCACCAACCGACCAGACCTATATCGACGCACTCCAAATGCTGGCTCACCCAGAGGGTGGCTTCTTTCGGGAAACCTACCGAAGCGACCGCTTGGTTGAAGTGACTGGGCTACCAGCGATGAAGCTCACCACGTGACCCTGCGATCAGCCTTTTTTCACTGAATTGACTGGTTGAAACTACAGCTTGGCAGGTGCACACCTTGACCCCAGCCAGGTTCAAACTTCTCCCTCCAAACCTCAAGGAGAAGTGCCATGATTGAACCCACCGTCTTGCTGTCACCCGTGAAATCCGCTGTTCCCGCTGAGGGCGGTGTCATTGAAGTCATGGTTCGCGTTCAGGCACCTGACCAACCTGAATCCAGCAAAAGCAAGATCACCGCCAAACGACTGGCCCTGGTGGTTGACCGCTCTGGCAGCATGGACGGCCAACCCCTGACCGAGGCCCTGCGCTGCGTGAGTCACATTGCCGGCTGTATGACACCAGCAGATCAACTCTCGGTGGTGGTCTATGACAACCAGGTTGACGTACTGAGGCCCTTGGCTCCCGTGAAATCAGCCGATTCGGTTCGCCGCGCTATTTCAGGGGTTCAAAGTGGCGGCAACACCAACCTGTTTGGCGGCTGGGAGTCTGGTGCCAAACAGCTCGAAGGTGGCATCGACGCCAGCATTTCCCGCGTCATTCTGTTGTCTGATGGTCAAGCCAATAACGGTTTGTGTGACATTGCCCCTATCGAGAAACATTGCAGTGAGTGGCTGGCCAAAGGTGTCACCACCACCACGGTGGGTTTGGGTCGCGGCTTCAATGAAGACCTGATGATCGCCATGGCACGTGCCGGTGGAGGCCAGCAGTATTACGGCCAGACCGCAGAAGACCTGTATGACAGCTTTGACGAAGAGTTTCAACTTCTGCAGTCCTTGTGCTTGCGCGG
>JAVHPS010000056.1:0-13993 GCA_036170715.1 Rhodoferax sp. | reverse complement strand
CGCGGTAGTGCAGCACGCAGGCGTTGGCTCCAGCCGCCACGATCGAGCCGTAGGCCGGAAACTGCGAACCGTTGCGGCGAAATTCATGCAGCAACTCAGCCTCCAGATGGAATTCACGCACTTCCTCGCCAGCGCGCAAACGCTTGGCCGACAGCTGCATGGCACGAATGTGCGCCGCCGCACTGATCTGGCCGGCGCGGCGCATGGTGGCTTGCTCAGACGCATCTTTGACCAGCCGCATGTCATCCAGCACACCACACAAATCGCGCTGAGTTTGCGGTGTCAACGCACCATAGCGCACGCGCGCACGCAGCACGCTCAACCAGCCGTCAACACGCGACTCCAGGCCCTTGTGGATGGCAAACGGGAACCATACGGCATCACGCCCATCCAGCAAGGCGGGCAATTTGGTATCAAGTTCTGTGACCGAGGCTGCAGCCGCAACCCCCAGCGTAGCCGTGGCGGCATCTGGGCCAAGGCGGTAGCCGTCCCAAATTTCACGTTCCACATCTTTGGGCTGACAAAACAAGGTGCTGCGACCGTCGCCCGCGAGCACCAGCCAGGTGTTGGGTTCAGTGAAGCCGGTCAGGTAATAAAAGTAGCTGTCGGCGCGGTACGGAAAGTCACTATCGCGGTTGCGTTGCTGTTCAGGTGCGGTGGGGATGATGGCAATGCCGTGTCGACCCATTTTTTGCGCCAGCAAGGCGCGGCGTTGTTGGTAAATGTCAGTGTTGCGCATGAACGAGTCCTTGTGAGAAGCAAAAATTTAACGTGAATAGCCGCACTGCGAGCAGGAATGCCGACCGCAAAGAATCAATTTGTCCCCACCGTGGTGGGCTCAAGTCCGCCCTGCAAACGGACACCTGGTGACCAATGGCTGCAGCAGTTTATTCGGGAAACGCCAAGCCGTTGAGCGCGGCCAGCCGCTGCGGCGTCCCCACATCCGTCCACGACCCCTGGTACAGCTCTGCCGACACTTGGTGTTGGTCGATGGCTCGGCGCAGCAATGGTGCCAGGGCAGCCTTGATGCCATGCGGGTTACCGGCCGCAATGTCACACCAAGGCGGCTCAAACAGCGCGCGGCGGTACAGACCTATGGTGGAATAGGTGTAGCGCAGCTGGGTGCTGTCTTGGGGTAAGTTCAGCGCCAGCGCCACGCCGCCGTTGTGGTTGGCTTGCAGCCCAAAGTCACCCCCCGGGTGGTGCACCGGGTTGGGTACCAGCCAGAGGTGCGCCAGCTTGTCACTGGCCACAAAACGCTGCACCGCCTGCGGCGCAAATTCAAACCCGGGCGTGAACACATCCCCGGCCAGCACCCAGAACACCTCACCGAGCTGCGGCAAGGCGCGGGCAATGCCACCAGCGGTTTCCAGTGCGCCGCCAAAATCACGGCCTTCATGCGAATAGGTGATGCACAAGGGTGATGATTGCTCTTTTTTTGATAGCTTATTGCCGTTGTTATTAAAGGGCTCAAGAACTAAAACGTTCTTAAATACTTGTTCAATCTGCTGTCCCAGCCAGGCGGTGTTGACCATCACCTGGGTGCAGCCACCACGCGCCAAAGCCTCCAACTGCCACTGCAGCAATGGCTTGCCCTGCACCTCAAGCAGCGGCTTGGGACAGGTGTCGGTGAGCGGGCGCATGCGCTCGCCCCGGCCAGCAGCGAGCAGCATGGCACTGCAATGCAAGGTGGAATCGATTGAAATCATCAGGGAATCGCCACGGCAAGAGGGTTGACCAACATGGCCCAAGCCACGCATCCGTCGCTATCATCACACATTCACCCACCCGCAGGAGCACGTTATGGCCTTGATGGACTTCATCCGCAAACAATTCATTGACATCATCGAGTGGACCGAAGACCGCGACGGCACGCTGGCCTGGCGTTTTCCAATGGCTGACATGGAAATCCAGAGCGGTGCGCAACTGGTGGTGCGCGAGAGCCAAATGGCGCTGTTTGTGAATGAAGGCCAGGCCGCCGACGTGTTCGGCCCCGGCACGTACATCCTGCGCACCCAAACCCTGCCGGTGCTGACCTACCTGAAGCACTGGGACAAGCTGTTTGCCTCGCCGTTCAAGAGCGATGTGTATTTTTTCAGCACACGCCAGCAAGTCGATCAGAAGTGGGGCACGCCGCAACCCATCACCATCCGCGACCTGGACTTTGGTGCGGTGCGCCTGCGTGCTTTTGGCAACTACAGCTTTCGCGTGGCCAACCCCAAACTGTTCCACACCGACATCTCCGGCACGCGTGCGCGTTATGACACGGCAGACCTGGACGGCCAGTTGCGCGGCTTGGTGCTGCAAAACATCAGCCACGCCGTGGCCAGCAGTGGCATTGCGTTTCTGGATTTAGCCGCCAACCAGCGCATGTTTGCGCAAGCCTTGACAACCCAGCTTGCGCCAGAGTTCGAAAAGATCGGCCTGAAACTGGAAGCCCTGACGGTGCAAAACGTCTCGCTGCCCGAAGCGCTGCAAACAGTGCTGGATCAAAAAATCGGTATGGGCATGGTGGGCAACGACATGGCCAAATTCATGCAATACCAAACTGCACAAGCCATTCCCAAATTTTCAGAGGGCAGCGGCACAGGCTCCAGCATGGCCGCAGATGCAATGGGACTGGGCGCGGGCGTGGCGTTGGGTCAGGTGCTGGCGCACAACCTGGCTGCGGGTTTGCAGGCCGCGCCGGTGGCGGGTACAGCTGCCGTGTCAGTGGGTGTCAAGGCTGAGGACGTGATGGCTACCCTGGAGAAGCTCGGTGAACTCCAAACCAAGGGCATCCTGACGCAGGGCGAATTTGATGCAAAAAAGACTGAACTTTTGAAAAAATTGGTTTAGCTTGCGTGCAGCTCGGGCCGCAAAAAGCGGCCACGTGACCTAAGCTTTTCTGATAAATACCGGAGTATGCGACGGAAAATGCGTCAGGCTTTTGAAGAACTCAACGCAGTGTTTCCAGCCCACGCTGAGCAACTCGCCCATGGCTTCTGAGCGCATCTTGTTGGCGCGGTCAATGTAGGCCTGAATGTCGTCGTAGTCGTATTCCATGATGTTGATCCTTTCCTGTTAAATGGGCTCTTTTTGAGAGCACGGTGCTACGATAGCTTCAAGCTGGCGTTGCCACAAACGATGCTTTCTCAGGCCACAGATTAGAAAAACTCATCCATGACCTTTCGCTTGCCCCCCTTGAATGCCCTGCGCGCCTTTGAGGCTGCCGCGCGCCATTTGAGTTTCAAGAATGCGGCGCAAGAACTCGCCGTCACGCCCACTGCGATCAGCCACCAGATCAAGCTGCTGGAAGATTTTTTGCAGCTGCCACTGTTCAATCGCCTGACACGGGCGCTCGAACTCACCCCACAGGGCAGCGCCCTGTTGCCCAAAGTGCGCGAGGGCATGAACTGCTTTGCTGCGGCTGTGGAGAGTGCCCGCACACAGGGCCATACGGGGCGGCTGGTTGTGCTCTTGCCGCCGT
Source organism: Rhodoferax sp. (assembly GCA_036170715.1). Taxonomy (GTDB): domain Bacteria; phylum Pseudomonadota; class Gammaproteobacteria; order Burkholderiales; family Burkholderiaceae_C; genus Rhodoferax. The sequence goes on along the minus strand of JAVHPS010000056.1, from coordinate 10,524 downwards.
CTTTCGCCACCCGCTGGCTGGTGCCAAGGCTGCGCAGTTTTGCCCTGGCGCAGCCCGACATCCACCTGCATGTGATTCGCTCAAACAAAACCATTGGGGGCGCACAGACCCCCAGCTTGAGTAGCTTTGACGACGAGGTGCAGCTGCAGCCACAGGACACCCTGGTGGTGATCCGCTTTGGCCACGGCGACTACCCCGGCTTTCAGGTCGACCGCATGTTTGGCTCAGATTACATCGCCGTGTGCAGCCCCAAATTGCTGACAGGCGAGCCCCCACTGCGCGTGCCCGCAGACATGCGCCACCAGGTCTTGCTGCACGATGAAACCATCACCAGCGTGCGCTCCGGATCGGCTTGGGATGCATGGTTCAAACTGGCTGGCATCGAAGGAGTGGACAGCCACGCCGGGCCGCATTTCAGCGACTCTGGGCTAGCTTATGTGGCGGCACTGGATGGCCAGGGCGTGGCACTGGCCTCCAAACCGCTGGTGGCCAATGCCATTGCGCAAGGGCGGTTGGTGGCACCGTTTGACATTTCAGTGCATCAAAGCTACGCCTACTTCTTATTAACCCCGCAGGTCTGGGCCGATCGCCCAGCCGTGGTGGCTTTTCGCACCTGGTTGCTGGATCAGGCGCAGACCGAGGCCGGCAACAGCAAAGCAGGGCATCAGACCAATGTCGCAACAGCGGACACGCGCCATGCGTCGTCGTCAAAAAGTCAAATTTCTGTCACACAGTTGTCATGACGCATCGCCACACTTGGCACAAACCAAGTCGATGATCCGCATGATTGATCCTGTCTCTTCCAAAGCCAAAACCCCACGGCCTGCGCCACAACCGACCCCGCAATCGGTAGCCGTCAACAGCGCCTGGCTCGACCGCGACATGAGCCTGCTGGCGTTCAACGCGCGGGTCTTGTACTGGGCCCAAAAACCGGATGTGCCCTTGCTGGAGCGGCTGCGCTACCTGAGCATTGTGTCGTCCAATCTGGACGAGTTTTTTGAAGTGCGCGCCGCGCTCTACACCAGTTTGGCCAAGCCCAAAGCCGACCTCAGCGCAGTCGATGCACAAGCCCAGGAGGCTTTGAGCAAAGTCGTGCACAGCCTGGTCGAGGCGCAATACACGCTCTACAACAATGTGCTGATTCCTGCTTTTGCCAAGGAGGGCATTCGCGTGGTGTCACACAGCGAACGCACGCTGGCGCAGCAGCGCTGGGTCAAATCGTTTTTTGAACGCGAGGTGCGTCCGTTGCTGCTGCCAGTGGGGTTAGACCCCTCGCATCCATTCCCTCAAGTCGCCAACAAGTCGCTCAATTTCATTGTGCATTTGTCCGGCCGCGACGCGTTTGGGCGCGACAACGAAATTGCCATCGTCAAGGTGCCACGCAGCCTGCCGCGGTTTATCCGCTTGCCCGACAAGCTGGCTGGCAAACGCACACTGCTGGTGTCCATTTCCAGCGTCGTGCGCAGCCACCTCAAAGACTTGTTTCCGGGACGCACGGTGGGCAACTTTTCACAATTTCGGGTCACCCGTCACTCCGACCTATCGGTCGACGAAGAGGACGTAAAAAACCTCCGCACCGCATTACGGCAAGGGCTGGTGCACCGCAACTACGGCCAGGCCGTGCGGCTGGAAGTGTCGGCGGGTTGTGCTGAGCATCTGGCTGATTTTCTGCTGCGCCAGTTTGAGTTGCCGAGCTCCGCCCTGTACCGGGTGCATGGGCCAGTGAACCTGGTGCGACTGAACCAATTGATTGACCTGGTGGATCAACCCCAATGGCTGTTCCCCCGTTTTGAAGCCAGCTTTCCACCGCAGCTGGCTACCAGCACGCCCATGTTTGAACAGCTGCAGGCCGGTGACGTACTGATCCACCAGCCCTACGAAAGTTTTGACGGTGTACTGGCCTTTTTGCGTGAAGCCGTCAACGACCCCAACGTACTGGCCATCAAGCAAACCATTTACCGCACCGGCTCGGACTCGGTGCTGATGGAGTTGCTGCGCCAGGCGGTGCAACGCGGCAAAGAAGTGACGGTAGTGGTGGAGCTCAAGGCCCGTTTTGATGAAGAGGCCAACATCAACTGGGCCGAGAAACTCGAATACATTGGCGCACAAGTGGTCTATGGCGTGGTGGGGCTCAAAACCCACGCCAAGATGCTGCTGGTGTCGCGCCGCGAAGGGCGCAGCATTTGCCGTTATGCGCATTTGTCCACGGGCAATTACAACCCCAAGACAGCGCGGCTTTACACCGACCTGAGCTACCTCACGGCCAACCCCAAAATCACCCAGGACATTGAAGCCGTGTTCGGCCTGTTGGCTAACCAGAGCCGGATTCCGCGCTTGAACAAGCTGGTGCTGGCTCCGTTTGCCTTGCAGCGCAGCTTGCTGGAATGGGTGGACAACACCGCCAAGGTCGCCGCCACAGGTGTGCCCTGCCGCATCATCCTGAAGATGAACAGCCTGACCGACGAAAAGCTGATGGAAGCGCTGGTGCGTGCGGGGCAAGCCGGGGTGCAGATTGACCTGATCATCCGCGGAGCCTGCATGCTGCCAGCACAGCGTGCCGGGTTCACCGACAACATCCGGGTGCGCTCCATCATTGGGCGCTTTCTGGAACACTCGCGCGTGTTTTACTTTTGCGCGGGCAACGACGAGGCCTTGTATCTGTCGAGTGCCGACTGGATGAACCGCAACATGCTGCGCCGCGTGGAGCTGGCCTGGCCAGTGGAAGACCCCACCTTGCGCCAGCGCATCATCGACGAGTGCCTGAAGATGTACCTCGATGATCAGGTTGATGCCTGGGCTATGGATGCCGATGGTCACTACAGTCCGATTCAACCCGCTCGCAGTCGCGCCCTGTCATCAAAACCCAAAACCGCACGCAGTGCCCAGGCACAGCTGATGGCACGGTACTCAGCCCGGTCATGAGCCCAACCGACGCTTGAGCCATGGATCTGATCTTGTGGCGACACGCGCAGGCGCAGGCGGCACAACCCGGCTTTGACGATGCCTCACGACCCCTGACCCACAAAGGTGAAAGTCAGGCGGCACGCATGGCAACCTGGCTCGACCGCCAATTGCCCGACAGCACCCGGGTGCTGGTGAGCCCGGCGCGCCGAGCCGAACAAACCGCACTGGCATTGGGTCGCAAATTCAAGTTGCGCGATGAATTGGCATGCGGCAGCTCGGTCGATGACGTGCTGGGCCTGATCAAATGGTCACCCGACACCGGTCCACCCCACAAGGGGGCTGTGCTGCTGGTCGGGCATCAGCCAACGCTCGGGCTGGTGGCCGCCCGCCTACTCGGGGTGGATGCGCAAAACTGTGACATCCGCAAGGGGTCTGTGTGGTGGTTGCGCACCCGTCTACGTGAACAACAGTGCCACACCTCACTGTTGACGGTGATCAGCCCTGACCTTATTTGATATCTTTGGGGCGGCCGGTCTTGAGTGTCGGCACAGCACTCAGTGCGGCCTTGAATTGAATGTCGCTCATGGCGGCCAACACCTTGATACCGGCGCGCAACAACTCGCTTTTCTTGGCCGATTGCCCTAACTTTCCAGCCCGCAGTTTGAGGCTGTCAATCACGGAGTATTCGTCTTTGGGCATGGTAAAGCTGTCACGTACCAGTTTGGGTTTTTTTACTTTGACAGCCACCACCACGACCTTGGGTGCGGTTTTTGGAATCGCCACTTTGGACATCGCAGTTTTAGTTGTAGCCAGTTTGGTTTGGGTACTTGACACCGTTTCCCCCAGAGTCGGTTTTTTTGCAACAGGGGCTTTTGTAACGGGTACAGGCTTGACGGCCGCGGCCGTGCTCAGGGTGGTTTTGGCAATTTTGGTGACCATGCGGGCATTCTGTAAAGTTAAAAGGGATAAACAGTATATATTGTTTATACTTTTATCCAGCTCACTGCATCAACAAATCAAACGACCAGGATGACTTTTGCCAGGCCGCAGATTCCTGGCGCAACAAATGCGCCGACTGTGGATAGCTGGCCACCCAGGCCTGCGTCGCCATTAGTGTAAAGCGGTGGCGTGGGGCAAGGCACATCAACACCAGACCTTCGTCATGTGGGGTTTGCCGGGCGTGGCACAAAATGACGGCCAGGCGCAAGGCCAGCAGCAGCATGACAAAACCAGGCTCTTCAAAATCAGCGTCAAGTTTTTTCAGTTTGCCGCGGTGTCCCAGCACCAGCAACGCCAACCGGTGCAGTTCAGGCATGCTGAAACCCACTGTGTCAGCGTTTTCCAGAATGTAGGCTCCATGCTTGTGGTAGTCACTACCGGAAATGACACTGCCAATTTCATGCAGCAGAGCGGCCCAACGCAGCTTGCGCTGCAGCTCGGTGGCGCTGCTACTAGCGGCGGGCAACAGCTGCGTTAACAGTCGGCTGGCCACCGCACTGACGCGTTCGCCCTGCGCGCTGTCGACCGCAAATTTTTGTGCCAAACGCTGCACCGACACATCGCGCGCATCCGTGGTTTGGGCATCACGTGCCATCATTTCAAACAGCACGCCATGCCGCAGCGCCCCTTGTGCCACTTGCAAGGTGTCAATGTGCAGCAACTCCATCAAACCGCGCAGCACACTCACCCCGCCACCGATCACGGCACGGCGATCGTCTTTCAGGCCCTCCAGCCTGAGGTTGCTGGCATGGCCCGCGCGCAGCATGCACTTGACCAGCCAGTTCAAACCTTCCCGGCTGATCTGACCCTGCGGCCAGCCTGCCTGCACCAAAATGTCGGCCACTGCGCCGACCGTGCCCGAAGCCCCATAGGCCGTGTCCCATTGGTCGCGAGGGTAGCTGGTAAGCGCTTCTTCAAGCACTGCCTGGGCTGCAATTTCGGCGCGGTACAGCGTCGCTTGAGTGAACTCGCCTTGAGGAAAATAGTTCATTGACCAGGCCACGCTGCCGACCCGAAACGATGCCGCATGCAAGACCTCCAAACCACGCCCCAGAACCAGTTCGGTCGAGCGCCCGCCAATGTCGATCACCAAACGGCGCTCGTCACTTTGCGGCAGCAGGTGCGACACCCCCTGGTAAATCAGGCGCGCTTCTTCTGTGCCTGCAATCACCTCAATGCCAAAGCCCAGAATCTCGCACCCACGTTTCAGGAATACTTCACGGTTTCTGGCTTCACGCAGGGTCTGGGTAGCTACTGCCCGCACCTGGGCGGCATCGAAACCCGCCAAGCGCTCGGCAAACCGCGCCAGACAATCCCAGCCACGCTGCATCGCCTGCGGCGACAGGTTGCGTTCTTCGTCAAAGCCGTTACCCAGACGCACAGTTTCCTTGAGGTAGTCAACACGCTGAATTTGGCCGTGGTCATAGCGTCCAATTTCAAGCCGAAAACTGTTTGAGCCCAAATCAATGGCTGCGAGGAAAGTGCCGTTTTTCATAAAACAATATTACCGTTTGTGTGTGACAAGCATGTGTCGCTGCAGCGATCTCCATGGAGCGTAGGTTTACCGTTGTCCAATAGCCACTTTGCCGAATGCAGCTTGTGCATGGCGTGGCAGACAGCGCCAATAAGCTGGGTTAGCGGCTACCGTACCCTGCAACGCAACTGCGGCATGCCAGCCCCAGCGCGGCTCATACAAAAAGGCACGCGCCAACGCCACCAAGTCTGCTTGCCCGGCTTGCAAAATGGCTTCGGCCTGCTGCGGCTCAGTGATCAACCCGACGGCCGTGGTGACCATGCCGGTGGCGGCACGCAGAGCACTGGCAAACGGCACCTGGTAGCCTGCACCGAGGGTGATTTTTTGTTGCGGCGACACCCCCGCAGAGGATACATGAATGAAGTCGCAACCCGCCGCCTTGAGCCGCTGCGCCAACACCTCGCTTTGCGGCACATCCCAGCCGCCTTCAACCCAATCGGTGGCCGACAGGCGCAAACCCAGCACGCCGTCATAGGCGGCACGCACGGCAGCAAACACTTCGAGCGGGAAGCGGATGCGGTTCTCGAAACTGCCGCCATAGGCATCGGTGCGCACGTTGGACAAAGGCGACAAAAACTGGTGCAACAAATACCCGTGGGCGCAGTGCAGCTCAATCGCATCCACACCCAATCGATCTGCACGCCGAGCCGCCATCACAAACGCAGCTACCGTATCTTGCAAGTCCAGCATGGTCAGAGCCTGCGGCGGCATCTCGGTGGGCAAATGCGGCACAGCCGACGGAGCCACCGGCTGCCACCCCCCTTGTTCAGGCAGCAGCAATTGCCCACCCGCCCAGGGGACAGCGCTGGAGGCTTTGCGCCCGGCGTGCGCCAGCTGGATGCACACTGCGGTGTGCGGCGCCAACTGGCGCGCACGGTGCAGATGGTTCGCCAGGGCGGCTTCAGTGTGGTCATCCCACAGTCCCAAACAGTGGGGTGTGATACGCCCCTCGGGCAGCACGGCCGTGGCTTCAATGGTGAACATCGCCGCGCCACTGTTGAGCAAATTACCCCAGTGCATCAGATGCCAATCAGTGGCGCAGCCGTCAACCGCCTGATACTGGCACATGGGGGCTACCACCATGCGGTTGGGCAAAGTCAACCCGCCGCGCTTGGAGGGCAGGTGCAAGGTAGTAAACAGCAAACTCATGGTGGTGTGGCGGGCAGCCCTGGCAATGTGAAGCGCAAAGCATAGCCGACCCGCATAGACCCGCCCTGCGCCGGTGCTGGTTCGCTTGCGGTAACCGGGCCCGGTCTGCACCACTAAAATTGCGGGCTAACCTCTTTTGTGTCTTTTTCTCTGCGGAGCATTTCCATGGCTGAACTCACCCCAGTACCCCAAGCATCCACATCCGCGGGTGTCAGCCGCGCCGACATGGCCAACGCCATTCGCGCCCTCAGCATGGATGCGGTGCAAGCGGCCAATTCTGGCCACCCCGGTGCGCCCATGGGCATGGCCGACATGGCCGTGGCGCTGTGGGGCGGCCACCTCAAACACAACCCCACCAATCCTCACTGGTTTGACCGTGACCGCTTTGTGCTCAGCAACGGCCACGGCTCCATGCTGCTGTACTCGGTGCTGCACCTCACCGGCTACAAGCTGCCCATTAGCGAATTGAAAAATTTTCGCCAGTTGCACAGCAAAACTCCGGGTCACCCTGAAGTGGAAGTGACCCCCGGCGTGGAAACCACCACCGGCCCGTTGGGCCAAGGCATTACCAATGCAGTCGGCATGGCGCTGGCAGAAAAATTGCTGGCGCAGGAATTCAACCGCGAAGGTCATGACGTGGTGAATCACCATACCTATGCGTTCCTGGGCGACGGTTGCATGATGGAGGGCATCAGCCACGAAGCCGCTGCCCTGGCCGGAGCCTGGAAGCTGGGCAAGCTGATTGCACTGTATGACGACAACGGCATTTCGATCGACGGCCAGGTCAGCCCCTGGTTCATTGACAACACCGCGCTGCGCTTTGTGGCCTATGGCTGGAACGTGCTCGGCCCCGTCAACGGGCAAGATGCCGAGTTGGTGGCGCAGACCATTGCCCGCGCCAAAGAATGCACCGACAAACCCACCTTGATCATCTGCAAAACCGCCATTGGCGCCGGCAGCCCGAACCGCGCCGGCACGGCCAAAGCCCACGGCGAGCCGCTGGGTGCGGAAGAAATCAAGCTCACCCGCGAGGCCATTGGCTGGACGGCGGCCCCGTTTGTCATTCCCAAGCCCATTCAGGCCGCGTGGGACGCCAAAGCCGCAGGCAGCGCAGCCGAGAAGGCCTGGAACGACAAATTTGCTGCCTACAAAGCCGCCCACCCGGCGCTGGCCAAAGAACTGGTGCGCCGCATGAAGGGCGAGTTGCCGAAAAACTTTGCCCAGGTGGCGGTCGACACCGCCGTGGCCGCACACACCAAGGCCGAAACCGTGGCATCGCGCAAAGCCAGCCAGCTGGCGCTGGAGGCCTTTACCGCTGCCCTGCCCGAGCTGCTGGGTGGCTCAGCCGACCTGACCGGCTCCAACCTGACCAACACCAAGAGCACGCCCGCGTTGCGTTTTGATTCCTTGAGTGGCATCGGCAACGGCGGCCGCCACATCAGCTACGGCGTGCGCGAATTCGGCATGGCGGCCATCATGAACGGCGTGGCGCTGCACGGTGGTTACATCCCCTACGGTGGCACGTTCATGACGTTCAGCGACTACAGCCGCAACGCCATCCGCATGGCGGCGCTGATGAAGCTGCGCGTGGTGCATGTCTTCACCCACGACAGCATTGGCCTGGGTGAAGACGGTCCGACCCACCAATCCATTGAGCACGCCGCATCCTTGCGCCTGATTCCCAACCTGGACGTGTGGCGGCCGGGTGACACCGCCGAGACCGCCGTAGCCTGGGCCGTGGCGCTGCAAAACAAAACCAAGCCCACCGCCTTGCTGTTGAGCCGCCAGAACATCAACTACGCCCCCAAGGACAGCCTGGGCGACATCAGCAAGGGGGCTTACGTGCTGGCCGAGCCGAGCGAAGTGGGCCTGAAGAAAAAAGCCCAGGCGGTGATCATCGCCACCGGCTCTGAAGTGCAACTGGCGCTCAAGGCGCAAGAGCTTCTTGCTACAAGAAAGATAGCTGTGCGCGTTGTATCCATGCCGAGCACAACCACATTTGACCAACAAGACGCGGCTTTCAAAACAAGCGTGCTACCGGCTGGTGTGCCACGTATTGCGGTCGAAATGGGGGTCAGCGGTGGCTGGTGGAAATACGGCTGCGCGGCGGTGGTTGGGATTGACACCTTTGGTGAGTCAGCACCGGCACCAGTGCTGTTCAAACACTTCGGTTTTACGCCTGAGAATGTGGCGGACACCGTGGAGCAAGTTTTACGCAAGTAAATTGGTTTTTTAACTTTTTAACTTTTTTGGAGAACCCTATGACGATCAAGATTGGTATCAACGGCTTTGGCCGCATCGGCCGCAACGTGTTGCGCTCAGCCCTGCAAAATTTCAGTGACATCGAGGTGGTGGGCATCAACGACTTGCTGGAGCCTGAGTACCTGGCTTACATGCTGCAATTTGACTCGGTGCATGGCCGCTTCAAGGGCGAAGTTTCGGTATCGGGCAACACGCTGATCGTCAACGGCAAAAAAATTCGCCTGACGCAAGAGCGTGACCCGGCCAACCTGAAATGGGGTGAGGTGGGTGCGAACATCGTGATCGAATCCACCGGCCTGTTCCTGGACAAAACCAGCGCCCAAAAACACCTGGATGCCGGGGCTAAAAAAGTCATCATGTCAGCCCCGTCCAAAGACGACACCCCGATGTTTGTGTTTGGTGTCAACAGCAACGCTTACGCTGGCCAGAGCATCATCAGCAATGCGTCCTGCACCACCAACTGCCTGGCCCCGCTGGCGATGGTGATCAACAACAAATTCGGCATCAAACGTGGCTTGATGACCACCGTGCATGCCGCTACCGCCACACAAAAAACCGTGGACGGCCCGAGCAACAAAGACTGGCGCGGTGGCCGCGGCATTCTGGAAAACATCATCCCATCCAGCACCGGTGCCGCCAAGGCCGTGGGCGTGGTCATTCCTGCTTTGAACAAAAAACTCACTGGCATGTCGTTCCGTGTGCCGACCAGTGACGTGTCGGTGGTCGATTTGACCTGCGAACTCAACACCAGCGCCACCATGGCCGAAATCTGCGCCGAGATCAAGGCCCAGTCTGAAGGCGCCCTGAAAGGCGTTCTGGGCTACACCGACCAAAAAGTGGTGGCCACCGACTTCCGTGGCGAAACCCGCACCAGTGTGTTCGATGCCGATGCCTCCATCGCGCTGGACGGCACCTTTGTCAAGCTGGTGAGCTGGTATGACAACGAGTGGGGCTACTCCAACAAGTGCCTGGAAATGGTACGCGTGGTGGCCAAGTAAACGGGCCGATCAGAGCCCATAAAAAAGCGCCTGCGGGCGCTTTTTTATTGCCAGTCCAATAGCACGCCCTCACAGCCGTCTTCAATGATGTCGAGCACCTGCTCAAGGTCATTGGGCTGGCCATAAAACGGGTCTGGCACGTCCGGGCCGACTGCATGGCTGCAATAGTCGGTGAAGGCGTGCAACTTGGCCTGATGCGATGCCGGGCACTGGCTGCGCAGGGTTTGCAGATTGCTTTGCTGCATGGCAAGAATCAAATCAAAATGTTCAAAGTCTTCCGGCTGCAGCAGCCGCACCCGCAGCGCCGACAAGTCATAGCCACGGCGCAGCGCGTGCTTTTGCACGTGGTAGTCGATCGGCTCGCCGGTGTTGAGGTCATGCGTGGCAGCTGAGGCCACCTCCAGGCACTGACCCAAGCCGCGCTGGATGGCCTTCTGGCGCAGCACCTCTTGCGCCGTGGGGCTGCGACTGAGGTTGTCGGTGCAAACAAAGAGAATGGACATCTTTTTCATGCGCCAGATTGTCCCTCATCAAACTGGCCGTGGTGGGTGCACTGCGATACTCGAACCCTTCTTTCTTTGGCAAAGTTCCCATGCTCACACTTCATCTGGCTGACTTTTCACTCGAACACTTCATGGCGTGTTACTGGCAGCAAAAACCGGTGGTGATTCGCCAGGG
>JAVHPS010000055.1:0-2935 GCA_036170715.1 Rhodoferax sp. | reverse complement strand
GGCATTGGCAAAGGCCCCTACTTTCATGTAGAACGCGGTGTCTTAAAAGCCAGCAGCGAAGCCACCTTTCCGGCCGTCACGCCTGACAGGCTAGCCTTGGTCAGCGCCTCAGGCATGGCGGTTTTTCGACCGGTTTTTGATGCCTTGACCGGCATGGGGTTTTACAACCTGAACCCCAAACTCATGCGCGACCCGCAAAAGCCACAAGACGGGCGCATGCTCAAACCTGTGGGCGAAAACATTGTGAGCGTCATTGGCCATCTGGAGCGTGTCGCGCCAAAAAATCTGGCCTTGATTGAAAACTATCTGCAAACCGTAGTGCCCATGATGCACGGCTTGGAGCGCAAGCAGATTGGCCCACTGGAGACGCTGGAGTTTCGCCAGGAAGTAGCGGGGTCACAAGCGCCGTGGCGCTTTCCGGCGCAGAACATGTCTGACGGCACGCTACGCGCCCTGGGCGTGTTGACCGCTCTGTTTCAGGGCAATCAAGACTATGCGCCATCCCTCATCGGCATTGAGGAGCCGGAAACGGCGCTGCATCCAGCAGCCAGCGCTGCTTTGCGTGAAGCCTTGACCAAAGCCTCTGCCAAGACACAAATCGTGGTGACCAGCCACAGCCCTGATTTGCTGGATGACCGTAGCATTGCGCCCGAGCACATTTTGGCCGTGGTGTCTGAACGCGGTGACACACGCATTGGTCCACTGGACACGGCCTCTGTGAGTGTCATGCGGGAGCATCTGTTTTCTGCGGGTGAACTGTTGCGACTCAATCAGTTGCAGCCGAACAGTGACCTTTTGAACACGCAATCCACCGCGCAAGCTGACCTCTTTGGGGAATTGGTGCCATGACAACTGTGGCCTCGATAGTGGAAGGTGATGGCGAGGTAGCCGCCTTGCCTGTGTTGTTGCGTCGGCTGGCGGAGTGGCGCAGCCCGTCTCGTCCGGTCAATGTCTTGCCACCGATACGGGTTTACAAAGACCGTTTTCTGAATCGACCCGAAGAGTTTTCAAGGCATCTGAAGTTAGCTGCTGCCAAATGTGGTGACGCGGGGTGGATATTGGTTTTGTTTGATGCCGACGATGATTGCCCGACCCAGAAAGGGTTGGCGGTGTTGGCACAGGCGCAGGCCATCATTCCCCATCGGCGCGTTGCGGTAGTGTTGGCCAACCGTGAATACGAGGCCTGGTTTATTGCAGCAGCCGAATCATTGAACGGTTGCCGGGGCTTCCAGAGTCAAGCCAATGATGCGCAGGTTGCCCCCGAAATACCACGCAATGCCAAAGGTTTGGTGTGCGAGCGGATGCCTGCAGGTTACGGTGAGACAACGGACCAACCCGCGTTCTCTGCGCGATTTGATTTGGATATGGCGCACCAGCGCAGCCGATCATTCCGAAAGTTGTGCTCTGAGTGGGATAAAAACACGGCTAACGAACTGGCGTGAATACAGACGATCGTCGCCCGCATTACAAGCCGAGATACGCAAACCAACAGCCGTGGCGACGACATTTTGCCCGTCAAAGCGCATTGACTGAACAGGTGCGTCAACGGATCGTTGCGAGGGGTTTGATTCGCCATACGCATGACAAAGCGTAAGCGTTGAGCACATTACGTTTGCTGCCTGGACGATTGCTGAACCAGCAGCAGCAGGCTGTGCGCGGCCACGCTCAGAGGGCTGGTAACGGCATCGCAGGGTGGGCTGATGCCGCGTGCCTGGCTGGTGTCGAGCAGCCCCCGCCAGGTGCCCCGCGGCAGTACAAACGGCATGGCCGCTGTGCCTGCGTTGACCAGCAGCAGCAACGGGCTCGGGTGGTGTCCGGGTTTGCCAATCAGACAAGCCAGAGCGCGAGCCAGTGGCAAGTGCCAGGCCTCGGCTTGCAGCGCGCTGCCATCGGCGTTCCACCACGACAGGTCGTACACGCCGTCCAAGTCCGCAACGCCGCTGTACCACTGGTTGTGAAACGGTTGCAGCTGACGGCGCAGGGTGATCACCTGTTGGGTAAAGGCCAGTAGGTCTGCGTCTGCGGCGCTCCAGTCGATCCAGGTGGTGGCGTTGTCCTGGCAGTAGGGGTTGTTGTTGCCGCCCTGGCTGTGGCCCAGTTCGTCACCGGCGCTGAGCATGGGCGTGCCCTGCGCCAGCAGCGTGGTGGCCAGCAGGGCGCGCTGCAATTTGCCGCGCAAGGCCAGCACGGCGGGATCGGTGCTGGGGCCCTCGAAGCCGCAGTTAAAGCTCAGGTTGTCGCCCGTGCCGTCACGGTTGCCCTCGCCATTGGCCAGGTTGTGGCGCTGGTTGTAGCTGACCAGATCACGCAGGGTAAAGCCATCATGCGACACCACGTAGTTCAGGGACTTGGCCGGGATGCGCCCGCTGGCCTGGTAGAGGTCGGCTGAACCGCACAGGCGCATGGCAAAGTCGCCCCGGTCACCATGCGCCAGCGCGCTACCAGGTGCGCTGGCCCCTTGCACCCAGAAGCGGCGCATGCTGTCGCGAAAACGGTCGTTCCATTCCAGCCAGCCACGCGGGAAGCCGCCCACCTGGTAGCCACCGGGGCCCAGGTCCCAGGGTTCGGCAATCAGCTTGACGCGGCACAGCACCGGATCTTGCGCCACGGCGGCAAAAAAAGCAGCGCGGGCGCTGAAGCCATAGTCGGTGCGACCCAGCACGCTGGCCAGATCAAAGCGAAAACCGTCCACGTGCATGTCTTGTACCCAGTAGCGCAGGCTGTCCATGACCAGTTGCAGCACTTTGGGGTGCTGAACGTTCACCGTGTTGCCGCAGCCGCTGTGGTTTTCATAGCGCGCCAGGTCGCCCTTGACCAGGGTGTAGTAGCTGGCGTTGTCCAGGCCACGAAAGCTCAGGGTCGGGCCGGTGTGGTCAAGCTCGGCGGTGTGGTTGTAGACCACGTCCAGAATCACCTCCAGACCGGCGCGGTGCAG
>JAVHPS010000054.1:0-2961 GCA_036170715.1 Rhodoferax sp. | reverse complement strand
GTGCTTTCAACGGCACGCCAGCATCCATCAGGCTCAGGCAACCACCGCACACCGAAGCCATCGACGACGAACCATTGGATTCGGTCACCTCAGACACCACGCGCATGGTGTAGGGAAAGTCTTCCTTGTTCGGTAACACGGCCACCAAGGCACGCTTGGCCAAGCGGCCGTGGCCAATTTCACGACGCTTGGGCGTGCCCACGCGACCCGTTTCACCAGTGGCAAAAGGAGGCATGTTGTAGTGCAGCATGAAGCGGTCTTCATAGTCGCCACTCAAGGCATCAATGCGCTGCGCGTCACGCTCCGTGCCCAGGGTGGTCACCACCAAAGCCTGGGTTTCACCACGGGTAAACAGAGCCGAGCCGTGGGTGCGCGGCAGCACGCTGTTGCGGATTTCAATCGGGCGCACGGTGCGCGTGTCGCGGCCATCAATGCGCGGCTCACCGGCCAGAATCTGACCACGCACCAGACGCGCTTCAATGTCAAACAACAGGCCTTCGACCTTGACCGAGTCAAAGGCAACGCCCTGCTCTCTCAGGCCAGCCATTACATCTGCATAGGCACTGCGGCAGGCTTGCGTGCGGGCTTGCTTGTTGCGAATTTGGTAGGCTGCCGACAGCTTGTCGTTGGCCAATGCACCCACTTGCGCAATCAGCGCCTCGTCACGCGCGGGTGCTTGCCAGTTCCAGGCCGGCTTGCCAGCATCGCGCACCAATTCATGGATGGCATTGATGGCAATGGCACCTTGCGCATGGCCAAACACCACCGCGCCCAACATGATTTCCTCAGACAATTGATCAGCTTCTGATTCAACCATCAACACCGCCGCTTCGGTACCTGCCACCACCAAATCCATCTGGCTGGATTTGCGTTGAGTTTGTCCCGGATTCAGAACATATTCGCCGTTGACGTAGCCCACGCGGGCCGCACCAATCGGACCGCTAAACGGCACACCACTGACCGACAACGCAGCACTGACCGCAATCATGGCGGCAATGTCAGCGTCGACTTCAGGATTGAGCGACAGGGTGTGCACCACCACGTGCACTTCATTGAAAAAGCCTTCAGGAAACAGCGGACGAATCGGGCGATCAATCAGGCGGCTGGTCAGGGTTTCAAACTCGCTGGGGCGACCTTCACGTTTGAAAAAGCTGCCCGGAATCTTGCCTGCAGCGTAAGATTTTTCAAGGTAATCGACCGTCAGCGGAAAGAAATCCTGACCGGCTTTGCCTTCGGTCTTGGCAACCACCGTAGCCAGCACCACCGTGCCGTCCATGTCCAGCTTGACCGCGCCACTGGATTGACGCGCGATCTCGCCGGTTTCCATGGTGACCGTGTTTGAGCCCCATTGGAAGGTTTTGCTAACTTTATTGAACATTGACATGTTGATATCTCCTGTGAATTTGGGGGGTGTAGGCCACCCCACCCGAGCCCGGAAGCCGCAACACAGAACACGATGCCATTCCAGAGCCCAACCCCGGCGGGGTTCATAAGACTTTGGAATGACACAGCTTCGCTTGTGTTTTTTGCCGCTTTCGACGTAAAAAGAAGTAAAAAACGCCTGAGCTAGTGACCTAACTCAGGCGTTCAGCATTCTTTTAAAAAAACCAATTACTTGCGCAGACCCAGTTTCGCAATCAATGCCACATAACGATCTGCGTCTTTACCCTTGAGGTAATCCAGCAGCTTGCGGCGGCGGCTGACCATGCGCAACAGGCCACGGCGGCCATGGTGATCTTTGGCGTGAGTTTTGAAGTGGGGCATCAACTCGTTGATGCGGGCGGTCAACAAGGCCACCTGAACTTCGGGACTACCGGTGTCACCGGCTTGACGTGCGTTGTCTTTGACAACCGCAGCTTTGATACTGGATGCAATCATGAAATTTCCTTTGAAAAACAACTTGCGTACGGGACTGGAACTGCCCCGTACGTGCGAACCTGCAAACTTTGCAGAGCCCCAGAGTATAACCAAGTTGGGCTTTTCAACGGATTCCGAGCCTATTGGGCTGCGATCAAGCGGGAGGTCTCCGCAAACAGCCTGCCCCCAGCCCCACCTACCGGTTGGCATGACTCACCCGCGCATAAAACTGCTTCTTGGCCACCTCCACCGTCGCCACATAGGCCAGCGTCAGGCCGATCACGCCAAGCAGCAGCGGCGCGGGCAGCGGCACAAAGCCGAACACTGCGCTGAAAGGCAGGTAAGGCAGCAGCAACGCCAACACGACCACCGCCGCGGTGCTGCCCAACAACCAGTTGCCAGGCCGGCTGCGGTAAAACGGGCGGCGCGTGCGCACCACCAAGGCAATCACCAGCTCGGTCAGCAGCGACTCCACAAACCAGCCGGTGCGGAACTCTTCGGGCGCGGCGTGAAACAGCCACAGCAGCGTGGCAAAGGTCAGCAGGTCAAACACCGAGCTCAGCAGCCCAAAGACCACCATGTAGTCGCGGATGAAGGTGGTATCCCAGCGGCGCGGTTTGTCCACCCATTCCTTATCGACCCGGTCGCTGGCGATGGCCGCAGCCGGAATGTCCGACAAAAAATTGTTGAGCAGGATTTGCGAGGCCAGCAGCGGCAAAAACGGCAAAAAAATGGATGCCACCGCCATGCTGGCCATGTTGCCGAAGTTAGCGCTGATGGTGGTCAGAATGTACTTGAGCGTGTTGGCAAAGGTCATGCGGCCTTCGTCAATGCCCCGGCGCAAGATGCCCAGGTCTTTGCGCAGCAGCACAAAGTCGGCCGCGTCCTTGGCCACATCCACTGCCGTATCGACCGAAATGCCAACATCGGCCGCGTGCAGCGCCAGCGCATCGTTGATGCCGTCACCCATGTAGCCGACCACGTGGCTGGTTTTTTGCAGCGCCAGGATGATGCGCTCCTTCTGGTTCGGGTCCACCTCGGCAAAGACTGTGGTCTGGGTCACGATGTGCATCAGCGCGGCTTCGCTCATGGCATTGAGTTCAC
>JAVHPS010000053.1:0-2963 GCA_036170715.1 Rhodoferax sp. | reverse complement strand
TGCGCGCACGCACAAACTCAACTTGCTCGCAGGGGCTAACCTGCCATTTCAAAATACTGCGTGCAGAGCTGGGTTGCGTCAACATGTTGTTGGCTTGTGCTTAGCGCGCCAACACCGGCTCCAACGCCACGCCCGTGTGCATAACTGAGGGGACGGATCGACTGAAGTGAGCCCGATCAATGCGACAAACAAAGTTCCGTATGGGATTGCTGAAGAGCATATTTTTTTTGCAACGAATGCCAAAAATCATTATGCCCAAACAGGTCAGAAATCACCGCTTTGATGACCGGCACTGAAACCGAATTGCCGAATTGGCGGTAGGCATGGGTGTCCACTGGATGGTGTTGAAAGGTATCTGGGTAACCCTGAATTCGGGCACATTCCCGGGGTGTGATGTGGCGCATGCGTCCACGGTGCATGACCCCCAGCTTATGTGAATCGCTCGTCACCAAAGTGATGGAAATGCTGTCGGGGTCAAGAAACTTGAACACTTCAAAAGACATGTTCCCGGACACCGGGTTGTACAGGCCATCGCGTTGTCTAAGGTATTTTTTCTTGACCAGCGACTGCATGATGTCGGCCAACTTCGGGTGTTGGAAAAAACTCTCGATCTGTGCCTGACTCAAACTCTTTCCGTCCTGGTGCGTGCCAAAGGTTTTTTTACGACGGTTTGCAATCAATGCGTTCATGAACGCAATCTCGTCATCGGCACACGTGCCTTTGATGCCTAGTTCCCACGAATGAATGGAGTTGCCGTTACGGTAATCGATCAGACGAACGCCGTTGATGGAGAGCTGTTTTTGTTTCAGCACCGTTTGCATACGCGCCTGAAACGGTGCACTGCAGTCGTAAGTACGCGCAGGGTTGGGTTCCAGAATGTCTCGCACTGTTAGATTGTCAGAGCCATAAAACAAATCACTGGCGATGCGACGCCGTTTGTACTGGTGCGAGTCGGCAGCCCCTTTGCTCGACTGCAAGGTCATTTGGGGTTGCTGGTTTTTGATGCCCGCAATATAAATTCGTACCCGATTTTGCGGCAAATTGAAATCTGAACTGTTGAGCAGAAGGCACTGCACACCATAGCCTAAACCTTCCAGTTTGCTCACAATAGTCGCCAGCGTGCGACCACCATCATGCGTTGTCAGTCCGCGCACGTTTTCCAGCAAAAAACCTTTGGGTTGGTGCTCTGCCAGCAGGCGTTCAACCTCAAAAAACAAGGTGCCACGCGTGTCCGCAAAGCCTTTTTGTTTACCTGCATACGAAAAAGGCTGACAAGGGAACCCCGCCAACAAAAAGTCAAAAGCTGGGTAATCCTTGATTTTGTAAATATCACCTTGCGGCTTTTCACCGTAGTTGAGCCGATAGGTTTCCTGAGCGTGCACATCTATCTCGGACGACAAGACGCATTCACATGGAATACCGATGTCGCGCATGGCTTGTTCAAACCCAAGCCGGATACCGCCGATGCCAGCAAAAAGATCAACGAAGCGAATCATCAAGTTTCCCCTCAATGAAATCAACCAAGGTGTCGAGTTCAGACTCGGAATACGCCACTGTGCAATCGCTGGATTGGCACAGCGTCGTCAACGCTGCGCTACGGCTGAAATTGCCCGCACCATCGAGCACATAAGCAACGTAATGGCCAGCGCGGCTCATTTGCAATAGGCGGTCTTCGGCGAGCGACGCTTTGCGTTCTATGACGCTATTCGACGTGACCTGAAAGCTGACTTCAATGCCAACCATTTTCTTGCCACGTGTCACGACCACGTCAAAGGGCATACCGTTGGCGCTGTCATAACTTTTGAGCTTGACGCAGCCGTTGCTTTGCACACCATATGAGTCATCGAGCTTGGCACGCAGATATTTAGCGATGTAAATTTGGGCAATCTGTCCCAGACTGTTGGCTGTGGCGCCGGTGGTGATACGGCTGACCTGAATGTATTTTTGCTTGACGTAGCGGTCAATTTCATTGGGCTGCCCCAGCAAGCCGCCCAGGTCACAGCGCTCCAATGCAGCCATGTCACTGGTGGTTGAGCTGCCGCCAAACAGCAGTAGCATGATCAGGTCTTTGGCAAGATCATTCAATGGGGCTGGTGTGACGATGGCTTTGCCATCGATCTTCAACTTGGCGTTACTCAGACCTACGACGGGCAGCGCCTTGAATGTGTAGTGATGTTTTTTACCCGCAAATAGAAAATGCAAGCTGCGTGTTTTGGTTTTTGTATCCAGCGGGAATATTTGTTCAAACTCTTTACCTAAACGTTTGATCAGTTCGCCGCCGTAGTCTGCCAGTACCACCAGATGTTTCACAAAAAGATTGGCAGCCAAGTCACTGGCCTGTATGACGTTGAAAATTTGCTCTGGTGACTTGCCCGATAGCTTCAGAACAGAAATGAATTGCTCTTGGGTTTCCAGCAGTTTTGGTATCACGCTGCTTTGGGCAACTTCAGCTTCCAGTTCTTTGGGCCACCACTTGATTGCTACTTTTTCCAAATCAGCTAAGGTTTTTTTGTATTTCATGGTGGTCAATGTTTATGCTGTAATTTTATACAGCATCTCAGGATTGAACTGGGGTTAAAGTCGATCGATCGTATCTTAGATAACGGGAACCATGATGACCGCTGGTGGGGTCATCCACCGGTTTGTTGTGATACGCCATGCATTCGCCATATGCCAACCCGCTGCCTTAAGCGTGCGCGAGGGTGGTGCTGATTCTGGCGTTGCGGATCTGGCAGTCAGAACAGCCGCATTGCTCTGTCACTACCTGCTGATCTATCCCAGTCTGACTCGACTTCAGCACCGCGTCGTCAAACGTTTACGGCGCTGCAGCTCGGTCAGCACATGGTCAACACGCGCAGGCACTTCAAAACACGGCACCAGTTCGCCGCGAAACATCTCGACTTTGCCTTGGTGCAAGGCGTGCTGATGGTTGTAAAAAATATGCATGATTTTGGCCTCTAGCC
>JAVHPS010000052.1:12357-14147 GCA_036170715.1 Rhodoferax sp. | reverse complement strand
ATCAGCTCGATCTTGTAGCCGTCGGGGTCGGTCACAAACGCAATCACCGTGCTGCCGCCCTTGACCGGAGCGGCCTCGCGTGTGACGTTGCCACCGGCGGAGCGAATGTGCTCGCAAGCGGCTTTGGCATCGGGCACGGCCAGCGCAATGTGGCCGTAGGCGCTGCCCAGGTCGTAGTGGTCTACACCGTAGTTGTAGGTCAGCTCAATTTCGGCCTGGCCCGGGTTGCCACCGTTGTAGCCCAGAAACGCCAGCGTGTACTGGTAATCCGGGTTGTCAGCGGTGCGCAGCAGTGTCATGCCCAGCACTCGGGTGTAGAAATCAATCGAGCGTTGCAGGTTGCCAACGCGCAGCATGGTGTGTAGCAGTCGCATGGCGGGAGGCTCAGGTTGGAGTTTGGTTCAGGCCGGATCTGAGCTCAAACACCAGGCAGGTGGTGGTGGCGTGGGCATACAGCGTGCCGTCTGGTCCGACCAGACGCGCCTCGGCCGTGGCCAGTTGTTTGCCGCAGTGCACTACCGTGCCCGTAGCGCGTACGCGTTGCACCTTCGGGCCAATGCTGCGCACCACGTTGACGCTGAGTTCGGCGGTGGTGTAGGCACGGCCCACTGGCATCATGGTGTGCACCGCGCAGCCCAGCGCTGAGTCCAGCAGCGTGGCGTACCAGCCACCGTGCACCGTGCCCATGGGATTCAGGTGTGCAGCACCTGGTGTGCCTTGAAACAGGGCCTGACCGGAACTGACTTCAAGCAAAAGAAAGTCCAGCGTTTTGGCAATCGACGCGTAGGGCAGGTCGCCGCGCAGCATGGCTTGCATCAGTTGCAGGCCACTCAGGCCGGTGACTTGCTCGGGTTTGGCAACCCCTGGTCCGACACCTTGTTCCAGGCGGGCTTTGACGATGGCTTCTTGCGCTAGCCAACTGGCTAACTGGTCTGTGCGCATGGTGTGGTTCAGTGAATAATGAGGGCATTCATTGTGCCCGGAGCTGTAATGCCCTCAATTACCAAAGTCATTTTATTCACCGATACCGATGGTCGCGCCAAATTTCGCAACGAGCTTGTCCCGCTGGATCAGGGCAAGCCTGAAGCCGCCCTGTCGGCGCTGCTGCCTTCAGGTGGCTTTCAGCTGCGCCAGAGCCCGGTGGGTTTTCGCAGCAGTTTTCATTGCACGGGTGCGCCGCAATGGGTGTTCATTTTGCAAGGCCAGATGGAAATCAGCCTGCAAGACGGCAGCGCCCGGGTGTTCAAGCCGGGTGAGCATTTTTATTCGGCCGACGTGTTGCCGGCCGGGCAGACGTTTGACCCAACGGTGCACGGGCACTGGAGCCGCCAGGTTGGGTTGGAGCCCTTGGTAACCTTGTTTGTGCGGGGCTGATTCAGCGCGGGCTGCCTGAGCCCGGGCGACCACGGCCACCGGTGCGGTTGCCACCACCTGGGCGGCCTGCGCCATCCCCAAAACCGCCGCCACCGCCGTTGCGGTTGCCACCCCCAAAGCCGCCACCCCCACGGCGTGCACCGCGGTCGGTCATCATGTCAACACTGGTGCGCATGGGGTCGGGTTGACCGCCGGCACGAGACGGCGTGCTGGGTGCACCACCATATCCACCACCATTGCCACCGCCATACCCCCGTGCTGGGCGTTGACCCGGGCCACGAACGGCTTGCTCAGCGGCTGACAAATGGCTGCGTGGTTCGAACTCGCGCCCACCACCGTTGTCACCACCACTGCGGCCAGCACCGCGGCCACCGCCTGCAGCGCCACGGCCACCGCCTGCAGCGCCACGGCCACCG
>JAVHPS010000052.1:0-12257 GCA_036170715.1 Rhodoferax sp. | reverse complement strand
ACCGCGGCCACCGCCTGCAGCGCCACGGCCACCGCCTGCAGCGCCACGGCCACCGGCCGGAGCGCGCGGGCCACCGTTGCCGCTGCGTGGCGCACCTGGGCCTTTGCTTTCGCGCACGCGGGTCAGCATTTCGGTGCGGGCGGCTTTGGCCGCCGCCATCATCACGTCCCGGCTGGGTGGTTTGCCTGCACCGCCCCAGATGGTTTGACGACCCATGGCGATGGGCTCGGCTTTTTCGCCTGGTTCGGGCATGAACTCGTTGATGATTTCGACCGGAATGTCTTGTTTGGTGAAGCGTTCAATGGCTTGCATGAAACCTTCTTCGTCCAGGCTCACCAGGTTCACGGCCTGGCCATCGGCCCCTGCGCGGCCGGTGCGGCCAATGCGGTGCACATAGTCTTCGCAGACGTTGGGAATGTCGTAATTGACCACGTGCGGCAGGTCGTCGATGTCAATGCCGCGTGCCGCAATGTCGGTGGCCACCAGGGCGCGCATTTCGCCACTTTTGAAGCCAGCCAGTGCCTGGGTGCGGGCAGACTGGCTTTTGTTGCCGTGCAAGGCCATGGCGTTGATGCCGTTCTTGCACAAAAACTCGGCCACGTTGTTGGCCCCGAACTTGGTGCGGGTGAACACCAGCACCTGGCTCCAGCTGTGCTGGTTGATGATGTGCACCAGCAGCGCTTTTTTCTTGCCACGACCGACCGGGTGAATCAACTGGGTGATGCGTTGCACGGTGGTGTTGCGGGGTGTGACTTGCACACTTTGCGGGTCTTTTAGCAGGGTGGCGGCGAGTTCGCGGATTTCATCACTGAAAGTGGCCGAGAACAGCAGGCTTTGCTTGGCTTTGGGTACCACAGCCAGCACTTTTTTAACGTCGTGGATAAAGCCCATGTCGAGCATCCGGTCGGCTTCGTCAAGCACCAGGATTTGCACCTGGCTCAAGTCCATCATGCCTTGCTGCAGCAAGTCGAGTAAACGCCCCGGCGTGGCCACCAAAATATCCACGCCTTTTTTCATGCGGCTGATTTGGGGGTTCATGCCGACACCGCCAAAAATGGCGGCCGAGCTCAGTTCCAGGTACTTGCCGTAGGTTTGCACCGATTCTTCAACCTGGGCGGCCAATTCCCGCGTTGGAGTCAGCACCAAGGCACGGATGGCCACGCCACCAAACTTGCTGCGTGGGGCCTCGGAGGTGCTGAGTTTTTGCAGCATGGGCAGCACAAAGGCTGCGGTTTTGCCGGTGCCGGTCTGGGCCCCACCGAGCAGGTCGTGTCCGGCCAGTACCATCGGAATGGCTTGTGCCTGAATCGGTGTGGGGGTTTCATAGCCTTGCTCGCGCACCGCTTTGAGAATGGCCTCGGCCAAATTAAGTTCTTCAAATTTCATGTAGAGGTGCACCCCATCCAGGGTGCCAGGGCATCGGCCTTGTTTGGCGCTGTTGGCGTCAATTCAGTCAAAAGCAGATGGGATCAAAAACGGAACCGCCGTGTTGTACGTTGGTTCCCAGCAAGGTGCTGGTGTTGCAGGCAACTGAAGCCCCACAACCGTGCGTATTGTCGCACGGTCTGTCAAAACCGGCGCAGGTGGTGTGACGGCGTGCCGGGCAGAGCACCGATAATGTCGTTTTTTCACAGTAAGCAAAGCACAAGACCCATGGCTCAATACGTATTTTCAATGAACCGCGTCGGCAAGATCGTGCCACCCAAGCGGCATATTCTGAAAGACATTTCCCTTAGCTTCTTTCCTGGAGCCAAGATCGGTGTGCTCGGTACCAATGGCTCAGGCAAGTCGACCTTGCTCAAGATCATGGCGGGTCTGGACAAAGAGATTGAAGGTGAAGCCTTGCCGATGCCGGGTTTGAACATTGGTTATCTTCCGCAAGAGCCACAACTTGACCCCACCAAGACCGTGCGTGAAACGGTTGAAGAGGCCATGGGGCAGGTGAAGCAGGCACAAGCCCGGCTCGAAGAGGTGTACATCGCCTATGGCGAAGAGGATGCCGATTTTGACGCGCTGGCGGCTGAGCAAGCGCAGCTTGAAGCCATCATTGCCACCGCTGGAACCGACTCTGAACACCAGCTGGAAATTGCCGCCGATGCCTTGCGTTTGCCAGCCTGGGATGCGGTCATTGGTGTGCTCTCGGGTGGTGAAAAACGTCGTGTTGCGTTGTGCCGCCTGCTGCTGGAACACCCTGAGATGCTGTTGCTGGACGAGCCTACCAACCACTTGGATGCAGAGTCAGTGGACTGGCTGGAGCAGTTTTTGCAGCGTTACAGCGGCACCGTGGTGGCGATCACCCACGATCGTTATTTCCTGGACAACGCTGCCGAGTGGATTCTGGAACTTGACCGTGGTGCGGGCATTCCGTACAAGGGCAATTACAGCTCGTGGATGGAGCAAAAGCAGGCGCGTCTGGAGCAAGAAAAGAAGGGTGAAGAGTCACGCGCCAAGACGCTGAAGAAGGAGCTGGAGTGGTCGCGCCAAAACCCCAAGGCGCGTCAGGCCAAGAGCAAGGCGCGTCTGGCACGCTTTGAGGAACTGTCTGACTTTGAGTACCAAAAGCGCAACGAAACCAATGAAATCTTCATCCCGGTGGCCGAGCGCCTGGGCAATGAAGTGATTGAATTCATCAATGTCAGCAAGTCGTTTGGCGACCGCATGCTGATTGACAACCTGAGCTTTAAAGTGCCTGCCGGTGCCATTGTGGGCATCATTGGGCCCAATGGCGCGGGCAAGTCCACACTGTTTCGCATGATTGCGGGTCAACAGCAACCTGACAGCGGCGAAGTCAAGATTGGGGCCACCGCCAAAATGGCGTTTGTGGATCAGCACCGCGATGACTTGAGCAATGAAAAAACCGTCTGGGAAGACGTGTCAGGTGGCTTGGACATGATCAATATCGGCAAGTTCACCATGGCCAGCCGCGCTTATTGTGGGCGCTTCAATTTCAACGGGGCTGACCAACAAAAGCGTGTGGGCACGCTCTCGGGTGGTGAACGCGGGCGCTTGCATTTGGCCAAAACGCTGATTGCGGGCGGCAACGTGTTGATGCTCGACGAGCCGTCCAACGACCTCGATGTGGAAACCCTGCGTGCGCTGGAAGATGCCTTGCTGGAATTTGCCGGCTCCATCATGGTGATCAGCCATGACCGCTGGTTTTTGGATCGTATTGCCACCCATATCCTGGCCTGTGAAGGTGACAGCCATTGGACTTTCTATGATGGCAATTACCATGATTATGAAGAAGACAAGAAACGCCGTTTGGGTGAAGAAGGCGCACGCCCGCACCGCATGCGCTTCAAAGCCTTGAAGTAGGGCGCTGAACATTGCACCGTTTTGTTGACCATGGCTGAATTGTCTGGACCCCATCTCGCGCGCTACAAGGCGTTTCTGGCGCAGGCCGCTGCGGGTGGCGATGCGTTGCTGGCCAGCGTGCTGGGGCTGGCGCGCCAGTCCATGCATGACGATGCTGTGCACATGCGTAATTCCTTGGAGCGTGATCAGCTCGGTTTGTGTGTCAAGCTGCTGGATACCCATGCTGCCAGTTTGTGCGCGCAATACCCCAAGGTGCTAGAGGGGGTTTTTGCCAGACACAACGCGCCTCAGACCAGGTTGGGTGAAGTGTCTACCCGGGGGCTGCGCATGGAGCAGCTGGAGATGATGGATGAAGACCAGGTGCAAGAGCGCGTGGTGATCGCCCGTGCCGTGCAGCAGGTGCTGTTGAATACGCACCACGTACTGACCGAGCTCAATCCCTACGTGTGCGCGTTGCAGGGTTTGCGCCAGGTATCAGCGGCACGTAATCCGTTGCGGCCTGATGCCTATGTGCTGGCGCTGGAAGAACTCATGACACATCTGAAGATGCCCGCCAGTGTGCGATCGGTCTGGCTGGAGCACATGGCCTCGCCATTGGGCGATGGCTTGAGTGAAATTTACCGCCTCTGGTTGTTGCAATTGCAAAGCCAGGGGGTGCAACCGGCTGTTTTTGTAGTGCTTCAAAAACCTGTTGCCGGCACCGCACAAAAAATCGTGGTGGGTCAGACGACACGGCCCGCGTGGAGTCCTCAGCATCGCCCTACGGCTCTGACCTTGGGGCGCTTGCGTCGTTTGATGGCCAAAGAATTAGACCCCGCATCCAGTTTGGTTCAAGCGCAGCAACCCGATGCCACGGTGCACGTTGCACCCACCAGCAACAAAGATTCTTTTGCGCTTCAATTCGCCCGTGAGTTTGAAGAGCCGCCAGAAGAGCAAGCGCCGTCAACCGATTTTGAAGCGACGTTGCCTGCGGCTTTTGAGGCGCTGCAGGACATGCAGCCGGTTGACCAGGCGCAGTTGTTGCAGCGCCTGACGCAGCGCCCCAGTGCCATCGGTGCGGGGGGCGGGGTTGATTTGGCGTTGCGCGAGCAATTCATCGATCAAGCCAAAGGCATGGCCCAGGTGTTGAGCCTTGAAGTGGTGGCCTTGATGATTGACAACCTGATTCAAGACCCGCGCCTGCTCGAACCGGTGCGCCTGGTGTTGGCACGGCTGGAGCCTGCTTTGCTGCGTCTGGTGCGCGTGGATGTTCGTTTTTTCAGCGACAAGCAGCATCCGGCACGTCGTCTGCTGCAACAGATTGCTGAGCATGGCTTGGCCTTCGGTTCGCCCGATGAGTCCCTGTTCATCGCCTTTCTGGCATCGCTGGAGCGTTTTGTCAGCCCACTGTCCACACTCAACGTGGACAGTGCCGCGCCTTTTGCGGTGGCCTTGGCCAGCCTGGAGCTGGAGTGGGAACTCTGTGGTATCAGCGAAAGCACGTCGCCACAAACCGATCAGGCCAAGGTGGTGCTGAAGTTGGCGGAGGATCGTCATCTGCTGGCCAGTCAAATGGCGGCAGACATGCGTGCCAACGTCGAGTTGCAGAAAATGCCGCAGAGTGTGGTTGATTTTCTGTTGGGCCCCTGGGCCCAAGTCATGGCCAGTGCGCAACTCAACAACACCAAAGGCAGCCCTGATCCAGGCGGCTACAAGGCGCTGGTGGCCATGTTGTTGTGGAGTGCCCAACCCGCGCTCACTGTCGCTAACCTTGACCGGTTGACCAAATTAGTACCCCGATTGTTGGTTTGCCTGCGCGAGGGCTTGCGCCTGATTGACTACCCGGCCACAAAAACCAGTTTGTTTTTTGATGTCTTGATGCGGTTGCATCAACAGGCTTTTGATCAAAAACCTGAGCAGCGGGTGTCGCCAAAGCGGCCCCAGGTGGCGGTATCGCTGGCGGTTGAAACTGACAGTTGGGTGGCCCCCGACGAAGCCCGTGTTTCGGGGTTGATGGCGTTGCCGGACGATCTGGAGCGCAACCCGGACTTGATGGCAGGAAACCGCTCGGTGGTCACACCGGGAACCCTGGTTGAGCACGAACTGGTGCTGGATGCCTTGAACATTGGCTGCTGGGTCGAGTTGCGCGTCAACCTGGTGTGGTCGCGCACGCAACTGACGTGGATCAGCCCACAAAAAACCATGTACTTGTTCACCAATGTCCAAGGGAAAACGCAGTCGATGACCAAACGCATGTTGCTGCGCCTGAGCCAGGTGGGGGCGCTCAAGCTGCTGTCTGCGCAGCCCATGGTTGAAGATGCCCTCGATAGTGTGTTGCACACCGCCATGGCCAACAGTCTGGATCTCAGGCTTGGGTGAGTTTTTGCCGCACCAGTTCAATGTAGTTGCGCAGGGCATATAACTCATCGGCATACGACAACGGCACGCTGATCTGGCCGACACGTTGTTCCAGCTCACTGAGTTCCTCCAGCAAGGAGGGCATGGGTTGAGTCTGTGCACTGGCGCGCGTTTCAATTTCCCGCAGTTGCCCATACCAGCGAAACACCCGTGACCGAATCCTGAACTGGTACAGCGGTGGCACGATCCGGCTCAAGGGCAGCAGCACCGCCAGAATAATCCCCAGGGCTAGCCACATGCGCTCAATCAGGTTGGCGTAGGCAAATGGCAAGTAACGTTGCAGCAGCGGAAGGCCATTGCTGATGACGCGCTGGGCCTCTTCAGACACTTCAAACTCGGTGTGCGAGACGCTTGGAAACTCGCGCACTTTGCTGAACCAGCCCGCTTGCCCGTGCAAGCCCAGCGCAGTTTGCGAAAACAACTGCAACAGGGCCGGGTGCACATGGGGCTGGGCCAGCAGCGTGGTGGTGGTGGCGATCAGCTTGACTTCTTGCGGCGGGATGTCGCTGGCCAGGTCGACCACGCCACGCGGCAAGGTAACGGGTGTCAGAAACGAGAAGCGTCGGGAATAAGCCTCGCTCTGGGCAAAATTCATCAACTTCACACCCGGTGTTTGCAGCAGCATTTGGACCATCTGTGACTCTGGCGCAGAGGCAAACAGCAGGGCATCGAGCTCACCGTTCAAAAACGCCACCGTGGCCGGGGTTTGCCCCCAATGCGTCAGTTGCAAGCTGGCCGGATCCATGTGGTTCAGGTCAAACAGCCGCTCCATCAGGTGCGGCACGCCGCTGCCCGGTGTGCCCACATTCAGGCGCAGGTGACTGACATCGGTCAAGGCATTCAAGGGGACATCACTGCGGTAAAACAACCACAATGGCTCCACAAACAGGCTGCCCAGTGACTGCAGATGGGGGGCGTTTTCAGTGGCAGGTTGCGCATTGCCACCTTGCACAAAGCCCAAGTCAACTTTGCCCTGGTTGAGCCACTGCAGGTTTTGTGCCGCGCCTTCGGATGGGATCAGCTGGACTTCAATGCCAAATGCTTTCAGTGCACTGGCATAGCGTTTGCCAAATTCATCGTAGGCACTTTGCGCCGGCCCCGTGGCCAGCGTGACTTGTCGGGGGGGTGTAGGGTCAAGCCACACATAGGCCAGCAACAGCAAACCTGCTGCCAACGCCAGCACCGGGCCGGCGGAAACCAGCAGTTCCCGCAGCGACAGCAGGGTGTAGCGCAGTGGTTGGGGCATGGCTGGGCCGTGTGTCAGCCGGCCAGTGCCGCCTTGACCGCTTGTGATACCAGCCCCATGTCGGCCTTGCCGGCCAGCTGGGTCTTGACCACGCCCATGACACGGCCCATGTCGGCCGGGCCTTTGGCATCCAGGCTGGTGACGATGGCCTGCACGGCAGCGGTGACTTCAGCGGCGCTCAGACGCTGGGGCAGGTAGGCTTCAAGCACCTTGATCTCGGCGCTTTCCTTGTCTGCCAAATCCATGCGTTGGGCCTGGGTGTAGGCCGCAACTGAGTCTTTGCGCTGCTTGATGAGCTTGTCCACAATGGCCACCAAAGTGACATCGTCCACCACCACACGCTCATCCACTTCTTTTTGTTTGACCGCCGCCAGCAGCAGGCGAATCGTGCCCAAGCGGTCGCTGTCTTTGGCGCGCATGGCGTTTTTCATGTCTTCGGTAATTTGGTCTTTCAGTGACATTTTGAATTCTCCTGTGACGGGTTAGGGCATAAAAAAAGCCCGCCTGAGCGTCCCCGGCGAGCTTGTTGGGTGAGGCTGTGAAGCCTACCGAGAGAAACCGGTTTAGAACAGTTTCTTGGGCAATTGCATGGCGCGGATACGTTTGTAGTTGCGCTTGACAGCGGCAGCTTTCTTGCGTTTGCGCTCGGCGGTGGGTTTTTCATAAAACTCACGGGCACGCAGGTCAGTCAGCAGACCGAGTTTTTCAATGGTGCGTTTGAAGCGGCGCAGTGCGACATCAAAGGGTTCGTTTTCTTTTACACGGATCGTTGTCATTACGTAATGTTGTCCAGAATGTGCAGCTGTCTGTCAAAGGAAGATCGGGCCGTTTGAAGACTGGTCTGCGATTTTCCCCGCTTTAAAGTTGATCAGGCAGCGGGGGTTTGCCAGCAAAGACAAGGATTATAGCGATTTGGAGGGCCGGCCTGAGCGTCAGGCGATCGCAAATTGTGGCGGTGTGTGCGAATTTTGCGACATGTTCAGCGCCAGCAAGCCTTCCAGCACGTTGCCGACCACGATCACGCTCGGGCTGCCGAGCTGCTCCTGGGCCAGGGTGTAACCCAGGTCAGCCAGGGTGCAGACGGCGTGGCGTTGTTGCGTCAGACTGGCGTTTTCGATGATGGCCACTGGCGTGCTGGCCGGTAAGCCTTGCAGCAAATCTGCCTGAATCTGCCGCGCACCGTGCACGCCCATGTAGATCACCAGCGTCAATTTGGCGCTGTGCGCCGTGCGCGCCAACGCCTGCCAGTCGGTACCCGCATCACCCGGCTTGGCGTGTCCTGTAATGAACACCACGCCGTGCGCGTGCGTGCGGTGCGTCAGCGGCACGCCCAGGGAGGTGACGGCAGCCAGTCCGGCGGTGATGCCGTTGACCACGCTCACGCTGATGCCCGCGGCCTGCAGGTGTTCCACCTCTTCGCCGCCGCGCCCAAAGACAAACGGGTCGCCCCCTTTGAGGCGCACCACCTGCTCGCCTTCGCGCACCGCCATCAGAATGAGTTTTTCAATGAACGCCTGCGGTGTGGACAGGCAGCCGCCACGCTTGCCGACGTGGATCACGCGCGCACCGGGGGTGGCCAATGCCACCACCGCATCACTGACCAGGTCATCGACCAGCAGCAGGGTGGCGGCTTGAATGGCTTTGACCGCCTTGACGGTCAACAGCTCCGGGTCGCCCGGGCCGGCACCCACCAAGGTGCAATGGCCGGCGCTGGTGAGCGTGCGCTGCGCCGGCGCGGTGTCATGGGTAATCACATGGCCCATGCTTTGCGGGCCGGACGCGGGTGTGTTGGGTTGTGTCATGGTGTCGTCCTCATTTGGGTTGACAGATGCACGATGTGTGCCACCTGCTGGGCGATGGGTTCCGGCACGGGCAATTTTCCGTCCAGTACCGCGCGTGTCCAGCTGGCCGTGCTGGCGGCATCGGGCGCGGGCAAATCGGGCAACTGCGCCAGGGAGCCCGTTTGTGCTTGCTGCACCCGCGTGCACACGCCGGCGTGAATGGCATCCATGGCCGGTGTTCGGCGTGGGTCAGCCACGGGTTCGCCCTCCGTTCCGCGCAGCAGCAGGGCGCTGGCGTGCGTCAAGGTCTGGGTGTCGGCCATGGCCACAGCGTACTCCGGGTGGGTGTAGCTGCCCACCACGATGGCCGGGCCATTGCACGGGTTCAGCAGCTTGACCAGGCTGTGTGCCGAGTTACGCAGCCCCACCACGCGGCGCACCGCCAAAAGCTGCGCCAGTCCCGGGCACAGCAGCGCGGTAGGGATAAATTGCAGTTCACCAGTAGCTATATTA
The DNA here is from genome assembly GCA_036170715.1 of Rhodoferax sp. GTDB lineage: Bacteria > Pseudomonadota > Gammaproteobacteria > Burkholderiales > Burkholderiaceae_C > Rhodoferax. The sequence continues at coordinate 3,005 of JAVHPS010000052.1, read as the reverse complement.
TTAATAGCGGTTTGTGCTTTTATATCAAGGGCTAGAAGCACATTTTGTGTTGAAACCCGGGTGTCTTCGGTGACGCAGCCGTGCACCACCACCGCCAGCCCCTGGCGCGCCAGCAGCAGCCCCAGCAGCGGGGTCAACAGCGGCAATTTGCGTGCGCCGTTGTAGCTGGGCAGCACCACCGTGGGGCAACCGTGGGTGGGGATGGTGCACAGGCGCGCACGGGTGGCATCCAGAAAACCGGCCATCTCCTGCGGGGTTTCGCCCTTGATGCGCATGGCGATGCAAAACGCACCCACTTCCAGATCGGTCACTGTGCCGTCGAGCACCTGGCCAAACAGGTCGGCGGCGTGCGCACGGTTCAAATGGCGCGCACCTTCTTTGCCGCGGCCGATGTCCTTGATGTAGTGGGCGATGCTCATGGGTGTCGATTGTCCTTGAGCCTTGATGACTTTAAGTGATGAGCTTATGCCACGGCGGCGGTGGGCAGGGCTGCACGCACCAGGCGTTGCAGCTGCGGCACACACGAGCCACATTGCGTGCCGCAGTGCAGCGTGGCTTGCAGTGAGGCCAGTGCACCGGTGTAGCTGCGGCTGTCTGGGGCGGCCTGCGAGCCGGTGCAGTTGGCCAGATGGGCGTTGATGGCCAGGTCGGTCACGTTCAAGCAGGTGCACACGGGTTTGCCGCGTGACACCACCGGCATCGGTGGCGTAGCCCCGGGCATCAACAGCGCGCGACCGTAGGCGTGTGCAGGCAGGTGGTCTTTCAGCAGCGGGCTGATCCACTGCTGGGCGCGGGTGTCGCCTGCCAGCAAGAAAGCGTCCAGTGACGTTTGCTGGTCTTCTTCGGTCAGGCGGATGCTGCGGCGCTGGCCGCGTTTGGGGTCGCGGTAGCGCAGCACCTGGGCGCTGTCCAGGCCCAGATGGGCCTCAATGGCTTGCAGCAGCGCATCGGCCACCGGCTCATGGTGCGCGGCGCGCAATTGCAGGCCACTGCGTTCTGCTGCGCCACTGACCCCGTTGGAAAATGGCACGCAGCTGGCAAAGGCGAACTCGCACAGCAGCGCTTGCAGATCGGCTTGCACCTGCAAACGGCTGCCTTCGGGCAACCAGGCTAGCGCCAGCAGGCTCCAGGGCAAGTCGGCCTTGAGGAGCTTGACGGCACTGTGTTTGAACTCGGGTTGCTTGGAGTCCGGGCAAAACACCGGTGTGGTCAGGGCGTTGACACCGCTCAGGCGCTGGCCGGTGGCGCTGCTGCCACTCAAAAACTCCTCGCCCCAATGCATTGCCAAAAAAGCCTGGTTGACGGCCATTTCAGGGCTGGGCTGCACCGGCACGATGATGCTGGCGCGGGCGCTGGTCACGTGCACCAGGTCACCGGTTTGCAACTGCAACCGGGCCATGTCCTGTGGATTCAGGTTCACGGCGGGTTCGCTTGCGTGGCCGAACAAATGTCCCAGCGTACCGGTGCGGCTCATGCCGTGCCACTGGTCGCGCAGACGCCCGGTGGTGAGTGAAAACGGGTAGCGTGCGCTGCGCGGCTCGGCCACTGGCTGGTAAGGCGTGGCGACAAAGCGGGCGTTGCCGTCCGGCGTGGGGAAGATGGCGTCGGTGTAGAGCCTGGCCTGGCCCTTGCTTTGGCCTTCTTTCAGGGGCCATTGTTGCGGCCCGGCTTCGAGCAGGGCGTAGCTCATGCCGGTGATGTCCAGATCGCGGCCACGGGTGGCTTCGCGGTGCGCGTTCCAGATCGACTCGGGCGTGGTGTAGGGGAACCGCGTGCTGCGCGCGCACCCGCTGGTGGGCACAGGGGACGTGCGCGCTGGCAACAGCATCTCCAGCCGCTGCGCCAAGTCGGTGGCAATCTGCCAGTCATGCCGCGCCTGGCCAGCGGCGGGCACAGCAGCGCGCACGCGGCTGATGCAGCGCTCTGAGTTGGTCACCGTGCCGTCTTTTTCACCCCAGGTGGTGGCGGGCAGCAGCAAGTCGGCAAAGGCAGCGGTGGCGGTGTGGGCAAAGGCTTCTTGCAGCACCACAAAGTCGGCGCGTTGCAGCGCCCGGCGCACCGTGGCCTGATCGGGCAGGCTTTGCGCCGGGTTGGTGCAGGCAATCCACAGTGCTTTGATCTCGCCATCGGCAGCGGCTTGAAACATCTCCACCGCCGTTTTGCCAGGCTGGGCGGGCACGTCGGGCACACCCCACAACGCGGCCACTTCGCCGCGGTGTGCTGGGTTGCTCAGGTCACGGTGGCCGCTGAGCAAATTGGCCATGCCGCCGACCTCGCGTCCGCCCATGGCGTTGGGCTGGCCGGTGAGCGAAAACGGCCCGGCCCCGGGTTTGCCGATTTGTCCGGTGGCCAGGTGCAGGTTGATGAGAGAGGTGTTTTTGGCGGTGCCGCTGCTGGACTGGTTCAAACCCTGGCAGTACAGGCTGAGCGTGGGGCGGCGCTGGGGCGGGGGCGAATCAGCTTGCGCAGCAGCCTGTGGTGACACACCCGCAAACCATTGCGCCGCTTGCAACAGGGCGGGTTGGGAGATGCCGCAGACTTGCGTCACCAGCGCCGGGGTGCAGTCGCGCACCAAGGTTTTTAACGCGTCAAAGCCGCTGGTGTGGGCGGCGATGAAAGCCTGATCGACCCAGCCCTCCCACAGCATCAGGTGCAGCATGCCGTTGAACAGCATCACGTCGGTGCCGGGCAAGATCGGCAGGTGCAGGTCGGCCACGTCGGCGGTGTCGGTGCGCCGCGGGTCGGCCACGATGATTTTCAGCTGCGGGTTGGCGCGGCGTGCGTCTTCGATGCGCCGGAACAAAATTGGGTGTGCATAGGCGGGGTTGGCCCCGGCGATGAAGATCGTGCCGGCGTGGTTGACATCGTCATAGCAGGTGGGGGGCGCGTCCATGCCCAGCGTTTGCTTGTAACCCGCCACCGCGCTGCTCATGCACAGGCGCGAGTTGGAGTCGACGTTGTTGCTGCCAATCAGACCCTTGGCGAGTTTGTTGAAGACGTAATAG